>NZ_JALLGN010000001.1:0-506189 GCF_023072605.1 Brevibacterium sp. R8603A2
ATCCACCCACAGCAAGCTGCAGGCTTCAGCGTTCGACTTGCATGTGTTAAGCACGCCGCCAGCGTTCGTCCTGAGCCAGGATCAAACTCTCCATAAGAAAAATACAATCCCAGCCAAAAGAAAAAGACAGAGAAAATGATTTCTCCACCAAATTTTCAATCAACCAGTTACAACAAAAAAACTGGCATCACAAAAACAAACAAACACGCTATTGAGTTCTCAAAGAACAGACGCACTTCGATCCGGCCGGCAGCGCCGGCCTCGTCGAGGCAACTTGCCCATCTTACCATCCGACTTCAGTCTGTCAATCCGGCGCGCTGCCGGCGATCAGGTTCTTCTGTCGGATTCGTCCGCTCCGGTCCTGCCGTGAGGCGGTCTCCGTGAGGCGAACGATTACCTACTCTAGATCGTTTCGATCGTGCTTTGCAAATCGTATTTCCGTGATCTGCGCCACTCGGTCCGCGTTCCGGTTGATCCCGTGCTGCATTCCTTCGAGCAGTGTGCTCTTCTGCCGTTCCAGTGGAAGCGGGGCGCTGTGATCGGTTCGTATCCGACCGATCCGGCCCGCTCGCTTCGGTGTTTCCGTCGAGCAACAGAGATGACTCTAGACGAGCTCCGCCCGGCGATGCAAATCGGCCGGCGGTGCGTGTCCCGCAACCCCGGATCCGCGCCTCGAGCGGGGGCTCGCACCCGGTCAGTGGACCCGCATCTCGTCGACGGGCGCCATGAGGTCGGCGGACTGGTTCCGGACGTTGCCCACGGCTCGATCGACCCGGTAGCGCTCGACCCGGTTCGGATCGAAGCCGTCGACGAGCGTGCGGAGGAGTTCCTGCGCCTCGTCCTTGCCCGCTGTCGGATCAGCCCACGCGTTGATGTCTGTGGCGGTGATCATCACCGGCATCCGGTCGTGGACCTCGGCGAGGTGGCCGGCGGCCGGCGCGGTGATGATCGTCGTCGACACCAGCCAGCCGTCCTGCACCGCCGGGTCCGAGGGTCCCGGGCCGGCAGTCGCGTCGGCCTCGGCGCCGGCGGAGACCTGCTTGCGGAACTCGAAGAGGCCGGCCATGAAGAGCGGGCCGTCCGCGGCCTGCATGAGCCAGGGCGTCTTGGTGCCCGATGCGTCCGTCTGCCATTCGTAATAGCCCCCGACGGGCACTGCGCAGCGCTGGCGGGCGAACGCGGAGCGGAACATCGGCTTCGACTCCACCGTCTCCGACCGCGCGTTGAAGGCCCGGAAGCCGATCTTCTCCTCCTTCGCCCACCCCGGCACGAGCCCCCAGCGCGCGGATTCGAGGCGGCGGACGAGCTCACCGGACTCCGCCGGCCGGTCGATGATGATGGGCAGGACCGCACCGGGCGGCACGTTGTACCGGGGAGCGAATCGATATCCCACGGTGTCGATGTCGAGCTCGTCGACGAGGTCGGTCGGATCGAGGTGCATATTCAGTCGTCCGCACATGGCGCCATCCTCTCACCCCACACCGGTCTGCACCGGCCCCTCACCCCACACCGGGCTGCGCGGGCACTGCTGTGCACCGGCCCCTCACCCTGGACCGGCCTGCGCCGGCGCTGCTGCGCACCGGAGCCGCGCACCGCGATCATCGCTCCCCCGGGTGTTTCACTAGACTGGACGGCGGCGAAGGATCCGGCCGAGCGACGCAGCGGAGAGAGCTGCTCGACGGAGACAGCCGGAACAGCGAAGACTGCCGGGACGGCGGAGACGACGAAGGTGAGGGGACGGTCGATGCGCGCAGAGTTCGATCCCATCGAGGAGTCGCGCAAGCAGTGGCTCGCGCACGGCTGGTCCGATTCCGCCGACGGCATGACGCTGGTGACCTCGATCATGCGCGCCCACCAGCTCCTCCTCGCCCGCGTCGATCGCACCCTCAAGCCGTTCGCCCTGACCTTCTCCCGGTACGAGGTGCTCGCGCTCCTCTCCTTCACCCGCCGCGGCTCGCTGCCGATGAACAAGATCACCAAGCGTCTGCAGGTCCATGCCACGTCGACGACGAACTCCGTCGACCGGCTCGAGGCAGCGGGCCTCGCCGCCCGGCGGCCGCACCCCGCCGACGGGCGGACCACCCTCGTGGAGATCACCGAGGCCGGTCGCACGCTCGCGGCCCGGGCGACCGCCGCGCTCAACGCCGAGGTGTTCGACTCCCCCGGCCTCGAGGCCGCGCCGCTGCAGCGCCTCCTCGGCGACCTCGCCGCCCTGCGCGCCGGGCTCGAACCCGAGGCCTGACCGGGCCCGGCACGCGGCGGCCGCGCCCGGCGCCCTCCGCACTGCCGCTCCCCCGCGACCCCTCCCCTCGGGCCATCTCGGGTCCATCCAGAATTAGTTGGACGTCCAAGTATTCGCGTCTAGACTGGCCGTGATCGCCGCCACACCGAACAGGCCGCCACACCGAACAGCAGGCCGCCACACCGAACAGAAGGAGTCGCCATGGCACGCAGCACCGCAGCTGCCCTGACCTTCGGGCTCACCGAGGACCAGATCGAGCTCGCCGGCATGTGCCGGGAGTTCGCCGACGCCGAGATCGCCCCCCATGCCCTCGACTGGGACGCCGAGCACCACTTCCCCGTCGATGTCATCAAGCGCACCGCAGAGCTCGGGATGGGCGGGATCTACGTGCGCGAGGAGAACGGCGGCTCCGGCCTGGGCCGGATGGACGCCGCACTGATCTTCGAAGCCCTCTCCACCGCCTGCCCCTCCGTGGCGAGCTACATCTCGATCCACAACATGGTCGCCTGGATGCTCGACAAGTACGCGTCCCCCGAGCAGCAGGCGAAGTGGCTCACGCCGCTGACCTCGTTCGAGGCGCTCGGCAGCTACTGCCTTACCGAGCCCAATGCCGGCTCCGATGCCGCCGCCCTGCGCACCACCGCCCGCCGCGACGGCGACCGCTACGTGCTCAACGGCGTCAAGCAGTTCATCTCCGGCGCCGGCGAATCGGAGATCTACCTCGTCATGGCCCGGACCGGGCAGGAGGGCGCGCGCGGGATCTCGACCTTCGTCCTCGAGAAGGGCATGGAGGGCCTGACCTTCGGCGCCAACGAGAAGAAGATGGGGTGGCGCGCTCAGCCCACCCGCCAGGTGTTCATGGAGAACGTCAGCGTGCCGGCGGAGAACCTCATCGGCGAGGAGGGACAGGGATTCAAGATCGCGATGTCCGGCCTCGACGGCGGCCGCCTCAACATCGGCGCCTGCTCGCTCGGCGGCGGCCAGTCCGCGCTCGAGAAGGCGATCACCTACATGGGCGAGCGGCAGGCCTTCGGCACCGAGCTCACCGGGTTCCAGGCGCTGCGCTTCACACTGGCCGACATGCAGGCCCGCCTCGAGTCCGCCCGCTCCCTGATGTGGCGCGCGGCCGCAGCCTACGACGCCGGCGATCCGAATACCTCGCTGCTGTCCGCGATGGCGAAGCTCACCGCGACCGACACCGGGTTCGACGTCGCCAACGACGCCCTGCAGCTGTTCGGCGGCTACGGATATCTGACAGAGTATGGAATCGAGAAGCTGGTCCGCGATCTGCGGGTCCACCAGATCCTCGAAGGCACGAACGAGATCATGCGGGTGATCATCTCCCGCAAGAGCACAGGAGTGGGATAAATGACGACCTCCCCCGATGACGAGGCGACAGTCATCATTCGAACAGTCGGTGCGCTCGGTCGCATCGAACTCAACAAGCCCAAGGCGATCAACGCCCTGTCCACCGACATGGTGCAGACGATCGACCGGGCGCTGCGGCAGTGGGCCACGGACACCCAGGTTGCGGCGGTGCTCATCACCGGCCGCGGCGAGCGCGGACTGTGCGCGGGAGGTGACATCAAGGCGATCCATCGCGACCTCACGGAGGGCGCGAACGCCGGCAACATGACCTTCTGGGCCGACGAGTACGCGATGAACCACCTCATCGCCGAGTACCCGAAGCCCTACGTCGCGATCCTCGACGGCATCACCATGGGCGGCGGCGTGGGCGTCTCCGTCCACGGCTCGCACCGGCTGGTCACCGAGACCACCAAGGTGGGCATGCCGGAGACCGGGATCGGGCTGTTCCCCGACGTCGGCGGCACCTACCTGCTCGCGCAGCTCCCGAGCGAGGTCGGGATGTACATGGGACTGACCGGCCAACCGGTCGGACCCGGAGCGGCGATCGCCTACGGCCTCGCGGACACGTACATCGACCGCGACCGGATCCCCGAGCTCGTCGAGGCCCTCGAGGCCGAGGCCTTCGCCGTCGACACGGTCATCGCCCGCTTCGCCGAGGAGGCCCCCGAGAACGAGCTCTCCGTGGCCGAGGGGTGGATCGCCGCGTGCTTCTCCGCCGACTCCGTCGTCGAGATCATCGACCGGCTGCGGCAGCACCCGAACGAGGACGCGCAGAAGACGGCGGAGCTGCTCGGGACGAAGTCCCCGCGCTCGCTCGCGGTGACCTTCGAGATGATCCGCACCGCGAAGGACATGAAGCTCGAGGAGGTCCTCGAACGGGATCTCCGCGCCGCCTCGGAGATCGGTCGGCGGCCCGACCTCACCGAGGGCATCCGCGCCCAGGTCATCGACAAGGACCGCAATCCGCAGTGGGACCCGCCCACGCTGGCCGGGATCACCGAGGACGAGATCCGGGCCATTCTCGACACCGAACAGGAGAGGACGGTCTTCCCATGACCGATTTCGACACCGTGCTCGTGGAGAAGGGTGAGGGCTACGGCATCATCACCCTCAACCGCCCCAAGGCCCTCAACGCGCTGAATCTGCAGGTGCTCACCGACGTCACCGCGGCCGCCACGCAGCTCGATGCCGATCCCGAGGTGTCGGCGATCATCATCACCGGCGCGGACCGCGCGTTCGCCGCCGGAGCCGACATCAAGGAGATGCAGAGCCTCGACTTCGCGACCGCGTACAAGGCCGATTGGTTCGCCGGGTGGACCCGCCTGTCCGAGGTCCGGGTGCCGATCATCGCCGCGGTCAACGGCTTCGCGCTCGGCGGCGGCTGCGAGCTCGCGATGATGTGCGACATCCTCGTCGCCTCGACCAAGGCGAAGTTCGGCCAGCCCGAGATCAACCTCGGGGTGCTCCCCGGGATGGGCGGCTCCCAACGACTGACCCGTGCGATCGGCAAGGCCAAGGCGATGGACCTGTGCCTCACCGGCCGCATGATCGGCGCCGAGGAGGCCGAGCGCTCCGGGCTCGTCGCCCGCGTCGTCGAGCACGAGCAGCTGCTCGACGAGGCGAAGGAGATCGCCGCGACGATCGCGGCGAAGTCGCAGATCGCCTCGGCGATGGTCAAGGAGGCGATCAACGTCGCCTTCGAGACCACGCTCGAGCAGGGGCTGCGCTACGAGCGCCGGCTGTTCCACGCCTCGCTCGCGACGAACGATCAGAGCGAGGGCATGGCCGCCTTCGTCGAGAAGCGCGAGCCGGGCTTCACCCACACCTGAGCCGGCGGCTGCGCGGCCCGGGGCACGGCACGACCGCGGTCGGCCCGCTCCGCCCACGCGGCGCCCTGTCGTGTACCGGACGTTCGTTCGCCGATGCGCACGAACGCACACCTCGCGGCTCACCCAGGTGCGCCGAAAGTTCCCCCAGGTCAGAACATCGACCTGGGGGAACGTCGCATTCAGTCAGCCCTGACTCTTTCACCTTCCATGCAGTTGCGTTAAAGTCCTAGAGGAGAGGCGTCCGCGGACGCCCGCGCCATCGTCGACATTCTGAGGAGAACTCATGGCTCTGCCCGAGGTGCTCACCCGCCCGCTGCGACTGCCCGTCATCGCATCCCCGCAGTTCATCGCATCCGGACCGGAGCTCGTCAAGGCCCAGTGCCAGGCCGGCGTGATCGGGGCGTTCCCCACGCTCAACGCCCGCCCGCTGCCGATGCTCGACGAGTGGTTCCACGACATACGGGAGTCCAACGAGGCCTATGCCAAGGCCCATCCGGGCGAGCCCGTGGGCACCTTCGCCGCGAACCTCATCGTCCACAAGACGAACAACCGCCTTGAGGAGGACCTCGAGCTCGTCGTCAAGCACGAGGTGCCGCTCGTCATCACCTCGCTCGGCGCGCGCGAGGACGTGTACGAGGCCGTCCACTCCTACGGCGGTGCGGTGCTCCACGACGTCATCAACAACCGGTTCGCCCACAAGGCGATCGAGAAGGGCGCCGACGGCCTCATCCCCGTCGCCGCCGGCGCCGGCGGGCATGCCGGACCGCAGTCGCCGTTCGCTCTCATGCGCGAGATCCGTGCCTGGTTCGACGGACCGATCGCCCTGTCCGGCGCGATCGCCCACGGCCAGTCGGTCCTCGCCGCCCTCGCCACAGGCGCGGACTTCGCATACATCGGCTCCGCCTTCCTCTCCACCCCGGAGGCGAACATCCAGGACGGCTACCGGAAGATGATCGTCGAGTCCGGGGCCGACGACATCGTGTATTCCAACCTGTTCACCGGCGTCCACGGCAACTACCTGCGCGGATCGATCGAGGCGGCCGGCCTCGATCCGAACGACCTCCCGGAGTCCGATACCTCGAAGATGAACTTCGGCTCCGGCGGCAACACCGAGGCCAAGGCCTGGAAGGACATCTGGGGCTCGGGCCAGGGTGTCGGCGCGATCACCGAATCGCTCCCGACCGCGGACCTCGTCGCACGCCTGGCCGACGAGTTCGAGCAGGCGAAGAAGGACCTCTTCGCGCGCCTCGGCGACTGAGTCCCGCCGCCGCTGCCGTCGCCGCGATGGCCGGGCTCTAGGCTGAGCCCATGGGAGTCCTCGCCGCGGCGGCGTTCGCCTTCATCTGGTCGACGGGTTTCGTCGTCGGCCGGTTCATCCACGGCGCCGCGGAGCCCAACGTCTTCCTCGCGCTGCGGTTCGGGATCGCCGCGGTGCTCCTCTTCGCCGTGTGCGCGATCCGGCGCCCGCCGATGCCGGATGCCCGCACCGTCGGGGCGCACCTGGGGATCGGCGCGCTCGTCAACGGCGTGTACCTGTGCCTCGTCTACATCGCGATCGCCGACGGACTGCCGGCCGGCATCATGGCCCTGTTCGGCGGCTGGCAGCCGGTGCTCACCGTGCTCGTCGTCGCGCTGCTCACCCGCCGAGCACCGCGGGTCACCGTCGTCCTCGGCATCGCCGTGTCGCTCACCGGGCTCGTGCTCGTGCTCGGCCCCGGGATGCGCAGCGGTGCGATCACCGGGCTCCTCCTCGTCCTCGCCGTGCTCGCGATCACCGGGCTGACGATCGGCACAATGCTCCAGCCGCGCGTGCGCACCGCGGCGATGCTGCCCTCGCTCGCCTGGCAGATGACAGGCGGCGCGCTCGTCGCCGTGCTCGCTGCGCTCCTGCTCGGCGAGCGCCTGCCCGGGCCGAGCCTGCAGCTGTTCGGCGCGCTCGCATGGTCGGTGCTCGGGATCTCCGTCGTCGGGATGGCGCTCATGCTCCACCTCGTGCGCACGACCTCCCCGACGACCGTGGCGATCGTCGTGCTCGCCGCCCCGCCGCTCGCCGCCGTGCAGACGTACCTGCTGTTCGGCGACACCCTCACCCTCCTCCAGGTGGCCGGCGTCGTGGTGTCGCTCGTCGGGGTGGGAGTGGCCCGGGTCGCCGAGGCGCGCTCAGCTCTTCCTGGACGCGGCGGCCCCGCGTCGGAGGCCGACGGAGAGGATCCCGCCGGCCGCCGGCTCGGATGAGCGGGCCGCCGGCGCTGATGAGCGGGCCGCCGGCGCTGATGAGCGGGCCGCCGGCGCTGATGAGCGCAGCGCCGACTGAGATGGGCGGTCGCCTGCTCAGAGGAGCCAGAACACGAGGCCGACGAGCATGAAGTAGAGCGAGTTCGGCAGTGCGAGGAGCATCGTCTTCACCGGATCGACCTTCGTCTTGAGCGTCGCACCGACGAGCCCGCACACGACGAAGGCGGTGAGCCCCACCGGTGGGAGGTTCTGCGCTCCCGAGGCGATGTGCGAGGCACCGAGGGCCACGTTCACCGGGTCGGCGGCCGAGGCGAGCAGGATGGGGGCGGCGAACGGGATGACGACCGTCTGCGCGGTGGTCTGCGAGCCGGTGAGCATGCCGAGCACCGCGAGACCGATGAACCCGCCGAATGCCACCGCCTGGGAGTCGAGGCCCTCGGCGGCCGCGGAGACCTGATCCACCGCGCCGGAGGCGTAGAACATCCCGACCATGAAGCCGGCGCAGAGCTGGATGAGCAGTGTCTGGCGCACGTTCCCGAGGCCGGTCGCGACGATGCTGCCGGCCTGCCGACGGGCACGGGGGTAGCACAGGGTGACGAGGGTGGAGACGATGATCGCGAGCACGACGACGTGGACGAGTCCCTTGACGACCGGCACGGTCTCGAGCGTGGCGACGAGTCCGCCGAGGCCGGGCACCGCGGTGAAGACGTTGAGGCCGAAGCCGCTGTTGAGGATGACGATGGCGATGAGCACGGCGAGCGGCCCGAACACCGGCCAGGTGCGGCCGAGCATCGTGCCCAGCGGTTCGCTGGGACGCAGCTCGGGCGGCAGGGTACGGCCCTTCACGAAGCGGAAGGATTCGAGGATCGCGAGGACGAGGGCGATGGTCACGGTGATGTAGGCGATGAGGACGACGGGGCCCGGGTCGGTCCCGACGAGGGAGGCGGAGAGGAAGACCGCCTGCGCGATCGGCGGCATGATCGAACCGATCGAGGCACCGACCATGATCATCATCGCGATCTGCTCGGGCTTGACCTTGAGCTCGGCGAGCGCGGTGATGACGAGGAAGCCGATGACGGTGGCGGCGGCGATCGCGTCGCCGAGCAGGGAGCCGGCGAGGGTCAGAGTGATGAAGATCGCTGCGATGAGGCCTTTGGGCGAGTTCCCGAACAGGCTGCGCAGGGTGTCGAGGACCGCGGTCATCGTGCCGAGCCGCACCTGCGATTCGGCATAGATCGCGCCGAACAGACTCAGCGCCATGACCCAGGCGAGCTTGTCGACGCCGTCGACCACGCCGAGCGCGAACTCCCCCGGGCCCACCCCTCCGATCAGCGCGGCCGCCACGCCGGCGATGAGGAGTGCCGCTCGGATGTCCCCGCCGATGAGGGGGATCCGTCTGACGAGCGCGACGAGGAACAGCAGGGCGATCGGAACGATGACGACGAGCACGGGTACCTCCGGAGCGGACTCGGGCAGGCCTGGGGATCAGGCGGGAACCGATGTGCTGTGCATCATATCCGGGCGCACGGACGCACTGACGCACAGAGGGCAGGGTACCGGAGGCGCCGCGCCAGCTGCGTCTTAGCCGGTCCCGGAGCCGTGCCGGTTGTCGACCTCGGCGGCGTCCTTGTCATCGCGGTGGATGCCGGTCCGCGGATCGATCTCTAGGAGGAACGCACGGATCTCCACGAGGTGGTCATCCGGGGTGGGCCGACTGACGATCGGGCTGCCGGAGAACCCGTACCCGGGATTCGGCCCGCAGAGCCAGTCGTGGTCCACGGTGCCGTCCGCGCGCCGGGCGATCGCGAACACCTCGCCGTCGATGGTGACCCGCATGGATGGCATGAAGCCCAGTCAAACAGGTTTCAAGCTATGAGGCGACCACAAAGCCAGAGACTTTTTTGAGGTAGGAACGAGAAGTGCGATGCCGGATATGAAGCACAGAGCTTCAGGAGCCGATGCTCGGGATAGCCTGGGAGCATCTCTTATCGCGTCGGAAGGACCCACAATGACCAGTGTCGGTGACCAGCTGCAACTAATTGCTCGAAAACTGAAGAACACACGCGAGAGCATCGCGACAGAAGAAGCGACGAAGACAACGCTGATCATGCCTTTCATCAGGGATGTGCTTGGCTTCGATGTGTTCGACGTCAACGAGGTCATCCCCGAATTTGTAGCTGATGTGGGCCTGAAGAAGGGCGAGAAGATTGATTTCGCAATCGTCAATGAGGGCGAGGTAGCGATACTCATCGAGTGCAAGAAGGTCAGCGAACCTCTAAACCTCGACAATGCCTCCCAACTGTTCCGCTACTTCCATGTCACTACTGCTCGGATTGCAGTGTTGACGAACGGCAACGAGTACCGCTTCTATACCGATCTCGACGAGCCGAACAAGATGGATTCGAAGCCTTTCCTCGAGCTGAACCTCGACGACATCGATTCTGCGCTGGTACCGGAGATCGAGAAGCTCAGCAAGCAGAACTTCGATCTCGACTCAGTCCTCGGCGCCGCAGAAGAACTGAAGTACGTTTCATCTGCCAAGCGGGTCTTCGCCGGAGAAGCCAAGGAGATTTCTTGGGACATGGCAAGCTTGGTGATTTCGCGCATCTATCCTGGGCGACTCACCCAACGAATCCGCGATCAGCTCACCCCTCTGGTGGGAAAGGGGCTCAATCAGTTCATCTCGGATCAGGTGAACAATCGGTTAAAGGCAGCCCTCAGTGACAACGGCGAAGAGCCTGATTCTTCGTCTGAACCGACCGTCGCCGAAGAACAGGTCGAATTGGTCGACGGACTTGAGACTACAGAGGAAGAACTTCAGGCCTTCCGAATCATTCAGGCCATCGTGGCTCAGGACGTTGATCCGAATCGCATTCACTACCGTGACGCGAAGTCATACTGCGCGATTCTGTTCGATGACAATAACCGGAAGGCAGTCTGCCGACTTCGATTTAATAACACCGATCGACTCCGGGTCGGTCTCATCAAGGAAGACAAGTCTGAAGATGTGCGCGATCTGGATCGGGTAACCGACCTGTACTCGTTCGCCGATCAGATTCGCGAAGCGGCAAGACGCTACCTGTGACACGGAGAATGGGGGCACCGTTGACGGCCAGTTCGTCGACAGTGTCGACCCGTCTCCAAGTAGGACATCGTAGATGTTTCACCGAACGACAGCGCCCCGCCTGACTGCGTGAACAGTCCTGCGGGGCGCCGGCCCGGGATCGGGGTGGTCTCAGAAGTCCCAGTCTTCGTCCTCGGTGTTGACGGCCTTGCCGATGACGTAGGAGGAACCCGAACCGGAGAAGAAGTCGTGGTTCTCATCCGCGTTGGGCGACAGTGCCGACAGGATCGCCGGGTTCACATCGGTCACGCTCGAGGGGAACATCGCCTCGTAGCCCAGGTTCATCAGCGCCTTGTTGGCGTTGTAGTGGAGGAACTTCTTGACGTCCTCCGCCAGGCCCACCGGGTCGTAGAGGTCGTGGGTGTACTGGACCTCGTTCTCGTAGAGCTCGAAGAGCAGCTCGTAGGTGTAGTCCTTGAGCTCCTGCTTCTTCGTGTCGTCGACCTTCTCGAGCCCGCGCTGGTACTTGTAGCCGATGTAGTACCCGTGGACGGCCTCGTCGCGGATGATGAGGCGGATGAGGTCGGCGGTGTTGGTGAGCTTGGCGTGGCTCGACCAGTACATCGGCAGGTAGAAGCCGGAGTAGAAGAGGAACGACTCGAGCAGGGTCGAGGCGACCTTGCGCTTGAGCGGATCGTCCCCGCGGTAGTACTTGAGGATGATGTCGGCCTTGCGCTGCAGGCTCTGGTTCTCCGTCGACCAGCGGAAGGCGTCGTCGATCTGCCGGGTCGAGGCCAGCGTCGAGAAGATCGAGGAGTACGACTTCGCGTGCACGCTCTCCATGAACGCGATGTTCGTGTACACCGCCTCCTCGTGCGGGGTCAGCGCATCCGGGATGAGCGACACCGCGCCGACCGTGCCCTGGATCGTGTCGAGCAGGGTGAGCCCGGTGAACACGCGCATGGTCAGCGTCTTCTCGTCCTCGGTCAGCGTCGCCCACGACTGCACGTCGTTGGACAGCGGCACCTTCTCCGGCAGCCAGAAGTTGGCCGTCAGGCGGTCCCAGACCTCGCCGTCGATGTCGTCGACGATGCGGTTCCAGTTGATCGCGTCGACGTGCGACACGAGGGTGAGCTTCTCACTCATGAATACTCCTGAAGAATGTGGGTGTGTCCGTTCGGCCCGGCCCGATCCGCGGGCGCCGCGCGGCGGTGCCGCACGGCGCCCTGGTCGGTCAGAGCATGCAGGACACGCAGCCCTCGACCTCGGTCCCCTGCAGCGCGAGCTGCCGGATCCGGATGTAGTAGATCGTCTTGATGCCCTTGCGCCAGGCGTAGATCTGCGCCCGGTTGATGTCGCGGGTGGTGGCGGTGTCCTTGAAGAACAGCGTCAGCGACAGCCCCTGGTCCACGTGCTTCGTGGCCTCGGCGTAGGTGTCGATGATCTTCTCGTAGCCGATCTCGTACGCGTCCTCGTAGTACTCGAGGTTGTCGTTCGTCATGAACGGCGCCGGGTAGTACACGCGGCCGATCTTGCCCTCCTTGCGGATCTCGATCCGCGAGGCGACCGGGTGGATCGACGAGGTCGAGTTGTTGATGTAGGAGATCGAGCCGGTCGGCGGCACCGCCTGGAGGTTCTGGTTGTACATCCCGTGCTCGGCGACTTGCGCCTTGAGCTCGGCCCAGTCCTGCTGCGTCGGGATCGACACCCCGGCCTCGGCGAACAGCTCGGCGATCCGCGCGGTGGCCGGTGCCCACTCCTGCTCGGTGTACTTGTCGAAGTACTCGCCCGAGGCGTACTTCGACTTCTCGAAGCCGGCGAAGGTCCGCCCGCGTTCCTTGGCGATCTCCATGGAGGCCCGCACGCAGTGGTAGGCCACGGTGTAGAAGTACATGTTCGTGAAGTCGAGGCCCTCCTCGGATCCGTAGTGGATCCGCTCGCGGGCGAGGTACCCGTGGAGGTTCATCTGCCCCAGCCCGATCGCGTGCGACATGTCGTTGCCGCGGGCGATCGAGGGCACCGAGTCGATGTCCGAGGTCTCCGACACCGCGGTGAGCCCGCGGATCGCGGTCTCCACCGTCTGGCCGAAGTTCTCCGAGTCCATGGTCAGCGCGATGTTGAGCGAGCCGAGGTTGCAGGAGATGTCCTTGCCGACCTGGTCGTAGCTCAGGTCCGCGTTGTAGGTCGTCGGCTCCGACACCTGGAGGATCTCCGAGCACAGGTTCGACATGGTGATCCGGCCGTCGATCGGGTTGGCGCGGTTCACGGTGTCCTCGAACATGATGTATGGGTAGCCGGACTCGAACTGGATCTCCGCGAGCGTCTGGAAGAACTCGCGGGCGTTGATCTTCGACTTCTTGATCCGCGCGTCGTCGACCATCTCGTGATACTTCTCCGTCACCGAGATCTCGGTGAAGGGCACGCCGTAGACCTGCTCGACGTCGTACGGGCTGAAGAGGTACATGTCCTCGTTGGTCTTCGCGAGCTCGAAGGTGATGTCGGGGACGACCACGCCGAGGCTGAGCGTCTTGATCCGGATCTTCTCATCGGCGTTCTCGCGCTTGGTGTCGAGGAACCGGTAGATGTCCGGGTGGTGGGCGTTGAGGTACACCGCGCCGGCACCCTGGCGGGCGCCGAGCTGGTTGGCGTAGGAGAAGGAGTCCTCGAGCAGCTTCATCACCGGGATGACGCCGGAGGACTGGTTCTCGATCTTCTTGATCGGCGCGCCGGACTCCCGGATGTTCGTCAGCGAGAAGGCCACACCGCCGCCGCGCTTGGACAGCTGCAGGGCGGAGTTGATCGAGCGGCCGATCGACTCCATGTTGTCCTCGATGCGCAGCAGGAAGCACGACACGAGCTCGCCGCGCTGCTTCTTGCCGGCGTTGAGGAACGTCGGGGTGGCCGGCTGGAAGCGACCGGTGATGATCTCCTCCATGAGCGCGGTCGCGAGCTTCTCGTCACCGCGGGCGAGGAACAGCGCGACCATGACCACGCGGTCCTCGAAGCGCTCGAGGAAGCGCTTGCCGTCGAAGGTCTTGAGCGTGTACGAGGTGTAGAACTTGAAGGCGCCGAGAAAGGTCTGGAAGCGGAACTTGTGCTGGTACGCCGCCTGGGACAGCTGCTGGATGAACGCGAAGGAGTACTGGTCGAGCACCTCCTTCTCGTAGTAGTCGTGCTCGACGAGGTAGCGCAGCTTCTCCTCGAGGTCGTGGAAGAACACCGTGTTGGTGTTGACGTACTGGAGGAAGAACTGGCGAGCGGCCTGCTTGTCGCGCTCGAACTGGATGCGGCCATCCGCATCGTAGAGGTTGAGCATCGCGTTGAGGGCGTGGTAGTCGAGGTCGGTGTCCTCGCGGATGATCGCCTCTAGGTCGCGGTCGTGCGTAGTCGTTGACACAGTGAATCCAATCCTTCGTCGACGTTCTCGACATCGTCCTCGGTGCCGAGGAGTTCGAACCGGTACAGCAGCGGTACCCGGCATTTGTCGGCCACCCGGTGGGCGGCCCTGCAGTAGTCCTCGCCGAAGTTCGTGTTCCCGGCACCGATGACTCCGACGAGATTGTCCCGGTTGCCTCTGACATTGAGGAACTTGATGACCTGTTTGGGCACCGCCCCGCGGTTGGAGCCGGCGCCGTAGGTGGGGGTGATGAGCACGAACGGCTCACCCACGATGGGGGTGTCCGACCGGGTCAGCAGCGGCAGGCGCAGGCTCGGATGCCTGAGCTTGCCGGCGAACCGGTGGGTGTACTCCGAGCCGCTGGAGTAATAGACGACGAGCATCTCATGCGACGACGGAGGCGGCACCCTGTCCGGAGGAGATCGCGGCGATCTTGTCCGGGCGGAAGCCCGACCAGTGGTCGTTGTCGGTGACGACGACGGGCGCCTGCATGTATCCCATGGCCTTGACGACATCGAGGGCGTTCGGGTCCGTGCTCAGGTCGACCGAGCGGTATTCGATGCCCTTGGAATCGAGGGCGCGGTAGGTCGCGTTGCACTGCACGCAGGCTGGCTTGGTGTACACGGTGATCATTCTGCTGTCCTCCGAAGACGGTTGTTCTCGCTGTCGTCCAGGGCTGCCCGCCGGTCTCCGCAGGAGCCGCGCCGGGTTCTCCGCGTCCGCGGGCCAACCACTAGATGTTGTGTCTGCACTCGAGAGTACCCCTAGATCGTGTGTTACACCAGTGTCATTCCTCACGGCGCGGCGCCGTGCACATGGGGGTGCACAGCCGCCCGGACACCGTCCACAGGAGGCGAATCACACCGGTGTGGTTCCATCACCTGGAACGATGGCCGAGGAGGTCCGCAGACAACGTCCAGCGGCACCGGTTCCGTCCACCGTCCGTCCCCAGGCCGAGGTCGACAATCCACAGGTAAAAACTTCCCCGCAGGTGTGTCGGGGTGTGTCGGAGTCCGTCGGGGTGGGCACCGGAGCACCGGGGTCGCAGCGGGGCTTCCGGTCCGCAGCAGCGGTGGTGCGGCGGAGCTCCCGTGCCGGGTCGGAGCACCTGTGTCCGATCGACGAGCACATGTGACCGGACTGTCACAGCATCCGCCCCGTCGCGTCCGGGCCCCCGTCTAGTCTGGGATCACCGGTCCCCACCGCACCGGCATCTCCCCGCTCCACCGCACCCAGCACGACAGCACCGCACCCGCACGACAGCACCAGGCCGCACGACAGCACGAATGCCAGCAGCACGAACGTCAGCACGAGCACCGGCCCCGCGAGAGGACACCCGATGAGCCAGCCCAACCCGGCGAACACGCAGGAGATCACCCAGGCCGCGACGATCCTGTCCTCCGTGGAGAAGCACCTCGACCGCTTCGTCGTCGGCCAGGGGCGCCTGCGCGAGACCCTCGCCCTGGGCCTGCTCACCGGCGGCCACCTCCTCCTCGAATCGGTCCCGGGTCTGGCGAAGACCACCGCGGCCGCCGCGCTCGCCGGCGCAGTGGGCGGCGAGTTCGCCCGCATCCAGTGCACCCCCGACCTGCTGCCGAGCGACATCATCGGCTCCCAGATCTACAACTCCTCCACCGGCCGGTTCGAGATCCAGCTCGGCCCGGTGCACGCGAACATCGTCCTCCTCGACGAGATCAACCGCTCGAGCGCCAAGACGCAGAGCGCGATGCTCGAGGCGATGCAGGAGAAGCAGACGACGATCGGCGGCACCCGGTTCGACCTCCCCTCCCCCTTCCTCGTCATGGCCACGCAGAACCCGATCGAGCAGGAGGGCACGTACCAGCTGCCCGAGGCACAGCTCGACCGCTTCATGATCAAGGATGTGCTCGACTACCCGGGCCCGGCGGAAGAGCTCGAGATCCTGCGCCGACTCGACGCCGGGGTGTTCGACATCGACAGCCCGCCGGAGCCCGCCTGCACCCTCGAGGACGTCCGCACCCTCCAGCGCTACGCGCGCAGCATCTACATCGACCCCGCGATCAGCCGCTACCTCGTGGAGATCGTGTCGGCCACCCGGCAGGCGTCGCGCTACATCGGCCCGCTCGCCCAGTTCATCGAGTGCGGCGCCTCCCCGCGCGCCTCGATCGCATTCACCAACGCCTCCCGGGCGCTCGCGATGATCCGCGGCCGCAACTACGTCATCCCCGAGGACGTCAAGGACCTCGCGGTGCGGATCCTCCGCCACCGCATCCTCCTCAACTTCGAGGCCGTGGCGGAGAACATCCCTGTCGAGCGCGTCATCGGTGAGCTCCTCGGCGCGATCAGGACGCCCTGATGGCCGCGCTGCTCACCAAGGTCAAGGCGCGGATGACCATCCACGCCCACCGCCGCACCCGCGGTCTCCTCCAGGGCGATTACGCCTCGGTGTTCCACGGCCACAGTCTCGACTTCGACGACCTGCGCGAGTACGTCCCCGGCGACGAGGTGCGCGACATCGACTGGAAAGCCACCGCCCGCCATTCGACCCCGCTCGTCAAGCGCTACGTCGCCCACCGCCGGCATGCGCTCGCGCTCGTCGTCGACTCCGGGATGGACTTCGAGGCCGTCGCCGCCTCCGGGGAGCCCAAGCGCGAGCTCGCGATCCTGCTCGCCGGCATGGCCGGCTACCTCGCCGTCCGCCACGGCGACGACGTCATGCTCGTCCACGGGGACGCCCGCACCACGCGCTCCACCCCGTCGAAGGGCACCGAGGCGCACCTCGAGCAGCTCCTGCGCCGCATCCAGGCCGCCGGTCGGCACTCCGCCGGCTCCCGCATCGCGACCCAGCTCCAGTGGGTCGCCGACACCCTGCGCCGCCGCATGATCGCCCTCGTCATCGCCGACGACACCCCCGTGTCCGCGGAGAATCTGCCGCTGCTGCGCCGGCTCGCCGCGCAGCACGAGATCATGTGGCTCACCATCGCCGACGCCGACCTCTCCGCGCTCGGCGGGACCGCCGGGACCCCGTACGATGTGCTGGCCGCCGAGCGCGCCGGGGTCCCCGACGAGCTCCTGTCCGGCCGCGCGCTGTGGGAGGAGTACCACGCGGCGGAGGCCGCGCGGCGGGCGCAGACCGAGCAGACCCTGCGCCGGGCCGGCATCCCGCACGTGCGCGTCACCCATTCCCACGAGGCGCTGTGGCAGCTGCGCCGACTCATGAAGAGGCAGCGCCGTGGACGCCGCTGACCTCCACCCGCTGCTGCCCGCCTCCGACTGGTGGCTCGTCGCCGCCGCAGCCGGCCTCGCCGGGTTCCTCGTGCTCGCCGGCTGGCCCGTCCTCGCCCACCTGTGGGCACGCTCCGGGGCGCGGACGGACGGCCCGGCCCCCGTGCCCGGCCACACCCGCCGCGAATACCTCGGGAAGATCGACGCGCTCGACACCGCGTGGCGCGCCGGTGAGATCACCGAGCGCGAGGTCGCCCAGCGCCTGGGCACCATCGTGCGCAGGTTCGCCCGCTCCGCCTGGGGCATCGACGTCAGCCACATGACGCTCGCGGAGCTCCGCGCCCACCGGATCGAGCCGATCGCCGTCGCCGTCTCCCGCCTCTACGCCGCCGAGTTCTCCGACGAGGCCGCGATCGACTGCGGCGCCGAGCTCGGCGCCGCGCGGAAGCTGGTGGGACGATGGTCCTGAAGTTCTGGTGGCTCGCCCTCGCCCTCATCCCCGTCGCCGGTCTCACCGTCTGGCTGCTGTCCCGGCCCGGCCGAGCGCGCGCCGGCACCGTGCCCGTCGCCCGCCTCCACCGCCTCACCGATCTGCCCGAGTTCGCGCGCCGCCGCCGCCGCCTGCTCTGGGGCGCGATCGCGGTGTTCCTCGTGTCCGCCTTCGCCGCCCTGACCGCGCTCGCCGGGATCGCCCGGCCGGCGCGCACGGAGACGATCAATCCCGAGCGGCACCTGCGCGACGTCGTGCTGTGTCTCGACGCCTCGGGCTCGATGACCTCGTACGACGCGCAGATCATCGAGTCCTACCTCGAGATGATCGAGTCCTTCGACGGGGAGCGGATCGGGATGACGGTGTTCAACTCCACCGCGGTGTCGGTGTTCCCGCTCACCGACGACTACCTCATGGTCGAGGAGTTCCTCACCGAGGCCAAGCTCGGCTTCGAGACCGGCGGCCTCGAGGGCACCGACTTCTTCGCCGGCACGGTCGACACGGAGATCGGCGGCTCCTCGCTCATCGGCGACGGCCTCACCTCGTGCGTGGACAGCTTCGACAAGAAGGGCGAGGAGCGCAGCCGCTCGATCATCTTCGCCACCGACAACCAGATCGCCGGCACCCCGATCTTCACCCTCACCGAGGCCACGGAGATCGCCGTCGAGGAGGAGGTGCGGGTCTACACGCTCGCCCCTCGTTCCCTCTTCGCCGGATCGGAGATCAGCGAGCTGCAGGACACCGCGCGGACCACCGGTGGGGCCCACCACCAGCTCGGCTCCGCTCAGGCCACCGACGGCATCGTCGAGGACATCCAGCAGCAGGAGGCGCAGAAGACCGACGCGAAGTCGGTCACCCTGGTCCACGACCAGCCGATCGTCCCGCTCACCCTGACGCTGCTCGGGATCATCGCCTGCTTCGTCCTCGCCTGGAGGTTCACCCTGTGATGTCCGAGCTGATGTTCCAGCCCGTCCTCCCCTGGCCGGCGCTCGTCGCCCTCTTCGTCCTGCTCGTCGGCGGGTGCGTGACGCTGGCCGTCCTCACCCCCGCCCGGCGCACCCGCTGGCTGCTGCGCGCCGGCGCGCTCCTCGTGCTCGCCGCGGCCTTCACCCGCCCGGGCGTCCCGCTGGAGACGGCGAGCCAGTCGACCGCGGCGGCCGCCGACGTGTTCGTCCTCGTCGACACCACCGCCTCGATCGTGGCGGAGGACTACGACGGGCAGCGGCCGCGCCTCGACGGCGTCAAGGAGGACATGCGCTCGCTCCTCGAGCAGCTGCCCGGGGCGCGGGTGAGCATGGTGACCTTCGGGTCGAGCGCGGCCGTGCGGGTGCCGCTCACCACCGACCACTCGGCGTTCGCCTCCGCGATCGAGACCGTCGGCCCGGAGGTCACCCTGTACTCCGGCGGCAGCTCGGTGACCGAGGCGCGCGCACTCCTGCTCGAGCGGCTCGCCGCCGCAGAGGAGCAGAACCCCGACAACGCCCGCCTCGTGTACTACTTCGGCGACGGCGAGCAGACCGCCAGCACGGCTCCGGAGTCGATGTCCGAGATCGCCGCGCAGATCGACGGCGGCGCGGTGTTCGGCTACGGCACGCAGAGCGGCGGGCCGATGAAGGAGACCCAGTCGTACTACTCGACCCGCGACGACGGCACCTACATCACCGACAGCACCACCGGCGACCGGGCGCTGTCCGTCATCGACGAGGACCAGTTGCGCACGATCGCCGCCGACCTCGGCGTCGACTACCACCACCGCTCGGCCGGCACCCCGTTCGGCACTGTGCACACCGCCCCGCAGTTCGAGGAGAAGCTCGTCGACGCCGAATCGTTCGGCGGGGTGACCGAATACTTCTGGATCCCGCTGCTCGCGGTGTTCGCCTGGATCGTCGTCGAGGCGACGCTCGCGCTGCGCCGCGTCCGCGCGCTCGCCCGGCTCCATGCCTCACCGCCGGTCCCCTCGACGGCGGCTCCCCCGGCAGCGGGCGCTCCGGCGGCGGGCAGCGCACGGCCGGGTGTCGCACCTCCGGTTGCAGCACAGCAGTACGCCGCACGACCGTCCACCGCGACCCTGGGAGCATCATGGACACCGTGACGAAGCCGCGCACACCGGCCGCCGACGAACGCGCCGCGGGCACCGGACAGGGCGGAGCGGAGACACCTGATCGCAGCGTGCGCCGGCGGCGGCGCCCGCGGCGCCGGGTGATCCTCAGCCTCGTCGCCGGCGGACTGCTGCTGCTCCTCGCCGCCTACTGCGTCCTGCTCAGCGTGCTGCTGACCTCGGCGCAGAAGGCCTCGGCCGCCGGCGACCAGCAGGAGGCGATCGCCGCCGCGCGCTGGTTCGAGCGGCTCAGCCCCTTCGAGCGGCACAAGGGCCCGTTCAACGTCGGGACCGCAGAGGCGTTCGACCGGAACTACGACCGGGCGCGACCCGAGCTCGAGCGCGCCCTCGAACTCACCCCTGTGGCCGATGAGTGCGCGGTGCGGATGAACCTCGCCTACGTCCACGAGAAGGAGGCCGAGGCGTTCCGCGACGCCGACGACACCGAGCAGGCGAACACGTCCTTCGACGCCGCCCGCACCGTCCTGTCCGAGGCGCCCGAGGAATGCCGTCCGCAGGGCGGCGGCCAGGACCAGGCGATGGACGAGGCCGAGGAGCGCGTCGACTCCTCGCAGGAGGAGATGAACAACCCGGGACAGGGCTCCGGCGGGGAAGAGGGCTCCGGCGAAGGGTCGGGCGAGGGCGGGGAGACCGGCACGGAGCCCGGTGACGACGGCGGCGAGGAGCCGGGCGGGGACGGACCCGGTGGGGAATCCGGTACCGGGGAATCGGGCGGCAGTCCCGGTGAGGGCCCCGGCGAGGTCGGCGACGAGAAGCGCGAGGAGCTGCGACAGCGGCAGCAGGACTCGCAGCAGCGTCAGGACGAGGAGAACTCCCGCGACAGCGGCGCCGGATACGCCGAGAAGCCCTGGTGACAGGCCCACCGACCGGGCCCGCACCACGGCTGCGGCGATGCCGGTGACACACCGCGGAGCCTTTCTACTGACGAGTAACGTCCGGTGGAGTACTGTGTCTCCCATGACCAGCCGGGCCCGGGCGGATCCTCGCGGCCCGCACCGCAGGAGGCACCCCATGACCACCCACGAACCCCTCGGTCCGGCCGACTACAGCCGGACGCCGCGCTTCGCCGGCCCGCCGACCTTCGGGCTGCTGCCGCGCCTCGACGAGGTCGAGGCCGCCCGCCCCGGCGCGCCGATCGACGTCAAGATCCTCGGCGTCCCGTTCGACGCCGGGGTGAGCTACCGGCCCGGCGCGCGGTTCGGCCCCGCCCACATCCGGCAGTCCTCGAAGCTGCTCCGCCCGTACAACCAGGCCACGGACGTCCATCCGTTCTCCACCCAGCAGATCGCCGACTGCGGCGACCTCGGCGTCAACCCCTTCGACATCGACGCCGCGATCCGGACGGTCGAGGAGACCGCCGACGCCCTGCGCGCCGACGGCGCCAAGCTCCTCACGCTCGGCGGCGACCACACGCTCGCACTGCCCAACCTCCGCTCGGTGCACCGCACCCACGGCCCCGTCGCGGTGCTCCACTTCGACGCCCACCTCGACACCTGGGACACGTACATGGGCGCGCCGTACACCCATGGCACCCCGTTCCGCCGCGCCTCCGAGGAGGGCCTGCTCGACCTCGCGCACTGCATGCACGTGGGCATCCGCGGGCCGCTCTACGGCAGCGAGGACCTCACCGACGACGCCGTGCTCGGCTTCCGGATCCTCCGCAGCGACGACTACCAGTTCCGCCCGCTGCCCGACATCGTCGCCGACATCCGGCGCCGCCTGGGCGACCGGCCGGTCTACCTGTCGATCGACATCGACGTCCTCGACCCGGCGGCCGCACCCGGCACCGGCACCCCGGAGGCCGGCGGCATGACGAGCCGCGAGCTCCTCAACTCGCTGCGCGGGCTCCAGGGACTCGACATCGTGGGCGCGGAGATCGTCGAGGTCGCCCCCGCCTACGACCACGCGGAGATCACCGGTCTCGCCGCCGCCCAGGTGGGCTACGAGATCCTGTCCCTGTGGGCCGCCGGACGGGCCGGCGCCCAGGCGCCGTCGGGACCGGTCGCCGAGCACCTCGCGGGAGGCCGGGCATGACGGAGCTCCCCGATCACCACCGCAACGGCGGCCTCGCGGTCGTCGCCACGCTCGCCGCGCACGGGGTCGACACGATCTTCGGCATCCCCGGCACCCACAACCTCGAGCTCTACCGCCACCTCCCCCACTACGGCATCCGCGCGGTCACCCCGCGCCACGAGCAGGGGGCGGGCTATGCCGCGGACGGCTACTTCCTCCTCAGCGGCCGACCCGGGGTCGTCATCACCACCTCGGGACCGGGACTGACGAACGTCATCACCGCCGCGGCCACCGCCTATGCGGAATCCCGACCCATGCTCATCCTGTCCCCCGGCGTGCCCACCGGCATGGAGGGCGCCGACGCCGGCCTCCTCCACGAGACCAAGGACTCCTCCGGGGCGCTCAGCCGCCTCCTCGTCGCCTCCCGGCGGGCCCGCACCGCCGAGGGCGCGGCCCAGGCGGTCGCCGAGGCGTTCGCCCTGTTCGCCTCGTCGCGGCCCGGGCCCGTCCACATCGAGGTGCCTCTCGACGTGCTCGAGGGCCCCTGGTGGGGTACCGCCCCGCAGCCGCTCGCGCCGCAGCCGCCGGTGCCCACGGCCGACACCGTGGCCCGCGCCGCCGAGCTGCTCCGCACCGCCGACCGTCCGCTCATCGTCGCCGGCGGCGGCTCGCGGCACGCGGCGGACCGGCTCACCGCGCTCGCCGAGCGCCTCGACGCGCCGGTGGCGACGACCTGCAACGGCAAGGGCGTCCTCGACGAGGCCCATCCGCTGTCGCTGGGCTCGAACGTGCGGTTCGGCGCCGTGCAGGAGGCGAGCCGCGCCGCCGATGTGCTCGTCGTGCTCGGCACCGAGCTCGCCGATTCCGACCTCTGGGGCGGCACCGTCGGTGCGCAGAACGCTCCCGGCACCGCAGCGGGGTCGGCGACGCCCGGACCCGCCGGATCCGCCGACGGCCTCACCGTGGACTCGGCGCTCGACGTGCGTGCCCCGCGCCCCGACGGGCAGCAGGTCATCCGCTGCGACATCGACCCCGACCAGCTCAACAAGAACCTCATCGGCGACGTGCTCGTCCATTCCGACACCGGGGCCTTCCTCGATGCCCTCCTCGCAGCGCTCGGCGAGGATGCCGGACACGGTGGGGGTTCCGGGCTCGGATCCCGGCCGGATTCCGGGTCCGAGGCCGGGTCCGATCCCGAGCCGGTGGGCACCTCGGCGGGGCGGCACCGGGCGGAGTCGCTCCGCGCGGCGTGCGCCGAGGAGTTCGACGGCGCGGGCCTCAACGCGCGCATCACCCGGGCCGTCGCAGCGGCGGGCGGACCGGGCGTGGTCATCGGCGGGGATTCCTCGCAGGTGACCTACGACGGCACCGTCCACGCCCTGGAGGCCCACACCCCGGACCAGCTGCTCTACATGCCCGGATTCGCGACGCTCGGCTACGGCATCCCCGCGGCGCTCGGCGCCAAGGTCGCCGCACCCGAGCGGCCGGTGGCCGCGCTGCTCGGCGACGGAGCGGCGATGTTCTCCGTCCAGGAAATCATGACCGCGGTCGAGCTCGGGCTCCCGATCCCCTTCGTCGTCGTCGACAACGGCGGCTACGCGGAGATCGAGGACCAGATGACCGCACGCGACATGCCCCCGTTCGCCGTCCGGCTCGACCGCCCCGACTTCGCCGCGCTCGGCCGGTCGATGGGCGCCCACGGCGTCACGGTGGCCCTGCCCACCGGTGCCGGGGAGGCGGGCGCGCTCGCCGAGTTCGATGCGACGCTGCGGGGCGCCGTCGCCGACGCCTTCGCCGCCGGCCGGCCGACCGTCGTCCATGTCATCGCACCGCGCCGAGCCCCCTCCGCGGACGCCTGACCGGAGCCTGCCGCCGCGCCCCGGCCTCCGTGCCCCGGCCTCCGCGCCCACCGATCCAGTCCCACCGACCCCAGCCCCGCAGGCCGATGACCTGCTGACCTGCTGACCTGCCGATCCAACTCGCCGGACCCGTCGCGGCCGGCCGCACCGAGGAGAATCCCATGGACGTCGCTATCGTCCTGCTGTACCTGGCCGCCATGATCGCCTTCGGGTTCTGGGGGCGGATGCGCGCCAAGAATCAGGAGGACTACCTGGTCGCCGGCCGGCGCCTCGGCCCCGTGCTGTTCACCGGCACCATGGCCGCGGTCGTGCTCGGCGGCGCCTCGACCGTCGGCGGCGTGGGCCTGGGCTACGAGTACGGGCTGTCGGGCATGTGGCTCGTGTTCTGCATCGGCCTGGGCATCGTGCTCCTGTCGCTGCTGTTCGCCCCGAAGATCCAGCGCCTCGAGATCTACACGGTCTCGCAGATGCTCGGGCTGCGCTACGGCTCCGGCTCGCGCCTGGTGTCCGGTGTCATCATGACCGCCTACGGCCTGATGATCTCGACGACCTCGACGGTCGCCTACGGCACGATCTTCCACGCGCTGCTCGGCATCGACCGGGTGCCGGCGATCCTGCTCGGCGGCTCCGTCGTCATCATCTACTCGATGCTCGGCGGCATGTGGTCGATCACCCTGACCGATTTCGTCCAGTTCATCATCCAGACCATCGGCATCTTCCTCATCCTCCTGCCCCTCGTCATCACCGAGGCCGGGGGCTTCGGGACGATCGCCGACGAGCTCGGCCCGAGCGCGTTCGATCCGGTGGCGATCGGCCCGGAGTCGATCCTCACGTACTTCCTCATCTACACGCTCGGGCTGCTCATCGGGCAGGACATCTGGCAGCGCGTGTTCACCGCGCGGGCCCCCGGCGTCGCCCGCTGGGGTGGCCTGTCGGCCGGCATCTACTGCTTGTTCTACGCCGTCGCCGGCGCGCTCGTCGGCACCGCGGCCCAGGTCATCGTGCCCGGCATCGAGGTCAGCGACGACGTGTTCGTCGCCGTCGTCGACTCCTCCATGACCCCGGTGCTCGCCGGCCTCGTCCTCGCCGCCGCGCTGTCGGCGGTGATGTCGACGTCCTCGGGCGCGCTGCTCGCCGCCTCGACGGTGTTCCGGCAGGACGTCGTCGAGCCCGTGCTCGCCGATCGCGGCGTCCCGCGCTCGCGCCTTGGCAGCGCGCTGGCGCAGAACCTCGTCAAGGATACCGGCGACGAGGTCCGCGACTCCCGCCTCTACCTGCTCGGCCTCGGCATCATCTCGGTGATCCTCGCCTGCCTCATGCCGAGCGTCGTCGAAGCCCTCACGGTCGCCTACAACCTGCTCGTGTGCGGCCTATTCGTGCCGATCCTCGGCGGGCTCGTGTGGAAGCGCGGCACGATCACCGGGGTGCTCGCCGGGATGATCGTCGGCTCGCTCACCACGATCATCATCATGGCCACCATGAACATCTTCGCGAACCCGGCGATCTACCTCGGTCTGCTCGCCTCCGCGATCGCCTACGTCGTCGGCTCGCTCGTCTCGAAGCCCACCTCGCCCGAGGTGCTCGCCGCCTGGCGGGAGCGCATCGCCCGCTGACCCGGGCCTCACCCCGACGGGTCGCCGGTGTACGGCCGAGTGTGCGAACTCCTGCGGATCCGCTCTCAGGAACCTTCGGATATCGAGGTCTCGGGGTGGCGCAGCAGGGAGGCGAAGCCGGCGATCATCGCGCGCGCGTCGACCTCGGTCGTCGGCTGCGCGGCGTCGGCCGCGGCGATGAGCTCCTCCTTGTCGAAGCCGAGCGCGGCGAGCTCGTCGGCATTCCAGCTCCGGACGTTCTCCGGGCCGGCCTCGGGGTGGAACTGCAGGCCCCAGGCCGCCTCGCCCAGCCGGAACGCCTGGAGCTCGCAGGCCTCGCTGCGCGCAAGCAGCACCGCGTCCTCGGGCAGCCGGGTGATCCGGTCCACGTGGCTCTCGATGAAGGCCGTCCGGGTCCGCAGGCCGCCGAACAACGGGTCGGCGGTCGCGGCCTCGGTCAGGGTGATCGGTGTCGAGCCCTTCTCCGGGGCTCCGGAGTTCGCTGCGACCGCACCGCCGCCGACGTGCGCGATGAGCTGCCCGCCGAGGCAGATCCCCAGCTGCGGCATCCCCGTCCCGAGCGCCCGGCGCACGAGCTCGGCCTCGCGCGCCAGCCACGGCGCCCCGGCGGTGTCGTCGGGCATGTACCCGCCGCCGAGCATGATGAGGCAGTCGTAGTCGCCCAGCGCCTCGGGTTCGGGGATCGTGCCGGCGGCTCCGACGCGCACGTCGATGTCGAGGTGCTCGTCGATGAGCCACTGCGTGAGGCGCCGGGGGCCGGACTCGATGTCGTTGACGATGAGGAGGACGCGGGGCATGGGGAGGACGGTGCCTTTCGGTCGAGGTGCAGGGTTTCGCAGTACGGGATCTCGATGTGCAGGATTTCGAGGTGCAGGGCGTCGGGGCGCGGGGTTAGGGTGCGCGGAGTACCGGACCCGGCTCTCAGTGGGCGGCGGTGGTGGCGCGGTGGCGGTCGTCGTGGGCCTCGAGCGCGCGCAGCACGTTCTCGGACCCGAGCTTCCGGAGGTCGGCCTCGCTCCAGCCGCGCCCGGCGAGCTCGGTCAGCAGCGCCGGGTACGTCGAGGCGTCGTCGAGCCCGGTGGGCATCGTGTCGGTGCCGCAGAGGTCGCCGCCGAGACCCACGTGGTCGATGCCGACGCGCTCGCGCATCCGGTCGCAGTGGTCGGCGACATCGGCCGGCGTCACCTCCGGCGGCTCCCCCACCTCGCCGGCCTCGACCCACCGGTGGCGGGCGTCGGTGACGAAGGAGGGGACGAACGTCACCATCGCGACTCCCCCGTTGGCGGGCAGCCGGTCGAGGACGTCGGCGGGGATGTTGCGCGGGTGCGGGTTGAGCTCGAAGGCGCACGAGTGGCTGAAGATCACGGGCAGCTCGCTGATGTCGAGCGCCTGGTGCATGACGCTCGGGGCGACGTGCGAGAGGTCGACGATCATCCCGATCCGGTTCATCTCCGCCACGACCTCCCGGCCGAAGTCGGTGAGCCCGCCGTGGCGCGCCTCGTCCGTGGCGGAGTCCGCCCAGCTGTGGGTTGTCGACCACGTCAGGGTCATGTAGCGCACGCCGAGCCGGGCGTACATCCGCAGCACGGACAGGGATTCGTCGATCTGCTGCCCGCCCTCGACGCCGAGCAGCGAGGCGACCCGCCCGGTGCCGGTCGCCGCGCGGATCTGCGCGGCGGTCGGGGCCCAGACGAGGTCGTCCGGGTAGGCGTCGACCATCCGGTGCACGAGGTCGATCTGCTCGAGCGTGGCGCGCACCGCGGCCGGCCCGGTGATCGAGCTGTGGACGTAGACCGACCAGAACTGGGCGCTCACCCCGCCGTCGTGGAGCTGCCCGAGCGTGGTGAAGGGCGAGACGGCGGCGTCGTGGAGGTCCGCGACGGAGCTCCCGCGCGTCTCCCGCAGGTGCCAGGGCAGGTCGTTGTGGCCGTCGAACACGTCGATCATGTCAGTCCTCCGTCGGGGTGCGGTGCGGGTCCTCGGGACCACTCGCAGCGTCCGCCGCGCGCCCGTAGATCTCCGGCTGCAGGTACGCTCCGATGATCTCACCGGCGCGGCGCATCAGCGGCATGACCTCGAGCACCCGGTCGGTGTCGGACTCCCAGTTGGCGAACACCGCATAGGCCACGCGGGATTCCCGCGTCATCGCGACGCCGGCGTCGCAGCGGACGGTGGAATCCGTGCCGGTCTTGTTCCACACCCAGGATCCGCGCGTGTAGTAGTAGTGCGCCAGCGGGTCGGGTTCGAAGGCCGAGGCGACCATCGAGGTGTCCGCGCCGGCCCCGAGCCAGCGGCGCAGCACTTCCGAATGGGCGGCGTCGAACAGCTCGTCGCGGGCGAGCCGGGCCATGAAGTCGGCGATCTCCGCGGCGGTACCGCTCGACAGCCGGGACGGGGCGCCGGCGGGGCGGGGCCAGCGGAGGAAGTCGTGGAGGGCGGAGTCGGTGTACCCGAGCTCGGCGGCGCTCGCAGCGACCCGGTCGAGGCCGACGCGACGCAGGAGCACGTTCGTGCCGAAGTTGTCGCTGAATGCACCGATGAGCATCCCGATGTCGAACACGCTCAGGGAGTCCTGCTGGAGCAGGTACCAGAGCCCGGATTCGTCGACCCGCTCCGAGGGGCGGCGACGGAGCCGTTCGTCGAGGGACAGCTCGCCGCGCTCGACCATCCGCAGGGTCGCGTGGAGGAGGAAGATCTTCGCGATGCTCGCCGTCGACAGCACGCGCTCGGGGGCGTGCGAGAACAGCGTGGTCCCGGTGTCGACGTCATAGGCGAGCGCGGAGAACTCGACCCCGGGCAGTGCGCCGAAGTCGACGTCCGGGAGCGCGCGGGCAGGGATTCCGGGGGTGGGGTTCTCGGGAGTGCGGTCCGGCTGCCGGTCTGCGGTCATGGGGTCTCCTTCGGATCGATGAGGGTGAGGGCGGGTGCGCCGCCGGCCGGGGCGTGGAGGGCGGCGGCGACGCCGAGCGGCACGCTCAGCGCATCCTCGGCGTGGCCGAAGCCGAGCTCCCACACCACCGGGATGCCGAGGGGGCCGAGCACCTCGTGCACGAGCGCCTCGATCTGCGCGACCGACCCGCAGTCCTCCCAGGAGCCGAGCGCGACCGCCCGGGCCCCGTCCGTCCAACCGCTGCGGACGAGCTGGAGGAGGAGGTTGTCGAGGCGGGCGGGCGTCTCGTCGACGTCCTCGAGGAGCACGATGCCGGTCCCGGACGCCACGGGCAGCGGGTTCTCCGGCGCGCCGAGCGAGGCGGCGAGCAGGCTGAGGTTGCCGCCGGTGATCCGGCCGGGCACGGGCGCGCCGTCGGGTGCCGGGATGAGGGTGCGCGCCTCGGGCCCGGCGATGGAACGACCGCGCCATGGCTCGAACAGCCAGGAGCGGACGTCGGCTGCGATCGTCGTGGAGGTGCGGAACACCGCGTTGCCGACCATCGGGCAGAACAGGGTGGGCACCCGCAGATGGTGCGCCCATGCCTGGTGCAGCGCCGTGACGTCGGAGGACCCGGCGAGCAGCTTGGGTCGGCCGTCGGGCCGGGTCGCGTGGGCGGCGAGGCGGGAGAAGTCGAGGCCGTCGAGCAGACGCATCGCCCCGTAGCCGCCGCGCAGGGCGATGACGGCTGAGGTGCGCGGGTCGCACCAGGCGGCCTCGAGGTCGGCGCGGCGCTGCTCGTCGGTGCCGGCGAGGTACGGAAGCTCGGGGTGGACGGCCCGGACGTGCTCACCGACCACCACCTCGAGGCCCCAGCCCTCGAGGGTCGCGAGGGCGTGGTCGAAACCGGCCGCGTCCGTCGGGCTCGATGCCGCGATGAGGTGCACCCGGTCCCCGGGGACGAGCGGCGGGGAATCGAGGTACGCCTCGGCGGCGGTGCGATTCATACGGTGCCCCCGTTCACTCGCTCACCCGGTCGAGCCGGAAGCTCGGGACCGCGCCGAGCAGCGTGCGCGTGTACTCGTGCTGGGGGTCGAGGAGGACGTCCTCGACCGGTCCGCGCTCGACGATCCGCCCCTCGTACATCACGGCGACGGTGTCGGCGATGTTCCACGCCAGCCCGAGGTCGTGGGTGATGACGAGCGCGGTGAGCCCGAGCCGGCGGCGCAGCTCGAGGATGAGCGACAGGATCTCCCCGCGCACGGACGCGTCGAGGCTCGCCACGGGCTCGTCGGCGATGAGAACCTCGGGGTCGAGGGCGAGCGCCCCGGCGATGACGACGCGCTGCCGCTGGCCGCCGGAGAGCTCCTGCGGGATCGACTCGAGGTAGTCCTCCGCCGGGGTCATCTCCGTGTTCGTCAGCGCTTCGATGACGCGGGCGCGCTCGTCGCCGGTGAAGTGCTGCACGCGCAGGCCCTCGGCGACGGACTCGTAGACGCTGAGCTTGGGGTTGAGCGAGCCGGACGGGTCCTGGAGGATCATCTGCACCTCCTTGCGGAAGGCGCGCAGGTCCTTGGGCCGGCGGCTCAGCGGCTTCCCGCGGAACCGGATCTCCGAACCGGGGTCGGTCTCCTGGAGGCCGAGCAGGCTGCGGGCGAGCGTCGTCTTCCCGCAGCCGGACTGGCCGACGACGGCGAGGATCTCACCGCGGTGGAGCGCGAGGTCGACGTCGCGCACCGCGCGCACATGGCGGCCGCGGGCGGAGAAGGAGACATTGAGGTTCTTCGCCTCGAGCACGACCTCGTCGGTCATGGTGAACTCCGCGGCGCCCGCACCGGCGGCCGCGCCGGGTGCGGCCCCGACCTCGGCAGCGGATCCCGTGCCGGCCTCGGTACCGGTTCCGGCACCGGCACCGGCCCCCGCCCCTGATCCGGCAGCGGTTCCCGCCTCGGCACCGGCCCCGGCGGCGGGGGCGATCCGGGCCGGGTTGCGGGTCACCGGATTGAGCCGGGAGTACCGGTCCCCGATCGTCGGGAACGCCTCGGCGAGCTGCCGGGTGTAGGCCTCCTCGGGGTCGGCGCAGACGACCGCGGAGTCGCCGATCTCGACGATCTCCCCGTCCTTCATGATCGCCAGGCGCTCGCACACCTCGGCGAGCACGGAGAGGTCGTGGGAGATCATGAGGAGGGTGATCCCGCGGTCGGCGACGAGACGCTGGAGCACCTGGAGGACCTGCCGCTGGACGATGACGTCGAGTGCGGTGGTGGGCTCGTCGGCGATGATGACGTGCGGCTCGCAGGCGAGCGCCATCGCGATCATCACCCGCTGCTTCTGCCCGCCGGACAGCTCGTGCGGGTACGCCTTGGCCTTGTCGGCGCTGAGGTCGACCTGCGCGAGGAGCTCGTGCATCCGGGCCGTGCGCTCCTCCTTCGTGCGCCAGCCGTCCTTGACGTGGAGCTCGAGCGCCTCGAGGATCTGCCGGCCCACGGTGCGCACCGGGTTGAGGGAGTGGAGCGCCCCCTGGAACACGATCGAGGCGTCCGACCAGCGCAGGGCGCGCAGCTCACCGAAGTTGAGCTCGCCGAGGTCCCGGCCGCCGACGAGCACCGTCCCGGTGAGCGTCGCGTTCGACGGGAGCAGCCGGAGCAGGCTGAGGATGAGCGTGGACTTCCCGGACCCGGATTCCCCGGCGATGCCGAGCGTGCCGCCGGCGGGCACGGTGAGGGACACGCCGCGCACCGCGGCGATCTCGCCGCGCCGGGTGTTCGAGGAATAGCGGATCGTGACGTCGTCGAAGACGATCTCCTGCATCAGCGGCTCCTCAGGGTCGGGTTGGCGATCGACTCGAAGGCACGGCCGACGAGGGTGAAGGCGAGCACCACGATGACGATCGCGACGCCCGGGGTGAGGATGTACCACCAGTAGCCGCTCGTCGCCGCGGACACGTCCATCGCGTTCTTGAGGATCGTGCCCCAGGACTGCTGGGTGGTGTCGCCCAGGCCCAGGAACGCCAGGGTCGATTCGGCGATGATCGCGGTCCCGACGGTGAGCGTGGTGTTCGCCATGACGAGCGGGAGCACGGCCGGGAACAGGTGCTTGACGATGATGTGCCAGTGTCCGGCGCCGAGCACGCGGGCGCGCTCGATGTAGAGGCGCGACTCCGCGGACAGGGTCTGGGCGCGCACGACGCGCGCGGTGCCCGCCCACGAGGTGATGCCGATCGCGAGCACGATCGTCCACACCCCACGGTCGAGCACGGAGGACAGGACGATCGCGAGCAGCAGCGAGGGCAGGACGAGGAAGAAGTCGATGATGCGCATGATGAGGCCGCCGAGGAACCCGGTGAAGTGGCCGGCGGCCATGCCCATGATCGTGCCGATGATCATCGACATCGCGGTCGCGGCGAGCCCGACGAGCAGAGAGACGCGCGCACCCCACACCATCCGCACCCACAGCTCGCGGCCGTAGTTGTCGGTGCCGAGCAGGTGCTCGGCCGAGGGCGGGGCGTAGCGCGGCTGGTCGAGCTGCTGGGTGACGTCGAGCATCGAGCGGTCGGCGATGACGGGCGCGAGGATCGCGATGAGCGACACGATGACGAGGACGACGGCGCCGAACACGCCGGCCGGGTCCTGGAGGAACATCTTCCAGGCGCGTCCGGCGGCGGCCTTGCGGCGGTTGAAGGCGACGGCGCGCGGTGACAGGACGGTGGACATCTCAGGCCCTCCTGACGCGGGGATCGAGCTGGCGGTAGAGGAGGTCGGCGATGAGGTTCATCACGATGATCGCGGCGGAGAACACGACGAACGTGCCCTGCAGGAGCGGCAGGTCGGGGCCGCTGATCGCCTCGTAGGTGAGCTTGCCCAGCCCCGGCCAGGAGAACACGGTCTCCACCGTCACCGCGCCGGCGATGAGTCCGCCGATGTGCATGAACACGAGGGTGACGGTGGGCAGCAGGGCGTTGGGCACCGCGTGCTTGCGGCGCACGCCGTCCTCGTTGAGACCCTTGGCGCGGGCGGTGGTGAGGTAGTCCGCGCTCATCTCCTCGAGCAGGGAGGCGCGCATGACGAGGAGGTACTGGGCGTAGATCACCGCGACCATGGTGATGACCGGGAGGATGAGGTGCTCGGCGACGTCGATGACGTAGGCGAAGGTGCCGGGTTCGACGCCGGGCGAGACCATGCCGCCGGTGGGCAGCCACTGGAGCGTGCCGCCGAACACCATGAGGAGGATGAGCGCGAGCCAGAAGGTCGGCACCGACCACAGGATGAGCGAGGTGCCGGTGGTGGCCTTGTCGAACAGGGAGTTGCGCTTCCAGGCGGCGAGCTGCCCCATCCACAGGCCGAGCACGATCGCGATGATCGCCGCGGTGCCGGTGAGGAGCAGGGTGGGCCAGGCGTACTGCGCGATGAGCGAGCTCACCGACTGCTGGTAGACGTAGCTCTCCCCCATGTCCCCGGTGAAGATGCCGGTGAGGTAGTCCCAGAACTGGACGAGGAGCGGCTGGTCGAGGCCGTACTCGGCGCGCAGCGCTGCGACCTGCTCGGCGGTCATCGGTCGTTCGCGGGCGATCTTGGCGACGGGATCGCCGGGCAGGATCCGGAACGCGAAGAAGCCGAGGAGGATCACCATGAGCATGCTGATCGCGGCTCCCCCGAGCTTGCGGCCGAAGTAGGCCAGGAACGAGGTGCCGGCCGGCGGCTCGTCGATGTCCTGGGAAGCGATGTCCTGGGCGGTGCTGTCCTGGGGAGCACCGGGAGCGGGGTCCTGCATGGGATCCTCGCCGGCCGCGGTGCGCGGCTCCGCGACGGCCGGTTCGTCGACGTGCGGGTCGACGGGCGGCTCGGCGGACGGGGGGTTGGCTGACACTTCTGACTCCAATCGGTGCGGCGCCCAAGGGGGCGCAGCACAGCGGTCCGGCGCCCGATCACCGGGGTGGTCGGGCGCCGGACGGTGACATCAGGCGCGGTCGTCGGCGCTCTTGCGGCGGGTGAGGGCGAAGATCACCACTCCCACACCGGCAAGCACGGCGATGCCGATGCCGATCCAGGCGCCGGTGCCGAGGCCGCCGGACTCACCGCCGGACTCGCCGCTCACGGGCTCGACCGTGTAGAAGCCCCAGTAGCCGGCCTGACCGGCGATCATGCCGTCGGCCTCGGGCTGGGTGGTGAAGCCGTCGAAGCGGTCCGAGCGGTAGGCCTCGAGCGCCTGCGGGTACCACAGGGCGATCTGCGCGGTGTCGGTGTAGTTGAGGCGCAGCGCCTCGCGCACGAGCTCCTCGCGGGCTCCCTCGTCGAGCTCGGTGTGCTGCTGGGCGTAGAGCTCGTCGAACTCCGGGTTGCAGTAGCCGTCCTGCGAGGACGGTCCGTTGCCCTCGGCGTCGGGACGCGAGGCGCAGGTGTTGATGCCGAGCTGGTAGTCCGGGTCCGGGTTGATGCTCCAGCCGGTGATGTACATGTCGTAGTCCCCGGCCAGGGTGCGGCTGGAGATCGTGTCGGCATCGGACGCCTCGACCTCGAGCTCAACGCCGAGGTCGGCGAGCCACGGACCGAGGAACTCGCCGATCGCCTGCTCGGGCTGGGAGGCGGAGTCGACGAGGAGTCGCAGGGAGAGCTTCTCGCCGTCCTTCTCGCGGATGCCGTCGGCACCCTCGGTCCAGCCGGCGTCCTCGAGGGTCTGCTTCGCGGCCTCGAAGTCGTGCTCGAGGATGGCCTCGTCGTCCTCCGGCAGGTGCCACTTGGGGAACGCCGAGGGGATGAAGCTCGTCGCCGGGTCGGCGTAGCCCTGCATGACCTGCTCGCGCAGGGTGTCGATGTCGATGCCCTGGCGCAGCGCCTGGCGCACCGCGACGTCGGTGAGGGCCTTGTTGCCGGTGCCGTAGGACTCGCCCTCGGGGGTCTCCGCACCGGAGTTGAAGCTGATGGAGGTGTAGCGGCGGCCGGTGCCGGCGTTGATCTCGACGTTGTCCGCCCCCTCGAGCGCGGTGACCTGCTCCGGGGTGAGCCCGGTGATGAAGTCGACCTCGCCGGAGCGCAGCGCCTGCACCTGGGCGTCGGAGTTCGTGTAGTAGATGTACTGGATCGTGTCGATCTGCGGGGCGCCGCGCCAGAAGTTCGGGTTGGCCTTGAGCGTGATCGACTGGTTGGGCTCGTAGCTCTCGAGGACGAACGGGCCGGAACCGACGACGTCGGTGTCGCCCGGGTCGCCGACCGCATCCTCCTTGGCCGACCACACGTGCTCGGGGACGACGGGGATCTCGGTGCCGGGGTTCGGCGCCTGCGGCTCGGTCAGGGTGATGACGACCGTGGAGTCGTCGGGTGCCTCGACGGTGTCGAAGTTCTGCACGAGGCTGCCGTTGGCCGCGCCCATGCCCGCCGGGTCCTCCATCATCTGGGTGTAGGTGTAGACGACGTCCTCGGCGGTGATCGGCTCGTCATCGGACCACTTCATGCCCTCACGCAGGGTGAAGGTCCAGGTCTTGCCGTCCTCGCTCGTCTCCCACGACTCGGCGAGGCCCTCGGTGGGCGAGCCGTCCTTCGCGTCGTACTGGACGAGGTTCTCGTAGACGTAGCGGTTGATGCCCGTCGAGGTGAGGTAGATCGTGGTGAAGGGGTTGAAGCTGTCGATCTGGCCGGCGGTCGCGATCCGCAGGGTCTTCTCCTCGGCCGGGGCGTCGACCGCGCCCTCCGTGGACTCCTCGGTGGCGGCCGAGGCGATCGGGGCGACCCCGGGAGCCAGCGCGAGCACGGTGGCGGCGGCGACCGCAGTCACCATCCGCGGTAGACGGGGGAAGCGGATGCGTGACATCGTCATGGGGTCTCCTTATGAGCTACTTCACATCGAACACAGACGAACCTACAGTGCGCGGGCCTGTGCTTCAAGCAGCGACGCGAACAGGTCGACCTGCGTGAGTTCCCGATGAAACCCCACGTGAGAGCGCACTTTTCGAAGGTTCCTGAGAGCGATTCCGCAGTTCTCTGCACTGTCACGGGGCGCACCGCGATCCCGTGGTCCGGCGGCGCGATCGCTCTGATCGCCTTCGGCGACGTGCGGGAGGGAGGTACGGGGCCGTGGGAGGGGATACGGGAGGGGTATGGCGCCGCAGAAGGGGGTACGGAGCCGCGTGAAACGGACGGCGGAACGCCGCGGAGCAGTGCGCGGCGGAGAAGTGCAGTGCGGAGCAGTGCGCTGCGTTGCGGAGAAGTGTGCTGTGCCTCCGACCCGGTGGCGCATGCGTCGAGTCGAGACGCACTCAGCAGATCACCGCCGGCGCCTCGGGCCCGGCAAATCGTGCGCGGAGAGCCGAATGCGAGTGATTCTCATCGATGCAATTGAATTCCAGCGCATCCGGGCCTCAAGGACGCAGATTCGACCGCGTGGTGCAGGAACACTCGCATCCCCCGGTCGAGGAGAGATGGGTGCCGCTTCCCCGCTGGGGCGGCTCCGCACCCCTGCACCGGCAGCATCGATGCGCTGCACATGGTGCACGCTTGCGAGACCCGAGACCCGAGACCCGAGGTCCGCGATCCGAGGTCCGCGAACCGAGACCCGAGATCCGGGCAGGAGAAAGCCCCCGAGGTCCGCGTGACGACAGCGATCCCCGAGGGCAGTCCACAAGTGGAGATGGCGGGAATCGCCCTTATCGGTTCCTCACCAGGGGAAACGCGGATCAGACAGTGACCATGACCACCACTGAACCAAAAAGTGGTGCTCCGGCGGTGCTACCAACACCCCGGAGCGCGGCAATCAGTGCTAGCTGACTGCGGCTCCGATCATACCAATCGGGTCTGACACGAGGACTGCACCTGCATTGCCGCAGGGCGGTCCTTTCTCGTTCCTACGCCCGATAACCAGTGAACGCCCGGTCATCCACCGAACCGACGCGCCGGGGGTCGGAGCCACGCCAGGCCAGGCGAGGGGCTAGGGCAACACCCAAGACTCTCGAAAATACCGGGGGTCTACGGGTGATGCCGCGAATGTCGCTGAGCGTGGATCGGGGGCGGCGGGCTCTTTGGGGATGGGGACTTTGCAAACCCGCCCGTAGGTCCTATTGGGGAAAGGAACCGGAATGGAACTCGCAGACATCATCACACGGCTCAAGGTCGCATCTATCGAATGGGCGATCGCCAGCCGGCACGGAGACGACGAGGCTGCGGCCCGGTGGCTCGAGGAGTACGAGACCGCCGATCGGCTGCGCGACGAGATCGAGGGGACAGCATGAGCAAGGCATACGATCCGTTCGTCGACGCGGAGAACCGCGGAATCACCGTCCACCGAACCGAGCTGCCCGGCAACCTCCTCGGCGTGGCCAACCTCGCAGGACGACAAGTGTGGCTCGACTGGCGCCTCCTGCAAACCGAGGAGCGGTCCACCCTCGCACACGAGATCGCACACTTCGACGTCGATGCAGACAACGATGGACGAATCGGCGGCGGGCCTAACGGGGCGCTCGTGGCCTCAGTGGAAAACGAGTGCACTCGGATCGCGTCCAAATGGCTCATCGACTTCGACGAACTCGTCAACGCGGCGAAGTGGGCAGACTCCATCGAGGACGTCGCCGACGAGCTGGTCGTCACCGACGAGATGGTGCGGGCCCGGATGCAGACGTTGACGAAGGACGAAACCAAGCGGTTCGACCGGGAGGTTGGACGCGGATATGCAGCGCGGCTCCGCGGGAAGCCCTTGCAGCGGAAAGCACCGCTGAAACGACGCTGAGCGGCTGCGTTCGCGGTGATCTCCCCGTCGATGACCTGCTGGGCGAGGGTGTCATCGTCACGCTTGAGGCGGGCGAGGATGGAGTCGGCGGTATGTCCGGCCTCGCTGTTAGCTCTGGTGGCACCAGGCCTATCGGAAGGGCGTCCACGCCCGACTGCCCCGTTCTCATGGGCTGCCGGCACCTCATCCCTCCATGCCCGCTCCACAGCCTCAGCCACAGACTCGTCCTGCTCCCGCACCCAGCCCACAAGGGCCTGCTTCGAGGTGCTGGACATCACGCCGCGATGTCGGGCTTGAAGTCGAGAACTGCTCCCCACTCCTTGAGCCGCTGCGCCCATGCTGAGTCGCTATTAACAGGTTCGTCATTACCTCGGGGCATACGCTTCCGGCCGACCGGCCGGAAGCGATCCATCCTTTGAGCACGTGGGGACGAGAAACATGTTGCTGACGCCAGCAAGATGGTCCCCATGCATCCCTCGCGCCCATGGCGGCGACTCTGGAGGGAATCTCCTAGAGATTTCCTCCACCCTGCGGCCCCTCGCGCTCGTGGGGGTGATGGGGATTAGCCCCGGCGGGGGTTCATCCTTCTTCTGCTGCCCGCTGTTCCAACCGGCGCATGATTGCTCGGAGCACCTTGAACCCCTTGGAGGATTCGGAGAAGTACATTTCCGCTCGCTCGGGGCTGATCTCGCTGAAGTCCATGTAGCCGGCGCTCGACTCGACAGCCCGCATCTCCGCCACGAGGTTGGAGAGGACGCGGTCCATCGAAAACCTCGGCGGCCGCTCGGAGGGCTTGCTACCAATTTCCGGGACTTCGCGGTGCGCTGCAACTCTGCACCGAGACGAGCAGTAGCGCCGATCCGCCCGTCCGGTCATCAGTTCCCCGCAGTGCGCACATGGACGCTCATTTTGCTCCTCGGCGCCGGCGTAGATCTTCTGGCGGCAACTGTTCGAGCAGGTGGCGAACTTCCGGCGGGTGCCACGGCGCAGCTTCACCGGCACCGCGCACACTTCGCAATGTTCAAGCGCCCAGTCCTCCTCGAGCGTGAACTGCCTCATTAAGAGGGACCAGAGCCCAGTCGTGGAGTCGGCGCCGGCCCTGTCGGTGTTGGCGCACCCCTCGCAGACGACCACATCGACGCCGCGGGCCGGCTTCCACGCATGTCGGGGAGATTTCCGCTGCTGGGGATAGGACGGACGCACCGCAGGGTTCTCATCGGTGAACGGGGCCTCGCAGATAACACATTGATTGTTCCTCATGCCGTTACATTAACCCTGAAACGTCTATGAGAACATCGTTTAGGAGACCGTGGCGCTGATAGTTAGACAGTCGTTACATGGAACTGCAATAGTTGGCAACAACAGTACTCAGGCGGCGCCAGCCCACAGCATCCTCCGCCCCGACTTCCTCGAGCTCCGCCCACTGCGCACCATCCCCACCGGCGAGATCACACCTCGGCGAGCAGCCCCACCGATGAGCGCCCCGATCAACCGAGGACGATAGTAGAGGGCACGGCGGACGGTGCGGCTGTCCTCGTCGTCGCCGGCGAATCGGCTGCGCACCGTGTCCGCGTCGAACTCCTCACCCGAGGCGGCGAGCCGGTCGATCTCCGCACGGATCAGACCACACTCAGGCGGCTCAGACACAGGCTCAGGAGGAGCGAGCAGTCCCTTCTCGATGAGAGAGGCCATGGCGCGGCGAACGGCCCGCATCTGGGATTCTGCGGCCGGTGCACCGTAGACGTGCTCGGCGGTTTGCCGGGTGGTCGCGGACGGGTGTTCGGCGCGATGCTCGAGGACACCCCGCTCCACTCTCCCCAGACCCCGACTCATGATCTAAGTGTACCGGAATGAGGGTGCGCGCGGCACTATTCCTGAACGCTACGGAGCGCAGGAACCGGCTGCCGGTCAGAGACGAACCGCTCCCGGAACCACTCCATCAAACCCATGCCCAGATCCTAGCGGCGGAAAGTGACTGACATTCTGGCTTGCCCCGAGGGTCCATGACACACCGACCACCCCCACACCCCCACACGGAGAAGGAGCCGGCGGCAGGCCAGAACACCCACCACCGGCCCCCAACATGGGCGCTGGCCAGATCAACGCAGTCGAAAGGAACCCTCTACTCTCCGACCATCGATCCCCGCACAACGGCTATGGACGCGGCCGGGGTGACGTTGACGCCCGAGGATCCACCCGACGCAGCCGAGCAGACTCCACATGATTCCCCCGCACAATGTCCAACCACAGATCCGGGACAGACGAAACCCCACCCAGACCCCGCACGAACTCCATCCGCTCACCCCTCCACAACCGAAACCGATCCCGCACCGACACCCCCGGCCACTCCTCCGGCACGAACCGCACCAACTTCTCCGGCAACACCCCCTCAACCCGCGTTTCACGCCTGCGCACGATACACACCCCGCACACCCGTCGACGCCGGCAACTCATCCTCATCCAGACCCGGAATCGACAACGTCGCCAACAACCGCGCCAACACGAGTTTCTGCTGCCGCTCCTCAGCCACCGCAGGATGCAACCGCAACCCCTGCGACGACGGAATCATCAACCCATCAGACTCCACCGCCTCCCGCAGCTGAACCACACGATCCCGCACCCGACACGCCTCCTCCAACAACGCGCCCTCATGCTCAGCGACCTCGAACCGCTCCACAGTCGCCACCCACAACGCACGCCCCGGCCCCTTCAAGCCCTTCGGACACTTCATCGCAACACACCTTCCACCACACCCCCGGAGGGGCCAGGAACACCGTCCCAGCCCCACCGAAGGCCACTTGATTCGCCGAGGAGAGAGAAGTCTCCACTGCCCGGCGGTTCGAAAGCAGGTCGGGCCGAGGAGGTGGGCCCCACCCCTTTCACCATTGCCTCGAGGTTCGGGTGGGTGGGGTGCGGTTCCCTCTTGCTGAGTTGCATGTTCTGCATGCTGGTCTCCAGTTCTTCGGGTCGAGTTCGTCTCCTCCGTGGCTGAGGGCGATGATGTGGTCCACGGTGTCGGCGATGTCGCCGCAGTAGTAGCAGTTGGGGTTGGCTTTGAGGTAGGTGAGGCGGTTGCGGCGGTATGCGGTGGAGCGTTGCCGGGGTGTGCTCATGAGTCCTCCTGGGTGTTGTGCGCCCATGCTGGTGGCGCGGCGGGGTGTTCGGCGTTGGCTTCCTGGTCGGCTTTCCACTGGGTGAACTCGGGGTCGACGATCTCGGTGGTGCCGGTGATGACGTTGAGCCGCACGGTGACGGGCTTGCCGTAGTCCTCGGGTCCGGGAACGGTGTACTCCTCGGTTCTCTGTTCGGGTGCTTTGCCGCCTTCGATCCAGGTTCGGGCCTGGGTGTCGTTCTGGGTTTCGGTGAGTTCGTCCCATGCTTCTGCGCTGATTCCTGCTGCTTCGCGTTGGATCTGATCGACGGCTTCCGCGACGAGATCGGTGCGGTTCTGGTAGTTCACTGCGTTGAAGGAGCGGCCGAGGATCGTGGAGGCCTGCTCACGCAGATCGATGGCGTGCTGTTTGCTTTCCACTGCGGCGTAGTAGCGGGCGGCGGCCTGCCCGAGTGGGGACTCTCGGAGGGCGGTGAGGAAGGCCTGCCGGGCTTCGCGTTCCTCGGTGGTGCGCTGGGCTTTGAGCTGGGTGTACCCGCCGCCGTCGAGGAACCATTCGGCCCATTCCTGGCGGGCCTGCTTCTCCTTCTGCTGGGCCTCGTGGGTGCGGCGCTGCTGTTCGGCGTGGAGTTCAGCGAGGCGGTCGGCTTGTTCTGCCTGCGCGGACTGGGCCTGAGTGGTGGCCTCGGTGATCGCGGCGTGCAGCTGGTCGTCGGTGAGAGTGGTGGTGTCAGGCATTGGTGTTCTCCTTCGTGAGTGCGGTGATGTGTGTGTGGAGCTCGGTGTTCTGCTGCTGGTCGTGGTCGACTTCGAGTGCCTTGCTGACATCGAGGTCGGCCTGTTCACGCTTGCTGAGCATTGCGGTCCTCCTTCCGTGTCCGGGGTCGGTCTGATGGTTTGTAGCCCTCGAGGATCAATCCGGAGGCAAGGCCTCGGCGGACGAGTTCTCGTGCGAGCTCCGCGGTATCTACGGGTTCCTCGAGGCGCTGGGTGGTGTGGTGTCGTCTTTTCTGGGCGCCGACGTCGTGGCGTTGCTTACCCACGGTGGTCCTCCTTCTTCTCGGCGAGGGTCTGCTCGATGCGGTCGACGCGCTTCTCGAGGGTGCGGGTGCGGGGGTGCAGCGCACGGACTTCCCGGCTGTTGTCCGTGAGCTTGTTCCACAACATCGACAGCCGCTGATCGAGGCGCTTGTCGTCAGTGCCGAAGTCGCTCACTGGCCCTCCCCGATGAAGGTCTCCCGGAGTTTCTGCCGGGTCGGGACACCGATGGTCTCGGTGATGTCGACGATCGCGGAGAACGTGTCGAGGATGTCCGCGATGGTGCCCTTGAGGGCGGTGATCTTGAAGGCCTCGGACTGTCCGGCGAGGGCTTCGTTCAGGCGGTCGATGATGGTTTCCCGGTCATCGTCGAGGCTGGCGATGGCGGCTGCGGTCACTCGGTCGAGGTCACGTTCCACGTCGTCGACGTTGAGGACCCCGGCGAGGCTGCCGTTCTGGTCATAGCTGGGAATGATGCGGTCGGTCATGGGGCGGGCCTTTCAGTGATGTGATCGGTTGCGGTGCCGGCGACGAGGGTGGGGTCGGCCTCGGCGTTCCCCACCTCGCAGCCGGGGTGGATGGTGGAGTCGTCGGTCGGGATGAGCGGCAGGCCGCAGGCGGTGCACCATTCGCCGGTGATCGGCCACTCGTGCCCCTCGTCGTCTGTCCAGCGATCGGTCATGCCGATCGCCTCCCCTCGACCTCGCAGCGGATACAGGAGCCTCGGTGGAGGACGTTGCCGCAGACGCCGCAGGTGGTGTCCCGTCCCGGCTCCTGGGGTGCGGGGTCGGGTGAAGGTGGCGCGTAGGTGGCGGTGGTGGCAGAGTCCTGATCCCTGCCATGTTCGCCACCTTGCGATCCGGCACTCGGATCAGCGGGTTCGTGTGCTTGAACTGACTGAGCTGACTGAGCTGACTGGAATCTGCCGCCAGTTAGCTCACCCCGCGATCCGCGAGAATCCACAGTTGGCTCAGTCGGTCCAGTTGGCTCAGTCGGATCAGGCGCTGAACCGGCTCGGTCCAGTTGGCTCAGCCGAGGGTGCTTCCATACCGTCGTCGTCGGCACCGTGCGGGTGCGGTCGTGCTCGACGTGCTTGCGGTTCTTCGCCCGCTTCAATGACGCCTCGGAGAATCCCTCGGGGTCGAGTGGTCGCAGCTGCCTCATGGCGTGTCCTCTCTGTAGCAGCCGGGGTGAGTGGTGCGATGCATGGAGACGTAGATCTGCTGTAGGGGCTCCCCGCACACGGAGCACATTTCTCCGAGCTGGGGGTGCCCGGTTTCGGGTGGCTGGACCTCGCTCTGAGGTGCCGAAGGTGGCACGAAGGTGGCGATGGTGGCAGAGTCCTGGTTCCTGCCACGTTCGCCACCTTCGGTGCCACCTTGGGGATCGACCTGCCACACCCAGCCCGCGCCGAAGTCGGACTTCACGGACAGGATGCGAGGGTTCTTCGACCTCCTTCGGGCGTCCTTAATCGACTGGTCACCGAACCCGGCTGCGCGAGCGGCCTTCATCACTTCACCGGCGTTCGCCTCCGGTGGGGTGCGGTCGATGAGGAAGTCGAAGATGAACTGCTGGGCCTCGTTCCGGTCCTCGGCGTCGTGCCCACCTGAGTCGCGGAGCACGTCTGCTACAGACCGATTCGAGGTGCCGGCCACGGTGAACACACCCGTCACTGCCGGCCCCTTCGGTGTGCGGATCTCCACTCCGTCGATCCGGTAGGCAAGGTCGGGCAGGTCATCGCGCCCGAGGCTGTTCTTCACCTGAGACAGCACCCGCATACCGTCCTCGTCGGAGTCGTCGCGGGCGAACCCAAACACGGAACGCGGGACGTTCTTGAACGCGCCGGATCCGGTGATGAGCGATGCGGCATCGCTGCCGGCGGCCTTGGAGAAATGAGCGATTCCGAGGATCACTGCACCGGACCTGTCTGCCATGCGCGCCAGCGGATCCAGTGCGGTGCGCACGTCCCTCTCCCGGTGAGTGTCGATCCGTTCACCGATGACGGACATGAGCGGGTCGATGACGACGAGGCCGACGTCGTTGCCGACGATGGACTCCTCGAGCAGCCCGTTATCCACAGGCAGGGACAGGGTGACCTGTTCGTCGATCTCGCTCCACACCTCGAACCGTCCCACTCGTTCGAGGTCGGCGCCGGCGGCGATGAGTCGCGGGACGAGGGTGTACTTCCACGAGTCCTCGACCGCGACGTAGAGCACTGTCCGCGGGTGGCCGTAGAACGCTCCCGGCAGCGTCCCGTTCGTGATCTGAGCGGTGAGCCAGATACCGAAGGAGGACTTCCCGGTGCCTTCCCGGCCGGCGGCGACGGAGAGCGAACCGGAAGGGATGCGTCCCTCTCCTGCGTCCTCCCACGCCCACACGACCGGCTCAGGCTCGATCTCCGATGCCCAAGTGATCTGAGCTCGGCGCAGCGGCCTGGGGGGTTCCACCAGTTCCTCGGGTGAGTAGTTGAACACTTCGCTCATCGGCGCTCACCCCGGCTATCCCCGCGGGCCTCTGCCTCGGCGGTCATCTTCTCGCGGGCGGCGCGGGCGTTGATCCCGTCAATGGTGCCGCGAATGACTGCGCTGATCTGCCCCTCGAGGTATTCGCCGGCCCGGACCTGCCTCGCCACGGCCTCGATGAAGCTGGTGTCGGTGAGGCGGGCCTGCTGCTCTCCGTGCCGGTAGCCGGTCGAGTAGGCGATGTCGTAAAGTCGGCGGGCTTCTTCGGTGTCGAATGTCCTGCTCACTGCGCCTCACCGTCCTCGACGGGGGTGATGCGGCAGAGGATCGCACGAGCATCTGCGCCTCGGGCGTTGGCTCGCGCTACTGCTCGCTCAGCGGAACGGAGGCTGAGGTAGAGCCGGCGGCGGTATCGGCCGGTGCGGTCCTCGACGAGTACGACGAGCGCGTGAGCCCGGTCGAGATCTTCGTCTGCCAGTGTCATCTGGGCTACAATTGAGCCAGATCCTGCGCCCACCACATTGCTGGATTTCATCGCCTCGGTTTGCCCGCCGGGGCGATTCTCTTTTGTGTGGATCATGCAACGTCACCGCCGTTCTGCTTGGTGAAGGTGGTCGGGTTGACCTCGCGGCGGAGCTTCATCAGATCGTCGTAGGCGATGCGGATGACGCGCTTTCCGTATCGGTAGGCTCGCAGCTCCCCGTTGGAGATCCACCGGCGGATGGTCGGTGCTGAGGTGCCGGTGATTTCTGCTGCCTGAGCGATGGTGAGCTCGGGCGTGATCTTGGTCGGCATGGGTGCTCCTTTCGGATTTGGGCATGAAAAAACCCCGACTGTGTGAGTCGGGGTTGGGTGGTTGGTCTATGGATTTTGGGCATAAAAAATGCCCCGGTGAAGGGGCATGACTTCTAGGTGAGGTCGGTGAAGAATTCGGTATCTGCGCCGGGGACGTATCCATCGGACGGAATGGATCGGTGAACTAATCGATGACTGCGCTGGGGCGTACCCTCGGACGCCCCCCCGACGTCGTGCCAGGCTGGGTCAGCTCCCCGTCCGGTTATGTCTCGCTCTGTGGCGGATTCGTTCCCGAACTTCGGTTGTCGCTTCTGCGACTGGTGGATCCTGGGCCGGTAGTGCAGTGTCGACGGCGAACCATCTGACACAGCCCCCGTGTGCGAAACTCGGCTGGGTATACCCCCGACGCGAGATCGGGCTGGGCTTGCTGCCACACCGGGATCAATCGTGCGGAAATCCCTGAGTCTTACAGCAGCGGGTGATTCGGTTGCCGTTGATCGGCTCTGCCTCAGCTGGTGCCCCGAATCGGACACTCATTCGATTCGAGCAGGACTCTATACCGCAAGAGTGCTCACTGCAACCATTTGCGCTCACAAGTTCCGCACTTCGCTCGACAGGGAGCTCGCGAGCATCGCCAGCCGGTCGCGGGTCGCGTGCTGGTACTTCGCCACCACCTCGGCGGAGGTGTGGCCGGCGAATCGTTTGAGCTCCTCGAGAGTCGCCCCCGCCTGTCCGATGCGCGTGAGCGCCGTGTGCCGGAGCGCGTGGAAGGTGAACCCGTCGAGCCGGTCGTCCGGGTCAGCACTGTCGTTGTATGTCTCCACCGCGGCATTGAAGGCGTTGCGCAGGGTGTTCGGGTGGATCCAGTCGTCGCCCTTCGGGGTGCGCGGGAAGAGCAGCATGTCGCGTTTTCGCCCGACGTGCTCCCGGAGGTGATCGTTCACCGTCTCGGTGAGGGCCGGTGGGATCGGCACGGAGCGGGTGCCGGCCTCGGACTTCGGGCGGGTCTCATAGAGGCCGCTCCCCCGCGCTTGAACCTGCCGAACGATCCGGATCCAGAGAGTGCCGTCCACAGCTGTGGATATGTCGCGGCGGCGCAGGGCGATGACTTCTCCGAGGCGCAGCGCCGACCACGCGGCGAGGTTCACCGCCAGCGCGTAGCGGGGCGGCATGTTGTTGACGAGGGCGGCGACCTGCTCGGGGGTGGCGACTTTCTCCCCGTCGTCGTGGTCGTGCTTCGGCTGGTGCTTCGTCGCGCCGGGCACACCGCACGGGTTCTCCGAGATCAATGGGGTGAAGGTCGCGGACTGGCCCTTGGCCTTCCCGGTCGCGTAGGTGAAGAGCGCCGACAGGGTGAGGTAGACGTTCCGGGCGACACCGGAGCCCTTCTCCCGCAGCAGATCCGAATACCAGTCCTCGATCTCGGCGGGGGTGACGACGGTGACCGGGACTTCTCCGAACACGGGGCGAATGTGGGTGTTGTAGCGGGACTGGTAGGTGTAGATCGTGCCTCGGCTCCGGCCGGCGCGCTCGAGGAAGGTGAACCACTCGTCGGCGAGGGTGTCGATGGTGACCGCGGACTTGGCCTTCTCGTCTGCTGCGCGGCGGCGTTCTGCTCGAGCTTCGGCGGGCGGGATGAAGATGCCGCGGGCGATCTCCCCGCGGGCGATGCTCAGGGCGGCGCGGGCGTCTCCGATGGTGAAGAAGGAGCCGATGGTGTGCCGGCGCCCCTGGGTGTAGATCCGGGCGCGGTACTGCCCGTTGTGCAGCCGGTCGATCCCACGGGGCAGATCGGAATACTTCTTCGGCATTGGCTCCCCCTCTAGTTGACCGGTTTTGGACCAAATGGGACCACCCATGACCCACCGAATGACCAACTCTATGCTACTCTGTGAGTGGTTGTGAACACTACTGACCACACCGAGAGGGCCTAGATTCCGCGCCAGAAAGCGGAAGAGCCCCGGAATCACTAAGGATTCCGAGGCTCTAGCGTGGAGATGGCGGGAATCGAACCCGCGTCCGTCGGCATATTACCGGGTCTTCTCCGGGCGCAGTTCGTGAAACAGCTTCTTAGGTCCTGGTCATCGCACGAACACGTAGACCAACGAACGGAGTTGAGTAAAAGTCCCATCGACACCCCCAACATGTGCCGACAGCAGTGGCTCCCTAGCTGACGCCAGGAACTAGAGCGGAAGCAACTCTAGGCTGACGGATTCGCAGCTCGCGCTATCAGGCGGCGAGGGCGAAATCGGTGCGGTTGTTAGACTTAGCACCTATTGTTTTGCAGAGGACATTAACGAGTTGACTCTGCATTCTCGGCCCGCTTCTCCCGACGCCATGTCCAACGTCGAAACCGATCATCCCCATATTCACTTGCCAACCGACTGCGCCTGCGCGGAAGCGAACCCGCTCAGCTGCCAGCCGGACCTTTGATGCTACTCCCGACAACAGCCGTGCGTCCACTTTCATTCCCGGCCGTGCCGGGCAGCTGCCCGACTCTTCACCACGTCGTCTGCACCTGTACTTCGTCGTCGTCTGCGCCTGCACTTCATCTTCTGAACCCGCACCTCGTCGTCCGAGCCTGCGCTGTGTCGTCCGAGCCTGTACTTCGTCGTCCGAGCCTGCGCTGTGCCGTCTGAGCCTGTGCTTCGTCGCCCGAACCTGCGCTTCGTCGGCGTCCACGGCTGAGCACCGCACACCGGACCGCAGACCATGCCGGAGCCCGCCATCGGGTCGCATCACCCACCGTTCGACCGTGTCACCCACCGCCAAGGCAGTGTCACCGTGCGGCTGCACGGCCGCTCCGGTCCAGCGCGTCGGTCCACAGGCCACCGGCCGCAGACCCCCGGCAACAGGCGGCAGAATGCCGGGCAGGGGTCTGGGGATCCACCGGTTGTCCACAGCTGATCACACGTTCTGCACAGCAGGTGAACCCATCTGTGGATAACATGCATCGTCGCAGGTCAGGGGCGAGTTAAAATCATTCCGAAACGGTGTGGACAAGCGCCCAACTCGATGGTAAGAATCTCGGTCCACAGCGATACCCACAGGGTGGCGCGAGGGTCACATGTGGCGGCGGAGCGACATCGCGCGCTGGGCTTCGCGGGCGTCCTGCTTCTCGCGCAGCGCCTGGCGCTTGTCCCAGTCCTTCTTGCCGAGCGCCACGGCGATCTCGACCTTGACCCGCGAGCCGACGAAGTAGAGCTCGAGCGGCACGAGCGTGCGCCCGGACTCCTTGAGCTTGTGCGAGATCTTGAGGATCTCGTCCTTGTGGAGGAGCATCTTGCGCCGCCGGCGGGCGGCATGGTTCGTCCACGTGCCCTGCACGTACTCGGGGATGTAGACGCCCTCGAGCCAGGCCTCGCCCTGGAAGATCAGGCCGAAGCCGTCGGTGAGCGATGCGCGGCCCTCGCGGAGGGACTTCACCTCGGTCCCGGTGAGCACCAGGCCGGCTTCATAGGTGTCCTCGATGTGGTAATCGTGGCGCGCCTTGCGGTTGCGGGCGATCGTCGTGATCGTGTCCTTGCCGCCCGTCTTCGCGCCCGTCTTGGCGTTCTTCCCGGTCTTCTTCTGGTTTCCCTTGGCCATGGTCCTCCTCCCGAACCGATCGCTGCCTGCCGTGCGCTGGGCGCGGATGCCGCGCCGCGAGCGCGGAACTCGAGCGTGCCCGAGGTATGGGCACAGACCCACCAGTGTACAGGTCGCCCGAGCGCCGGCCGGCGTCGCCGGATGGCCGGCGTCGCCGGATGGCCGGCGCCGCCGGAGGGGCCGCGCCGCCGGAGGGGCCGCGCCGCCGGAGGGGCCGCGCCGCGCGAGCGAAGCCGCGCTACTGGATGAACGGCATCGGGTTGACGTAGGCGCCGCTCTGCATGATCTCGAAGTGGAGGTGGCAGCCGGTCGAGGAGCCGGTGGTGCCGGCGCGGGAGATGACGTCGCCCTGGGACACCCGGTCACCGGCGCGCACAGTGTTGCGCGTGTTGTGGCTGTAGGTGGATGCGATGGTCTTCCCGTCGACCTTGCCGTGCGAGATCACCACCCGGTTCCCGTAGCCGCCGGCCCAGCCCGAGGAGACCACGATGCCGTCGCCGGAGGCACGCACCGGGTCGCCGCAGGGGATGCCGAAGTCGGTGCCGGTGTGGAGGCGGCGCGAGCCGGTGATCGGGTGGATCCGGTAGCCGAACGGCGAGGTCACCGGGTAGCCGGGCGCGGGGTTGCGCAGCTCGCCGTTGCCCGGCAGGGTCTCGCCGCGCTCCTTGGCCTCGCGCTCCCACTTCTCGACCTCCTCGGCCAGCCGCTCCTGCTCCTCCTGCTGGTTCTTGAGCTCCTCCTCGGTCTTCGCCCGGTTGTCCTCGATGGTCTGCGAGGCGCGGTCCTTCGTGTCGATGAGGGAGTCGAGGTCGGTCTTGCGCTGGCGTGCGTCGTTCTCCGCCGCGGCCTTGGTGAGGACGGCCGCCGCCGCCTCCTCCTTGAGGTCCTCGATCTCCACGGCGATCGCATCGAGCCGGTCCTGGTTGTTCCGGTTCGTCGTGCGCTGCTCCGACAGCCGGGTGATCGTGCGCTGCTGGGAGCGGACGGCGGAGTCGACCCGCCCGAGTCCCTGGGCCCCGGTGTCGCTCGAGGCCATCTGGAGGAGGAGCGCGAGGTCGGAGGTGACGCCGGAGTTCTGGTAGGCCTGCCGGGCGATGCGGGTGACCGCGCCCTGGCTGTCGGCGAGCTCCTGCTCGCCGGCGTCGATCTCGGCGCGGAGGTCCTCCTGCGCGTTCTGCGCCGAGGTCATGCGTGCGGCGAGCTCCTCGTCCTCGCGCTGCGCCTCGGCGAGCTCGTCCTCGGCCTGCGACAGCGCGTCCTCCGCGGCCGGCATCGCCTCCTCGGCGGCCTCCTTCTCCGCGATGACTCGCGCGAGCTCCTCATCGAGTCCCTGGAACTCGCGGGTGAGCTCTTCGACGCGTTCGTCGACGGCATCCTTCTTCTCCTGCGGGTTCGCCGCGAGGCCGGCAACCGGCATGAGCACGGCGAGCGTCGCCGCGGTGAGGGCGAGGACGACCCTGCGGGCGCCGCTGCCGTGGAACCGGCCGTGGTGGAGCATCCGGGTCCGCTGCCGGGTTCTGGTGGGGGTCGGGATGGGTCGCATCGGTCAGACCTTCATGTACCGGCGGAGGGTGAGCACGGAGGACACCCCGGCCATGAGGATGCCGATGACGACGAGCACAGGGGCCACGAGCAGGACGTCGCCGAGCGAGATCAGCTCGAAGCTCGCCGCCTGGTCCTGGAGCCACCCCTGCACGCCGAACTGCACGACGAGGCCGAGTGCGAGCGCGGCGAGCAGCGCGCCGATGACGGCTGCGATCACGCCCTCGAGGATGAAGGGCATCTGGATGAAGGCGTTCGAGGCGCCCACGAGGCGCATGATCCCGGTCTCCCGGCGCCGCGAGTAGGCGGACAGACGGATGGTGGTGGCGATGAGGAGCACGGCGCACAGGAGCATGATGACCGCGATGGCGAGCGCGATCGCGGTGGCGACATTCATGATCGAGAACAGCTGGTCGAGGAGCTGGTTCTGGTCGACGACCTCCTCCACGCCGGGGGTGGCGGAGAAGTACTCGTCGATGATCTCGTACTGTTCGGCGTCGGTGAGCTTGATGCGGAACGACTCCTGCATCTGGTCCTCGGGGATCGTGCCGGCGAGCGAGGTGCCCTCGAACTGCTCCTCGAACAGCTGGTGGGCCATCGCCCTGTCCTCGAAGTGGACCTCCTCGACATAGGGCGCGAGGTCCTGCCCGTCGAGCGCGGCGCGGATCGCGTCCTTCTGCTCCGTGGTCGCCTCACCGGCGGCGCAGGTGGGCGCCTCGGAGTCGGGCGGGCACAGGAACAGGGCGACCTGCACGCGGTCGTACCAGTAGTCCTTCATCCCGTTGATCTGCATCTGCAGGAGGATCGCGGAGCCGACGAACAGGAGGGACACGAAGGTCACGAGGACGACGGAGAGCACCATCGAGACGTTGCGCTTGAGGCCGACGAGGACCTCGGAGAAGATGAACGACAGTCTCATGCGCCCACCTGGTACGTGCCCTGCTCGTCGTCGCGCACGATCACTCCGCCGCGCAGCTCGATGACGCGCTTGCCCAGGCGGTTGACGATGTCGCCGTCGTGGGTGGCCATGAGGACCGTGGTGCCGTTGCGGTTGATGCGCTCGAGCACCTCCATGATGTCGGTGGACGTCACCGGGTCGAGGTTGCCGGTGGGCTCGTCGGCGAGGAGGATGCCGGGCTTGTTGACCACGGCTCTGGCGATCGCGACGCGCTGCTGCTCGCCGCCGGAGAGCTCGTGCGGCAGGCGCCGGTGCTTGCCCTCGAGCCCGACGGTCTCGAGGACGTCGGGGACAAGGGTGGAGATCGCCGCGGACGACTTGCCGATGACCTGGAGTGCGAAGGCGACGTTGTCGAAGACCGTCTTGTTCGGCAGCAGACGGAAGTCCTGGAACACGGTGCCGATGCTGCGCCGCAGGTAGGGCACTTTCCACGAGGGCATCCGGATGATCGACCTCCCCGCCACGCGGATCCGGCCCCGGGTGGGCACCTCCTCGCGGAGCACGAGGCGGATCACCGTGGACTTGCCCGAGCCCGAGGCGCCCACGAGGAACACGAACTCCCCCGCCTCGGCGGTGAAGGAGACGTCGTTCAGGGCAGGGTCGGCCTTGGAATCATAGGTCTTGGTGACCGATTCGAAGGTGATCACGCAGTTTCTTCTCAATCGACTGGAGGACGGGGACCACCTCGACTATACGGAGCGCGGCGGCCGGAACCGCGGACCCTCCGGCCGAACCGTCCAGGCGTGTCGGCAGAGCCGGCGGCCGCCGGATGGCGCGCCGGATCGCAGGAGCCGTTCGCCGCTCTCGGCGGGGTCCGCGCGAGGCGACGAGCGGGGTCCGCGTGCCGGGGTCGGCGGGTCACAGGGCGGGGTCAGCGGGTCGTCCGGGAGGTTTCCGAGCGCCGCGGTCGACGCCGCGGGCCCGAGATTCCGCGGGAGCCGGATTATATTCCCGGAGCGAGGCGCAGAATTCTCAAGGATCCTTGTGCACAGTCTGACAGGACGCCTTGATTATTCAGGTTTCAGCTCCGCTTACTCGCCTTGTGGTCCCGACTCGACCAGAGTGAAGGAGGTAAGGGCCCTCCGGGGCCGCTCGAACACGCACCACCGAGAGGACGATGATTTTCATGAACGATCGCTTCGATCTCGACGATCTCACCAATGCCAATATCTACGACCAGGACAGCAAGAAGGTCGGTTCGATCGGTCAGGTCTACCTCGACGACCAGACCGACGAGGCGAAGTTCGCCACGGTGAAGACCGGACTGTTCGGCACGAACGAGACCTTCGTGCCCCTCAACGCCGCCACCCGCACCGAGGACGGCTTCACGGTCCCCTTCACCAAGGACTTCATCAAGGACGCGCCGAACATCGACGCCGACGGCCACCTCGACCCGGCCGAGGAGCGTCGCATCTTCGAGTACTACAGCCTCTCCTACGACGATGACGGCCGCGTGAGCGATGACCGCGTCGCCGGCGACGGCCGTGACCGCACCGATGCGGTCAACCGCGCCGCTGCCGGTACCGCCGCCGGGGCAGCGGGAGCCGCCGGCACCGCAGGCCGCGATGACGACCGCCGTGACGCCGACCGCCGTGACGCCGACCGCGTTGCCGGACAGGGCGCCGAGGGCAAGCAGGTCGTCGCCCACGAGGAGCGCCTCAAGGTCGGCACCGAGCAGCGCGAGGCCGGCAAGGCCCGTCTGCGCAAGCGCGTCGTGTCGGAGAACCAGCAGGTCGAGGTCCCGGTCCAGCGCGAGGAGCTCGTCGTCGAGCGCGAATCGATCGACCCGAACTCCGCCGAGGCCCGCACCGGCTCGATCGACGGCCGCGCCGACGGCGCCGAGGAGACCATCACCCTGCGCGAGGAGCGCCCGGTGGTCGACAAGGAGACCGTCGCCACGGAGAAGGTCAACGTCGGCAAGCGCACCGTCACCGATTCCGAGACGGTGTCCGGCGAGGTCCGCAAGGAGCAGATCGACGTCGACGCCGATACTCGCGGCACCGAGGGTCGTGCCACCGATGCGCGTGATGTCGACGGCCGAGGCGACGCCCGCCACTGATCGCCACCGGGGCCCGGGGATCACCACGGTGACCACCACCGGGTCCCGCTGATCAGGGTCAGTTCGCCGGAGGGGCCGGTTCCGCAGCTGCGGAACCGGCCCCTCTGCGCTCCCCTGCCGCCGCGTGGGACCACCGTGGGCGGCTGATCGCCCTGTGAGACCCGCCCGGCGTCGATCGTCCGGCCGCAGGTGAGACCACCGTTCGACCCACCTCGCCGTTCCCAAGGCCGCACGGTCACCGTAAAGTGGAGACACCAGGTGACAGGGAACGATGCAGATCAGAGGAGCCCCACATGAGTGACAAGAGCCCGGAGCAGGACACCTCGAACGGCACCGAGGAGGCGGAGTCGGCGGACACCTCGGCCGCACACGTCGTCCTCCGCGACCCGCTGGCCGATGCCACGGTGTTCGAGGTGGGGAGCCGGAAGGTCGGCACCGTCGCCGACATCCACCGCGATCCCGCCGGCGAACCGACCATGGTGTCGGTCAACACCGGACTGTTCGGCTCGCACCCGCTGCTCCCGCTCGATCGGTCGACCGTCACCGAATCGGGGGTCTGGGTGCCGTATCCCAAGTCGGTCATCAAGTCCGCGCCGTCGATGCACGGGTCCACGCTCAGCGACGACGCCGGGTACGCCCTCTACGCCCACTACAACCTCGAGTACACCCCTCCGGCTCCCGTCGAGGAGGAGGTCGTCCTGGAAGAGGAGACTACTGTCGAGGAGACCCCGGCCGAGGCTGCAGTCGCCGAGGAGACGGTGGTCGAGGAAGAGGTCGTCACCGAGGAGACCCCGGCTGAGGAGACAACCGCCGACGAGGCGCCTGCCGACGCACCCACCGCCGAAGAGACCGTGGTCGAAGAGACCACCGTCGTCGAGGAGGCCCCGGCCGACGAATCCACTCCGGACGACGAGTTCACTCCCGCAGAGGAGACCACCCCGGTCGAGGAGACTGCCGACGCGGACGCCGCTTCCGCCGACGCGCCGACCGACACGCCTGCCGCCGAGGAGACCGCCGTCGAGGACGAGGTCGTCGTCGAGGAGACACCGGCATCGGACGAGACCCCGGCCGACGAGGAGCCTGCGACCGATGATCAGGCTTCGATCGAGGAGGATACTCCCGGTAGCGAGTCGACCCCTGCCGGGAAGACTGCGAGCGCGGCCGGCGCGACGGACGCATCGCCGGAACCGGATACGGAAGACGCGAAGGACGAGACTCCGCTGAAGGACGAGGCCCCGGCGACGAACGAGACGCCGGCCGAACCTGTGGCAGACGGCTCGGCAACCGACGAGCAGCCGGATAGCGCACCCGTCGAGGCCGAACCGGAGACCGGCGACCCCGAGGCGACCGAGCCGGGCGGGCCGGATGCTCCGCAGGACCACGAGCGGCTCGATGTGAGCTCGTCGGGGGTGGCGGGCGCCTCGGACACGGTGGGCGACGACGCCGATGCCGCCCACACGCCGGATCACTCCGACGAGCAGGGCATCACCGACTCCACCACCCCGCACGCAGAGGAGAAGGCGGATCGCTCGGAGCTTTCCGACGGCACGATCGACGGCGACGACACCGCACCGGTCGAGCGCGACACGGAGTCCGCCGAGTCCGACACTGACACTAAGCTCTCCCCCGTTGAGAAGACGGAGCACCCGAGCGAGTGATCGGCTGAACCCGCCCTGACCAGCTCACCAGGGAGTGCCTCGGCACACAGCAGCGCCCCGGACCGACATCGACGGTCCGGGGCGCTGTGCGTTTCAGAGCCAGGTTTCAGGCCCGGGTGCGGATCAGGGGTTGGCGGCCTCCGCCTCGGCGGCCTTCTGGCCCTCCTTGCGCCACCGGATGCCGGCCTCGAGGAACCCGTCGAGGTCGCCGTCGAACACGGCCTGCGGGTTGTTGACCTCATGGCCGGTCCGCAGATCCTTGACCATCTGGTAGGGGTGGGTGACGTAGGAGCGCATCTGGTCGCCCCAGCTCGCCTTGATGTCGCCGGCGAGGTCCTTGCGCTCGGCGGCCTCCTCCTGCTTCTTGAGCTGGAGGAGGCGCGACTGGAGGACACGCATCGCGGCGGCCTTGTTCTGGATCTGCGACTTCTCGTTCTGCATGCTCACCACCGTTCCGGTCGGCACGTGGGTGATGCGCACGGCGGAGTCGGTGGTGTTGACCGACTGGCCGCCCGGCCCGGAGGACCGGTAGACGTCGATCCGCAGGTCGTTCTCGTCGATGTCGACGTGGTCGCTCGACTCGATGAGCGGGACCACCTCGACCGCGGCGAACGAGGTCTGCCGACGTCCCTGGTTGTCGAAGGGGCTGATCCGCACGAGCCGGTGGGTACCGGCCTCGACGGACAGCGTGCCGTAGGCGTAGGGGGCGTTGATCTGGATCGTCGCGGACTTCACGCCCGCGCCCTCCGCATAGGAGGTGTCGAGCTCCTGCACGCCGTAGTCCTTCGCTTCTGCCCAGCGCACGTACATCCGGGCGAGCGTCTGAGCGAAGTCGGTGGCGTCGTCGCCGCCGGCGCCGGAGCGCACGGTGATGACGGCGGCCCGCTCGTCGTACTCGCCGGACAGGAGCGTGGAGATCTCGAGCGCGTCGAGCTCGCGGCGCAGTTTGCCGATCTCCGCCTCCGCCTCCGCGAGGGTCTCCGCGTCGTCCTCGTCTTCGGCCATGGACACGAGGAGCTCGACGTCCTCGATCCGGGAGTCGAACTTCTCGAGCTTCTCCAGGGTGGACTGCTTGTGGGAGAGCTTCGAGGTGACCTGCTGCGCGGCCTCCGGGTCGTCCCACAGATCGGGCGCGGCGGCGGCCTCGGTCAGCTCATTCACCTCGGATCGCAGCTGGTCGACGTCGGACACCTCGCGGATCGAGGCGAAGGTCTGCTGCAGGGCAGCGATCTCGGAAGGAAAGTCTGTGGCCATAGTGATTCCAGGGTAGTGCATGCACGGGCGGGTCCCGGCGCCGCCGGGCGCCGCCGGATCCTCCGCGGGCGCACGGTTGTCCATGGACGCGGTGCGCCGAGCGCCCGATGCGTTCGGTGCTGCGGCGACCGGGGACGAACTCGCAGGAAGCGATCGGGGCTGAAGAACTCTCCGCGCGAATCGTGTTCTCGGGACTCGCTCCAGGTGAACGCCCTGCACGCTGCCATTGCCACTGGGAAGTATCGCCCGGCGGCTCCTCGACAGTTATCCACAATTTCGATTCCGGGGCTGGTCCGGGGACCTGCGGTCGTCTACTTTGGGTCCTGTACCCCTCTCGAAACACCCCTCCCGGGCGACCCATCCGGGACGCATCCCCCACCCGACCGCTTCAGCGCCCGATCCCCACAGGAAACCCATGGACGCCGCCGACATCATCGCCGCCGAGGTCCGCGATCTCATCCGGACCCGTGGCATCGACCCGCGCACCGAGCCCTCCCAGACCCGTGAGCTCGTCCTCCAGGTCATTCACGACTACGACGAGCGCACCCTCGCCGGCTCACTCCCCCTGCTGGCGAACCCCGAGGAGACCGGGCGGCGGATATTCGATGAGGTCTCCGGGTTCGGAGTGCTCCAGAAATACCTCGACGACCCCGAGGTCGAAGAGATATGGATCAACGCACCTCAGGGCGTGTTCATCAGCCGGCGCGGCGTCAGCGAACTCACCCCGACACTGCTCACCGAGGCCGAGGTCACCGACCTCATCGAGCGCATGCTCCGCACCTCCGGGCGGCGCGTCGACCTGTCGAGCCCCTTCGTCGACGCCACCCTCCCCGACGGATCCCGGCTCCACGTCGTCCTCCCCGACATCACGCGCACGCACCCGGCGGTGAACATCCGCAAGTTCATCACCCGTACGCGCAGCCTGCACGACCTGGTGGCCAACGGCACACTGCCGGCCAATGCAGCCGCCTTCCTCGACGCGGCAGTGATCGCGGGGGCCAACATCGTGGTCTCGGGTGCGACCCAGGCGGGCAAGACCACCATGCTCAATGCGCTCACCGGGTCGATCCCGGCCCGCGAGCGCGTCATCACCTGCGAGGAGGTGTTCGAGCTCGCTGTCCCCGCCCGCGACTGGGTGGCGATGCAATGCCGCCAGCCCTCCCTCGAGGGCACGGGTGAGATCACTCTCCGCCAGCTCGTCAAGGAGGCGCTGCGGATGCGGCCCAGCCGCCTCATCGTCGGCGAGGTCCGCGAGGCCGAATGCTTCGACCTGCTCGTCGCGATGAACAGCGGCCTGCCCGGAATGGGGTCGATCCACGCGAACTCGGCCCGCTCCGCGGTCACCAAGCTCTGCACCCTGCCGCTCCTCGCCGGGCCGAACATCGGCTCGACGTTCGTCACCCCGACCGTCGCCGGCAGCATCGACCTCGTCGTCCACCTCCGCCTCGACCGCGACGGGCAACGACGCGTCGAGGAGATCGCCGCGATCCCCGGCGGACTCGAGGCCGGGGTCGTCGAGCTCGAGAACGTCTTCCACACCGATCACGACGGTGCGCTCGTCCGCGGGCCCGGCTTCACCCACCTCGGCGACCGCTTCGCCGCCGTCGGCAAGGACATCCATAGCATCCTGGAAGCCGCATGAGCACCTCGCTGGCGGCGGCGCTGTGCGGACTCGGCATCGGCTGCGGACTGTTCCTCATCTGGTGGTCGATGTGGGTCACCCCACCCCGCACGACTCCTCGGCCCCGGTTCCTCGTCGAGCTCGACGAGGCGCTCACCGTCGCCGGCTTCCCGCGCGCCTCCCCCGGTCACCTCCTCGTCGTCTCGCTCGCCACCGGCGGCGCGGTGCTCCTCCTCGCCCACCTCTTCACGGGTGCGGTGAGCATCAGCGCCTGCTTCGGCCTGTTCGCCGGGCTCGCACCGCTCATGATCGTGCGCCAGCGGGCCCGCGCCCGCCAGGTCGAGCGGCGGACGCTGTGGCCGGAGGCCATCGACCACCTCCACTCCGGGATCCGCGCCGGCCTGTCGCTGCCGGAGGCCATCAGCGGCTTGAGCGTCCGCGGTCCCGAACAGCTGCGCCCGCTGTTCACCGTGTTCGCCCAGGAGTACCGGGCCACCGGGTCGTTCGCCCTCTCGCTCGATCGCTTCAAGATCGCGTGCGCGGACCCCGTGGCGGACCGCATCGTCGCCGCCCTCGCCGTCACCCGTGAGGTCGGCGGCACCGATCTCGGAGTCATGCTCAAGACGCTGAGCCAGTTCGTCCGGGACGACTCCCGCACCCGCGCGGAGCTCCAGGCGCGGCAGAGCTGGACCGTCACCGGGGCACGTCTGGCCGTCGCCGCGCCGTGGGTCGTGCTCGCGCTCCTCGCCAGCCGCCCGCAGACCACCGCCGCATACAACACGCCGGCAGGGGCGACGCTGCTCCTCGTCGGCCTCGTCGTCTCCCTGGCCGCCTACACCGTGATGAAGCGGATCGGTCGCCTCCCGGCCGAACCGCGGGTCCTGAGGTGACTGATGGAGCACCTCAACCCCTTCAATCCCGCAGCCGTCATCGGCACCGGCCTGGTGCTCGGCCTGTCGCTCGCGTTCTTCGTGCTCAATCTTCCCGTGTTCCGCAGGCCGACCCTCGATGACCGCGTGGGCCCCTATCTGCGCGACCGCCCCCGCGTCGCCGAGCTCTACGGTCCCCCTGTCCCCACCGACGCCGGGATCCGGGGTGTCGCCCGCTCCGCCGTGCGGCGCCTCGGCCGCTGGCTGTCATCGCGACTGACCGTGGACGCGAGCGTCACTGCCCGCCTCGCTCGACTGGGCCGGAACGAGACGGTCGAGCGGTTCCGGGCGCTGCAGCTGCTCCTCGTCGCGGCCGGTCTGGTCGTCGGATCGGGGCTCGCGACCGTCGTCGCCGTCGGACGCGGATTCAATCCCGTGGCCTTCATCCTCATCGTCGCCATCTGCGGGTTGGGTGGGCACTTCGCCAACGACTGGCTTCTCACCCGCCGCGTCCAGCAGCGCGAGGCCCGGATCCTCGCCGAGTTCCCGACGATCGCCGAGCTCCTCGCCCTGTCGATCACCGCCGGCGAGGGCACCGTCGACGCGCTCGAGCGCTCGTGCCGGAGCACGACCGGGGAGCTCAGCGAGGAGCTCCGACTCACCCTCGCCGAGGCGCGGACCGGCACCCCGCTCGTCGAGGCTCTCGACAACCTCGGCAAGCGCACGAGCATCCCGAGCATCGTCCAGTTCGTCGATGGCATCGCCGTCGCGATCTCCCGCGGCACCCCACTCGCCGAGGTGCTCCGGGCGCAGGCAGCCGACGTCCGGGACGAGGGCCGCCGACACCTCATGGAGCTCAGTGGGAAGAAGGAGGTCGGGATGCTCGTGCCGGTTGTCCTCTTCGTCCTCCCGATCACCGTCCTGTTCGCCGTGTTCCCCTCCCTCGCCGTTCTCGAGCTCACGGGATGAGGTGACCTGTTCCTCTGCACACGCCCGCGACCCGATCGACTGAGCCCAGAGCAACTGAAACTGCGCCACCCGAGAACCGACCATCTGAGACCCGGTCGCCGCAGACCGGTCCCCCCCTTGAGAAAGGTACCCACCATGACCACGAGGATCTTCACCCGTCTGTTCCTGTTCCTCACTGCCCTCGTCGCGCTCGATGATCGCGCGCCCGGCTCCCGCCGAGCGGCACGCAGCGATCGCGGCGACGTGCCCGGTTGGGTTCTCATCACGATGATGACCGCCGCTCTCGTGGTCGCCCTCTGGGCGCTCGCCGGCGAAGCGTTCACCTCGATGTTCCAGGACTCCATGGACAAGGTCCGCAGCGCCGGCTGAACCATGAAGAACCTCAGTTCCTGCCCACTGACCCGGTGGCAGCGGTGGCCGGGCAGCGGCAATTCCCGAACAGCCGGCATTCCGCGAACAGTCGACAGTTCCCGAGCAGCCAGCAAAGCCCGGGCCGCCGGCTCGGCCCGAACCCCCGGCATACCCCGACCTGCCGGCACCTGCCGCGAACGCCACCGGGCCGGTTCGGGGATCCGACTCGCTGTGCGTCCCGAGTTCGGTCCGGAGTCCCGTCCCGAGCCCCGTCGCGGTTCCCGCTCGGCCGCGCGCCCCGATGCCGGTTCCGCCGTTGCGGAGTTCGTCATGGTGAGCGGATTGCTGAGCCTGGTCTTCGTCTCGGTGCTCCAGCTGTGCATCGCCGTGCACGTGCGCAACACGGTGACGGACTCCGCCGTCGCGGGGGCACGCCAGGCTGCTCTCGCCGACCAGGAGCCGGCCGACGGCGCACGCCTCGCCCGGGCCCTCATCACCGCGGGGATCGGGGATGGCTATGCACAGGACATCGAGGTCACCGAGTCCGCAGTCTCCGGGACGAACATCGTCACCGTCACGGTGACGACCCCGATCCCGGTGCTCGGACTCCTTGGACCGCAGGGCGTGTGGGAGCTCAGCGGCCGCGCGATCGCCGAGGACATCGAGGGCTGAGACGTGCCGACACAGCGACTCCCCCGGACCCGTGCGGCAGTGGTATCCGACCGCGGGTCGGCGCCCATCGAGTTCATCTTCGCCTCGGTCGTCCTCCTCATTCCCCTCGTCTACCTCGTGCTCTCGCTCGGCCAGGTGCAGGCCGGGTCCTACGCCACCCAGACGACGGCGATCAATGCCGCCCGGGCCGCCGCGCGCTACCCCGATTCCGCTGGCGCCCGGGCCGAGGCGATGGCGCGCCTCCATTTCGAGGACTTCGGTGTCGAGGATGCGCGCTGGGCGATCCGCCTCGAATGCAGCGGACCCTGTGACGAGGCCGGCTCGACGGTCACCGCGCACGTCGAGACCCGGGTCCCGGTCCTCGGTCTGCCCGCACTGTTCGGCCGCGATTCGGCCCCGCACGTCACCGTGCGCGCCGCGCACTCCGACATCGTGTCCCCGTATACGGCGTCTCCGAACGCTGCGTCTCCGAACACTGAGTCACCGAACACTGAGTCACCGAATGCTGGGTCCCCCAGTGCTGGGTTCGCGAAAGCTGGGTTCGCGAACGCTGGGTCGCCGAGCTCCGTGGATGCGGACCGGTGATCGCAATGCGCCGGTGGAGGAACTTTTCCGGGTTGCGTTCCCGTGGGCTGCGCACATCCGGGCAGGCTGTTCGCAGGCACGCCGGTGCAGTGCGGAAGCAGCGGCTCGGGACCGCGCTGTGCTCCGATGAGGGTTCGATCATGCCGCTGGCCGTGGGATTCACGACGATCGCGCTCGTCCTCGTCATCCTCGGCGCCGTGATCACCGACATCTACCTCGCGCATCGCAAGCTCTACGCGCTCGCGGACTCGGCGGCGCTCGCGGCCGCCGACTCGTTCGAGCCGGACTACGGTTCGGACCCGGCGATCATCTTCACCGATGTAGCCGTGCAGCGAGAAGCCGAGAGCTACCTCGACCGCGCGCAGGTGTCGTCCCGCTTCCGCGGTCTCGACGTCCAGGGCGAATCGCCGGACGACCGCAGTGTGGAGATCGTGCTCTCCGCGCGCTATCGCCCCGCGCTCGTCTCCCCGTTCGTGCCCCGCGGTATCGAGCTGACCGCCACCGCTCGCGCCCGAGGCGCCCTCCGGGAGGGATGACGACCGACCTCGTCGGCTCGAGCCCACCTCGGCGTACGAAAGTGTGGACGGCCCGAGCCGCATCGGGGTCATTCCGCTGTGGACAGCGTGCCGCTGTCCACAGGCTCTTCTTCGGCCTGGCCGCTGCAGGACCCCGACCATAGCCTCGGCGTATGCCCTCTTTGCTCGTCCACCTGCTCACCGGTTTCGATGCCCGAATCCTTCGAGTGGCTGCCCCCGGAGAGCATTCGGCACGGGCCGTGCTCTCGGCCCTGCTCGCCGCGGTCGACGATGCGACGGAGCCGGGCGCACACGCACCCGGCACATCGGGAGCCGGCGCCCATCCGCCCGCAGAGGAACACTTCCTACCCGCGCATCCGAACCCCGAGGCCGCGCCCTTCGCCCGCCCATCCACCATCATCGACGTCTCCGACTGCCGCCCGCGCGGGTGCACGGGCGACCCGCCGACCCTCGACGACACCTGGCAGACTTGGTGTGCACGCGCCACCGCAGTCCTCATCGATCCCGAACCCGGAAGCCGAGGCGACCGGCTGGCGGGCACCGGCGGAAACAGCGGCACTCTCGTGGAATACTCGGCAGGTCCCGATTCAGGGTTCGCCCACGCGCTCCCGCCCGGCACCTGGAGCCTCGGGCGGACGTGCGACGCCGACCGCCCTCTTGCCGACCCCTTCCTCAGCCGCACCCCGCTGCTCATGGGAAACGGCCCCGGCGGGATCACGCTGGGCACGTGCGGCGGGGTCGAACGAACCGTCGCCGTCGACCCCGCCGGCCCGCAGTCGTTCCGACTCGGCAGCACCCGGGTGTCGATCCATCCCTCCGGCCCACCGTCTCCGCCGGGACCAGTGACCCTGCACGGACCCGAGCCGCCGGAGGTCCGACCTCCCGAGCCGCCCTCGTGGATCTTCTACCTCCTGCCGCTCGTCCTGGGAATCGTCCTCGTCCTCGTCACCGGAATGTGGTGGTTCCTGCTGTTCACCCTGTCCGGCCCGCTCACCGCCGGCGTGCGCTGGCGCATGGAGACCCGCCGGTGGAAGCGGGAATCGGCAGAATCCGTCGTGAAGTTCCGCCGAGCGCTCACCGATCACGCGGCCGAGGTGACTGCGAGGATCGACATTGCGACCAGCACCGCTGCAGCGACGCCCCTGGAATCCGGGCTCGTCGTCCTCGGTTACGGTCGGGCTCTGAGCCCTGACACCCTGGCCGGTCTCCCCGGCGTCGACAGGGCCGACCGCAGAACTGATCGCCGGTCCACGCCGCCGGGGATCGCGCGTCTCCTCGACCGGTTGTCGGTGCCGGTCGCCGTGATCGACGGGTCCACGGGAGCCGTCACCGAGGCTGTCGGTTCACAGGTCGATCGACGGTCCCGCGACCGCCACGCGGACACGACATTCGACCGTGATACGGCCGGCAAGGGCGCGGAGAACACAGTGCCGGGCCGAAACCGTGCGGGTCGCCGCCGCGCGGACCATGGAGCGACAGGCAGAGATGCGGCGGGCGATGATTCGGCGGCCGTTGGCTCAGTCGGCAGTCCCCCGGTGGGCCGGGGATCGGTGCACCCCGTCCTCGAGGACTGTGCACTGCTGTTCGACCCGAGCGCAGTCGACCTCGACGTCAGCGGAGTGCCGGAGGTCGTCGGCGACGTCGTACGCGCCGTCGTCGCGAGTGCCCGCGCTCTCGGACTGCCGGTGGCGTTCGCCGACAGCTCGGTCGCCGAGGTGTTCCCCGAGCTCACCGGGTACGGCGTCGACGTAGCCGCAGCCGATGGCTCGGCAGATCGGGTCGCCGGTTCCGGCATTACCATCGAGTTGGCGCCACGGATTCCTGCAGCGGTGCCGTCGGGATCCTCGACGGACCCCCTTGCGCCTGATGACCGAGCCAGGCGACCTCGCGTAACGGGCACCCGAGCCGGCTCCCCCACAGCGATGCTCGACGAAGCCCGCATGACATCGCTAGACAGCACAGAATCGCCTGTGCTTCCTGCGGTTCCCGCTCCGGTTCCGGCCCCGGCTCCGGTTCCGCACCGCCGAGATGATGACGACGGCCAGATCACCGTGTCCATCCGCTGCCCCGCTTCCACGGCGAGCCTCGGTGAGTCCGGGCGGTTCACCTCTCGTGCGACACCGCCTGGTGAGGTGGTGCCGCGATGGCGGATCGACTGCACGACTCCCCTGTCGACCGCCGAACTCTCCCTGGTCGATGCGCCGCGTCCGCGCCGCCACCCGGTCCCGCTCGGCGGAGCCATCGAGCTGCGACGCCTGCGCCCCGAGCGATTCCTCCAGCTCGTTCCCCCGCCCGCGGCTCCGGTCGGAGCTGTTCCCGCGTCCCGCACCCTCGACGAACTCCTTGCCGAGCTCTCTGCAGACCATGGCCACGAGCAATCGGATCCGGAGGCCGGCGCCTCAGGAGCCGGCGGGAGGCCGGCCATCGCCGACACATTCCTCATTCGCGGTCCGCGTGGGTCGACGGATTCCCGCGCCGGCCTCAGATCGTCACCCAGCGACTGGAGAAGCGCTTGGGGCTCGGTCCACGACTCCACGGCACGCAGAGATACGGCACGCAGCGGTACCGTGCCCAGGGGTTCCGTACCCGGAGGTTCCGTGCCCAGTGGGCCATCATCCACCGGATCGGCACCCACCGGGGCGACGCGGGTGCCGCTGGGATCCACGTCGACCGGAGCCCTGCTCGTCGACCTCGTCGAGGACGGCCCGCATGCACTCGTGGCCGGGACGACCGGCAGCGGCAAGTCGGTGCTGCTCCAGACCTGGGTCGCCGCGCTGTCCGCCGTGCTCTCCCCGGACGAACTGCGTTTCGTCCTCATCGACTTCAAGGGCGGAGCGGCGTTCGCACCGTTCGCCGAGCTCGCCCACGTCGATGCCGTCGTCGACAATCTCGAACCGACCCAGGCGATGCGTGCGCTCCGAAGTCTGCGGGCGGAGATCCTGCGACGAGAGGCCCTGCTCGCCGAGCAGCGGTGCCCCGACATCGATGCCCTCAACGCTGCGATCCAGCACTCCGACGACCGCACCGCGCTGCCCCGCATCGTCGTCGTCATCGATGAGTTCCAGGCTCTCATCCAGGACAATCCCGCCGGAGTGGAGATGATCGAATCGCTCACCGCGCTCGGCCGTTCCCTGGGCATCCACCTCATCCTCGCCACTCAACGGCCCTCCGGCATCGTCACCTCACGCATGAAGGCCAACATCTCCCTGCGCCTCGCCCTGCGCGTGCGCGACTCCGCCGACTCGATCGAGGTGATCGGAACCGACGCCGCCGCGCACCTGCGGCCCGACGACCCCGGTGCTGCACTCCTCAGCCGCACGGGGCCGCCCGAGCTGTTCAGGGCCGCGCAGGTCACCGTGTCCCCGGCTCAGCACCCGCCGGCCCCGCCGAGGGTGGATTGGACTGCTCTGCTCGGCCGGCGGGCGACGACCCGCAGCCCGGCGCCGCGCGACACGATGTCCGGTTCCGCCGCGCTGCCCGCCCCCGGACCGACGACGGGAGCCGCGCTCACCGTCCCTGCGCTCGTCTCGGTCTCGCAGCACTTCATCGCCGGATCCACCGGCCGCACTCGGCGGCGGATCGTCCTGCCGCCGATGCCCGTATCGCATGCCGCGCTGTCATCCACCGACCTCGGACTCCTCGACTTCCCGGACGAGAACCGGACGGCGCGCTGGATATGGGATCCCGTTCGGGACGGATCCGTGATCATCACCGGCGGGCGCGGTCGCGGCACGAGCACGGCGGTGCAGTCGTTCGCTGCGGCAGCGGTGAGCACCGGCAGCCGCGTCGTGCTCCTCACCCGGGGCCGTCGCGACCGGACCGTCGAGGAGATCCTCGACACCAGGAACCACGAAGACGGCGCGGAGCCCGGTGAGCTCATCGTGGCCGATCACGCCGAGGTGTGGGCCGTCGAGTACCTCCTGGGGCTCCTCGAGACCGATGACGACCCGCGGCCCAGGATGATCTGCATCGACGATTTCGATGCGCTGCTCCGGACGCTCGAGGGCACCCGCAGGCTCTCGCGCCTGGAAGCGCTGCTGACGTCGGGTGCCGGGCGGTCCCCGACGGCGTTCGTCATCGCGGCCGGCCGGCGGATCCTCCATTCACCCATCGCCGCGCGGGCCCGAACGCGTGTGATCTTCCCGCCGGCCGATCCGCAGGAGACCGCGCACCTCGGACTCCAGACTCGGAGGTTCTCCGGAGCCTGGCCTCCCGGGCGCGCAGTCGTCCTGGGTCCCGTTTCGTCCTCAACCGGCCCGCAGGGGGCCGATGTCCAGCTCTCGCACACATGCTCTGACCGCGTTCCGCCTGTCCCGGGCACCTCGATCGGGGCGGAGGGACACCACCGCGACGACACGGAGTGCCGCGGGGCCGGGTGCGATGCCGATCGAGCAGTGCCGATCCGCAGTGGCTCGCCTCGTGTTCGGGTGTCGGTGATCGATGCAGGTGACTTCGGTCGCAACAGCGACGTGGACCACTGGGTGCACCGGTCGGCACGACGCCGTACGAGCGGTGCCGATCCGCATCGATCTGAGAGTTCGGCGACCGGGGCTGCTGGGATCATCGGCGCAGAGCCGGGCCGCGCCGCGAGCAGCGGTGTGGAGATCGGCGTCGGGCCGTGCGGTGAGGCCGTGACGTGGGTCCCGGACATCGATGGTCCGGTGCTCAGTGTGCGCACCACCGCGGCCCTGACGCCGTTGCTCGTCACCGGTGTGGAGCAGGCGTGGCACGCAGCCGAGGTGAGGCAGACGCTCCTCGCCGTGCTCGAGGCGCACCTCACGGATCCATCGGACCTCACCACAGCCCTGACGGCTCCGGCATGCGTCATCGGCTGGCCGCTCCAGCACACGCCGGGCTACTCGTCACCGCTCGCACGGGTCCCGGGGCTCGGCCCGATGCTCGTCATCGGTGCCCGCACCGCCGGGGAGCTCGCCGAGGTCGGATTGCGCGACCTCCCAGCGGGCCCCGGCGGTCAGACGCGCGGCTGGTACGTCACGGCAGAGCGCGCGATCCCCGTCGATGTCACCCGTCTGCTCGACCGCACCTGAACCGGGGTGTTCCGTACCCGGATCGGCCGGTGATCGAGCTCACTCCGACCCGAGGGTCACGTACGTCTGCAGGACCCGTGCCTGGCCCGCCTCGAGCAGGCCGTCGACGAGGGCGCTGAGCACCGGCATCTCGCTCGTCACCTCGAGTGCGACCGGGGTGTCGACGCTGAGCCGGGCGAGCAGCACCGCCGCATCCCCGAGCGCCGCCTGGAAGGCTGGGTCATCGGACGCATCCATGGAACCGTCGCCCACTGTGTCGGCCTGGGCGTCGTACATCGATCCGAGCGTGAGCTCGGTGGGCGGCAGCTCGGCAGTCGGCGACTCGGAGACCGGTGCCCCCGCATCCGCGGCAGTGTCGGTCTCCGGCCGGGCGTAGGACACCGCGAAGGTCGTCACCTCGCGGTCCTTCCCCGACTCTGCCTTCCCGGAACCCGCCGCGCGCAGCAGCGCCGCCCCGTGGGCGCCGGCGGCCTCGGAGAGGAACCGGGTATTGACCTGGCCGATCGTCATCTCGGCCGCGGGATCCGCGCGATTGACACCCGTGTACCACTCGCCGAACGCCCGGGTCAGCGCCACCGAACCGGTCGCCGTGACTTCGAAGTCCTCGAGCCGGTCCGCACCCAGGCTGCCGAGCGCACCCGGCGCCACCTCGACCACGCGCGTGGTGAACAGCGGCGAGAACCCGACTGCCTGCGCCGCCGCCTCGCCCGCGGCTCCGGGTTCCACCCGGGCGCGCAGCGGCAGGTCCGCGACCACGGTGCCGGCGGCCCGCTCCCGCACGGCGGCGAGCAGATCCCGGCCCACACCTCGGCGGCGCTCTGATTCCGCGACCTCGACATGCACCCAGGCGCGCTCCGGGTGGGCCGGTGATTCGGCGATCGCGGCGGCCCCGACGAGGATGTCGCTCGCACCGTCGGACGGGCCGGAGCCGGAACCCGCCCGCGAACCGGAACCCTCTCCCGCCTCGGAGTCGGCCAGCGTCGCGACGACGCAGCGCGAGACCGGGGATTCGGAGTCGGCGCGGAAGAGATTGCGCACCACGTGGCCGGCCGGGGTCGAGGCGTCGTGGAACACCTCGTTGAGGGCGAGGTCGTCGCCGGGCGCGAACGGACGGATCGTCATCGAGTCACCTTCATCGTGGCGGGTGTGGAGTGGATCAGCAGTGGGCCGCCGACCTTTCGGTAGTGTCGTCCCATGACCGAATCTCAGCTTAGCGATTCCGCGCCCACCGAGCGCACAGACATCGAGTCCACCGGCATCGGGCCCGACGATGCCGGATCCGATGCCACCGGGTCCGATGCCACCGAGCCCAGCGCCCTCGCGGCCCGCGCCGCCGCCGTCATCAATGAGGCAGCTGGGGTCGACTCCCATGACATCGCGCTCGTGCTCGGCTCCGGGTGGGGCCAGGCCGCCGACCTCATCGGCGAGACGATCTCCGAGCTCCCCGCCGCCGAGGTCCCCGGCTTCCACTCCCCCGTCGTCGCCGGCCACGGCGGCACGCTGCGCAGCGTGCGAGTGGGCGACACCGGGAAGACCGCGCTCGTGCTCGGCGCCCGCACCCACTTCTACGAGGACCGCGGCGTCCGCGCCGTCGCCCATGGAGTGCGCACCGCCGCCGCAGCCGGCTGCTCCACTCTCGTCCTCACCAACGGGTGCGGCGGGCTCAACCCCGACTGGGCACCCGGCACCCCGGTCCTCATCTCCGACCACCTCAACCTCACCGCGGCGAGCCCACTCGAGGGCGCGACCTTCGTCGACCTCACCGACCTCTACTCCTCCCGCCTGCGCGGAGTCGCCCGTGAGATCGACCCGAGCCTCGACGAGGGCGTGTACGCCCAGTTCCGCGGCCCCCACTACGAGACCCCGGCCGAGGTGCGCATGGCGCGCATCATGGGCGCCGACCTGGTGGGCATGTCGACCGCGCTCGAGGCGATCGCCGCCCGTGAGGCCGGACTCGAGATCCTCGGCATCTCGCTCGTGACAAACCTCGCGGCCGGTGTGTCCGATGAGCCGCTGTCCCACGCCGAGGTCATCGAGGCCGGGCAGGCTGCCGGTCCGCGCATCTCCGATCTGCTCGCTCGGATCGTCGAGCGGATCGCCCGTGAGCAGGCCGCACACACGGCCGACGGTGATGCCTGAGATGGCGCGGGTGGCCGACCGCTTCAGCAGCGGCTTCGACGCACAGGTGGTGCGCGACTGGATCGCCGACGACCCGGACCCCGTCACGCGCGCCGAGCTGCAGGACCTCCTCGAGGCGGCCGTCGGGACCGCGGGGACGACGACGGCCGACGCCGGAGACGGGCCTGCTCCTTCGGAACCCGTCTCCTCGGATTCTGCTGACCCGGCCGCCGAGGCTCCGGGCCCAGGTGCTCCGGGCCCAGGTGCTCCCGACGCCGCCACCCAGGCCCGCGCCGAGCTCGAGGACCGGTTCCTCGCTCCGCTGAGCTTCGGCACCGCCGGCCTGCGCGGCGCGATCGCCGCCGGACCCAACCGAATGAACCGCGCCGTGGTGATCCGGGCTGCCGCCGGCGTGTCCCACTTCCTCCGCGACACACTGGGCGAGGGCTTCACCGTCGTCATCGGTTGCGACGCCCGCCACGGCTCCGCAGATTTCGCGCGCGACACCGCCGCCGTGGTGACTGCGGCCGGCGGGCGCGCGATCCTGCTCCCCGCCCAGCTGCCCACTCCCGTGCTCGCACTCGCCGTCAACCACCTCGGCGCCGATGCCGGCGTCATGGTCACCGCGAGCCACAACCCGCCGGCCGACAACGGCTACAAGGTGTACCTCGGCGAAGCGCCGCTGGCCGCGGTGCTCAGCGGCACCGAGGACCCGGAGGTCATCCGGGCGGGCGCCGGAGCGCAGATCGTGCCGCCCTTCGACGCACTCATCGCCGAGGCGATCGCAGCGGTCCCGTCGGTCGCCGAGACGCCGCGCGCGGAGTCCGGGTGGGAGATGGCCGGAGAGGAGATCGTCGAGGAGTACCTGGCGCACATCGACGCGCTCGGCGAGCGCCGGCAGACGCCGGTGCGGATCGTCATGACATCGCTCCACGGTGTCGGCGGGCAGACCGCGCTGAGGGCCCTCGAACGCTGCGGCTTCACCGATGTCCACGTCGTCGGATCCCAGGCGGACCCCGATCCCGAGTTCCCGACAGTCGCGTTCCCCAACCCCGAGGAGCACGGTGCGCTCGACGCGGCGCTCGACCTCGCAGCGCAGGTCGACGCCGACCTCATCATCGCCCACGACCCGGATGCCGACCGGTTCAGCGCCGCGATCCCGGTCGCAGAGCACGCACAGCACACAGGCTCGTCGCCGGGCCCAGCGCACGGAGACCCGACGACTCCGGCGCCGCTGCCGGCAGATTCCTCACCTACGGCCCCGAACGCTCCGGAGACCGCTGTGCGGACGTACCGGCAGCTCACCGGGGACGAGGTGGGACTCCTGCTCGGCGAACGGATCGCCTCGCGGGTCGACGTGGGTGGAGCCGCGGCGGTGCTGGCGAACTCGATCGTGAGCTCACAGGCGCTCAGCGCCGTCGCCGCAGCCCACGGACTCACGCATGCCAACACCCTGACCGGTTTCAAGTGGATCTCGCGGGTGCCCGGACTGGTGTTCGGCTACGAGGAGGCACTCGGGTACTGCGTCGCCCCACAGGCCGTGCGCGACAAGGACGGCATCTCGGCCTCGATCGTGTTCGCCGGACTGGTCTCCGAACTCGCCGGTGCAGGCTCCACGGTGGAGGCGGAGCTCGCTCGGATCCGACAGCGCGATGGCGTCTTCCTCACCGCCCCGGTCACCTTCCGCATGCAGGACACGGTGCTCATCGCCGAGGCGATGGAGCGGGTCCGCACGTCTCCGCCCGAGGTGCTCGCAGACTCACCCGTGACGCGCGTGGTCGATATGGCCGAAGGACTCGACGCGCTGCCGCCGACCGACGGGGTCGCGATCTTCACCGCCTCCGGAGGCCGCGTGATCATCCGCCCCTCCGGGACCGAGCCCAAGCTCAAGTGCTATCTCGAGGTCACCGGCAGCGGTGGGGCTCGTGAAGGCGCCGAGGGTGGTGCCGATCCCGTGGCGCACGCCCGTTCCGCGCTCGATGAGCTCATCACCGCCGTGCAGGAGTACCTCGGGCTCTGACACGCCGGGGGGGGCTCCTGTATACCTGCGGCCCGGTCATATTCTGCGCCGCTGTTGCACGTGGGGCTCTGTTGCACCTGGGGCTCTGTCGCACCTGGGGCTCTGTCGCACCTGGGATTCTGTCGCACCTGGGGCGCTGCCACAGTCGGGACTCTGTCGAGTCGCTCCGGTAGGGAGACGCCTCGGCAGGAAGCCGCGCGCCCGGTTACGTTCGGAGATCCACCGGCCGTGCCTGCGGGCGCCCGGCCACGCACCATCACTGTGCCCATCACCGCATACACTGTACCCAGGAGGAATTCGAACATCATTGCCCATACCCCCTTCACTTCTGGTATACGTTCTATTATGATTAGAACATAGCGAAAGGAACGAGGCAATGGCGATCGGATCAACCCACGGGTTCGACTACCGTCTTTTCGCCGCGTGCGCGGCAGCCGACACTGAGGACCGTCCATCGGAATACTCGGTCTCCGCCGACCCTGCTCGCTTCGCCGCGCCCGGAGACCTCCGCGACCTCCAGGCACTGCTCGCTGGTGACGCGATGTTCGAGGGTCCTGACCTGTTCGAGGGATCTGGTCCAGTCGACTCCGGCTCTCCGCACGCGCCTTGGCAGGAGGACGTCCACTCTCCGTGGCAGCCTGAGGACGGCCGCAGCGGTGCAGCTCTGTTCGCGGAGTCTGCTGTCCATTTCGACCGGCTCCACGAGCGCGTGGCCCAGGTGTCCCGGTTGCGGGATGTCGCTGCTCTCGAAGAGCTCGTCGCGGTCGCCCAGGCCTCGCTCGGATACCTCGCGACGACGCACAACCCGGACGAGGTACGCACGCTGTTCGGACTGCTCGGCGATCGGCGCCGCCGCCCCGCCACTGCAGCGACCGGGTCTGTCCCGGGATCGGCTCAGCACCCTGGATCGGAAGTGCACCCGGAATCAGCATGGACTCCCGGCTCGGCCCAGCATCCGGAATCAACTTGGTCTCCGGAGCCGTCGCAAGGTGCGGCTTCATCGCAGCACGCGTCATCGCCGTTCCGGGCGGAGGTGCGTGCGGCGCTCAAGGACGGGTTCGATATCGCACTTGCACAGCGCCTGAGCATGACGACCGCGCAGGCGACCAGCGCCGCCGCGGACAGCCTCCTCGCCTATTTCGGTCTGCCGCTCATGCGCCATGCCGTTCTCGTCGGCGAGTCGACGTGGGTCAAGCTGCGCACCACGATGAAGAAGGCGCGCGATCTGCCGCTGGCGCTCGTCCGTCGTCTCGATGAGTACGCAGTCGGCCGCCCACACGACCTCACACCGCATCGGCTGGGGATCCTCCTCGACAGGCAGGCCGCGCTGCTCGCCGGGCGCGACCACCTCGAGAAGGAGCGTGCGCGCCACCGGACAGTGCGGATCGACCGGTGGCGCGACGGGACCGCCAGACTCACGCTCACCGGACCCGTCACCGCCCTCGATGCCCTGTACCAGCGCACACGCGCAATGGCGAAGGCGATCTCGCTCAATCACGCCGATGCGTTCGGCCTCGACCGCAGTCGCCAGGCGATCGTCGACGCTCGCGCGCTCCACGAACTCATGTTCGACATCATCACGCGGGCCACCCCGACCATCGATGTCACCGTCGTCGAACTCGATGGCCCGGCGCCGAACGTCACCCCGCCCGTCACCGTTTCGTCTGCTGACACGTCGTCTTCACAATCGTCTTCGCAGTCGTCCAATGCACATGCGTCGTTCGGGGGTACCTCGGGTTCCAGCGCCTCGGGTTCCAGCACCTCTGGTTCTAGGACCGCAGGTTCCGGCGCCACGGATTCCAACACCGCAGGTTCCAGCACCTCGGGTTCCAGCACCACCTCGGCAGAGCCGACGTTCGCAGGCACCTCGCGTTCCGGCTCCTCAGGTTCCGGCGCCACGGATTCCAACACAGCGGGTTCCGGCACCTCGCCTGCCAGCGGCGCCCGAACCGGTCCGGCGCTTTCCGGGGACGCACCCGCTGATTGCGCGCGCGACATCCCTCAGTCCAGCCATGCACCATCGAATGATTCCCCGTCGTCGAGCGATACGAACGACTCGGATCACTCGCCGCCGACGGCAGATGAAGCGCGCACGCACCGCCATACGGCCTCGAGAACTCGACGGATGAAGCGCTTGCGCGGGCTCAGTGAGATCCCCGACCTCGGTGAGACCGAGAACGCCTACATCTACTCCGTCACCCTCACGTGCCCCACACATGAGGAATGGCTGCGCCGACAGGCTGCGGTCACCGTCACCGTGCCCGTGATGTCCCTGCTGGACGAATGGAGCTCGGTCGACGAGTCGAACCTGCCCGCGGAGCTCGACGGTACGTGCCCGATCCCGGCGGAGACCGCCCGAGACATCGTTGCTCGCGCTCCCCACCTCGAGCGGCTGCTCACCGACCCCGTCGACGGCACCGTGCTGCCGATCGCCGCCACGAAGTACTGCATCCCGGATGCTCTCCGCCGCACCACCCGGTCGCGTTGGCGGACGTGCGCGGCACCCGGTTGCGATGTGTCCGCCCAGCACTGCGAGATTGACCATGTGGTTCCGTTCGATCACGACGACCCCGGTTCCGGTGGACTCACGGTGGTCGAGAACCTCCAGCCGCTGTGCAAGCACCATCACGACATGAAGACCCGCAGCCGGCTCCTCGCCGAAGCCCATGTGGACCGAACGGTGTGGCGAGCGTCCGGCGCGGACACGACGGCCACCCGTCCTCTGCCCGACCCGGTCGGGTCCGAACACGCAGCCCACTTCGAGGCGCACGATCCATGGACCTGGATCGACGACTATGAGTGGCCCGGATGAGCCCCTCCCGCCTGCGACCTCATGACTACCGCGCAGCTCGGGAGGATTCGGGTGAGCTGGAAAGGGGGCCCGACACAACGCCTCGACTGAGCACCCCGACAAAGTGCTCGGCCAGCCCCTGATACCGTGTGGTCCGCCTGCCGGGTACGCGAACTACCGGGTACCCGAACTGCCGCGTCGAGAATCTACTCCGACTGCCGCGGGATCACTCCATCCCATCGAGCACCGCCCTCGAACCGGACAGACCCAGCCGGGAGGCTCCCGCCGCGATCATCGCCTCGGCGGCTTCCGCATCGCGGATGCCTCCGGAGGCCTTGACCCCCAGGCGGTCTCCCACAGTCTTCCGCATGAGTTCGACGGCGTGCACGCTCGCACCCCCGGCCGGGTGGAACCCGGTCGAGGTCTTGACGAAGTCGGCTCCCGCAGCCTCGGACCGACGGCACGCCTCGACGATCTCCTCGTCAGTGAGCGCCGCCGACTCGATGATGACCTTGACGAGCGCTCCACCGGAGGCCTCGACGACGGCCCGGATGTCCGCCTCGACCCCGTCGAAGCCCCCGGCCTTCGCCAGGCCCAGGTTGATCACCATGTCGACCTCGTCGGCGCCGTCGGCCACGGCCCGCTTCGCTTCTGCCGCTTTGACCTCGGACGCGTGCGCACCGGATGGGAAACCGCACACCGTCGCGACCACGAGGTCACCGGTGTCTGCGAGCGGCAGCCGGCTCGGCGACACGCACACTGCCAGAACGCCGAGGTCACGGGCCTCGGCGACGAGCGCGGCGACGTCCGCAGCCGTGCTCTCCGGCTTGAGCAGCGTGTGGTCGATGAGGGCGGCGGCATCAGCGCGAGAGGTCATGGTGTTCTCCATTCGGTTCGGTTCTCAGTGGTGAAGTTCATGGGGTGAAGCTCGGGCCGTCCAGCTCGAGCAGGTGTTCGGAAGGAGCCGTTCAGCAGGCGGGACTCGTCAGGAACCGTCCAGCTCGAGCAGGTGTTCGGCAGGAGCCGTTCGGCAGGCGGGACTCGGCAGAAGAGTTTCGACAGGCTGTACTCGGTAGCCGGCATTCGGCAGGAGACGTTCGGCAATACGCGTTCGACAGCCGGCGTTCACCGGAGCGACGCTCGACGAGCGGCGTCCGCCAGGTGCATCCGCCTGTCGCCCACAACGGAGCTTGCAGCTCATCAGCCCTGCCCGTCCGTCCTGTTCATGCGTCCTGCTCATGCGCCCTGCTGCCCGTCCGCTCAGCTCATGCGCTCAACTCATCCGCCCTGCCCGTTCGCTCAGCCGATGCGCTCGAGGACGATCGATGCGGCTGCGGCGTCGGCACCCTCCGCAGCCGGTTCGACGACGATCGCCCCGGCGAGCGATTCCTCGGCGCGGGCGAAGCGGGCCGGTTCGTCGGTATGGAGGGTGAGGATCGGCTGCCCCTTGCGCACGGCCTCGCCCGGCTTCACGTGGATCTCGATGCCGGCTCCGGCCTGCACCGGGTCCTCCTTCTTCGCGCGTCCGGCTCCCAGGCGCCACGACGCCATCCCGACGGCCAGCGCATCGAGCTCCATGAGGACCCCGTCGGACTCGGCAACCACCTCCGAGGTCTCCTTCGCCCGCGGCAGATCGGCATCCGGATCGCCGCCCTGGCGCTCGATCATCGTCTTCCACACATCCATCGCGCGGCCGTCCGTGAGCGCGGCGCGCACATCGACATCGTTCGCCCCCGCCAGGCGGAGCATCTCCTCGGCGAGCGCCACGGTGAGGTCGACGACATCGGCGGGCCCGCCGCCGGCGAGCACCTCGACGGCTTCTCGCACCTCGAGTGCGTTGCCCACCGTCAGACCGAGCGGCGTGGACATGTCGGTGAGCAACGCGCTCGTCCGCACCCCGGCGTTGCGGCCGAGCGTCACCATGGTCTCGGCCAGGCGCTTCGCCGAGGCGTGATCCTTCATGAATGCCCCGGAACCGACTTTGACGTCGAGGACGAGGGAACCGGTGCCCTCGGCGATCTTCTTCGACATGATCGACGAGGCGATGAGCGGGATCGCCTCCACCGTCGAGGTGATGTCGCGCAGGGCGTAGAGCTTCTTGTCGGCCGGAGCCAGACCCGCGCCGGCCGCGCAGATCACTGCTCCCGGATCGCGCAGCATCGCGAGCATCTCGTCATTGCTCAGGTCGGCGCGCCAGCCGGGGATCGCCCCGAGCTTGTCGAGCGTGCCGCCGGTGTGGCCGAGACCGCGGCCGGAGAGCTGCGGCACCGCCACCCCGAACACGGCGACGAGGGGTGCGAGCGGCAGGGTGATCTTGTCGCCGACCCCGCCGGTGGAATGCTTGTCGGCGGTGGGGCGGTCGAGCCCGGAGAAGTCCATGGTCTCCCCCGAGGCGATCATCGCGTGGGTCCAGGCGCCGATCTCCTCGTCGGTCATGCCGTTGAGGAAGATCGCCATCGCGAGCGCGGACATCTGCTCATCGGCGACGACGCCGCGGGTGTAGGCGTCGATCACCCAGTCGATCTGAGCGGGGCTCAGCACCTGGTCGTCGCGCTTGGTCCGAATGACATCGACGGCGTCGAAGGCCTCGAGCGGGGTGGAGTTCGGCATGCTTCCTTCCGTGGTGCGTGGTGATGGCAGGTGTCGGTCCGGCGGATCCTCAGCCGCGGCGGCCGGTGAGCGGCGTGTCCGGTTGATCGTGATGGTCGGCGGGCTGTGATGGTCCGGTCTCCGGGTCGGCCCCGGGTCGGAGACCGGCTGGCCTCGGGTGGGTCCGCGTCACAGACCCTCGTGCCCCGAACGGGGCCGCGGCACCGAGGCCGAGGTGGCACTGGCACCAGTCTGCCCCATCGCCTGGCCGCGAGTCGTGCAGGACGTCTGCGAGTGCGGTCATCACCGGTTCGGATCGCACCTCACCCGCTGGTTCCTGCGCGTCGCGCTATACCTCCGCGAGCACAGCACCGCACATCCTGCACGTCATTCTGCACGTCACTTCCGGCGCAGCTCGTAGTCGGTGAGGTGGTCCGGGCCGAACGCCTCGGGCAGCACTGCGGACATCGGCAGGTGCCCGCTCGGCATCGCGAGCACGAGGTCCGGGCCGCCGAACTCGTAGAGGAGCTGGCGGCAGCGACCGCACGGCACGAGCTTCTCCCCCGCGCCGTCGACGCACGCGAACGCGACGAGCCGTCCGCCCCCCGAGCGCGCGAGGTCGGACACGAGCCCGCACTCGGCGCACAGCCCTACGCCGTAGGACGCGTTCTCGACGTTGCAGCCGGTCACCACGCGCCCATCGTCGACGAGTGCCGCCGCACCCACCGGGTAGCCGGAGTACGGCACGTACGCCCGGGTGACGGCGTCGCGCGCCGCGTCCTGCAGACGGGCCCACACCTCGGCGGGGAACTCACGCATCAGATGCCTCCTTCGATGTCATTGGCTGAAGCCACCGGCTGTAGTCACCGGCTGTAGCCACCAGCTGAAGTCATTGGCTTAAGCCACCAGCTGAAGTCATTGGCTGTAGTCACCAGCTCAAGTCACTGGCTGATGTACGGCTTGCCCTCGGCGGCGGGTGCGCGGACGCGGCCGACGAAGCCGGCGACGGCGAGCACCGTGACGACGTAGGGCAGCATGAGCAGCAGCTGCGAGGGCACCGGGGTGCCGATCGCGGACAGCACGTTCGCGAGGTTCTTCGAGAAGCCGAACAGGAGCGCTGCGAACAGCGCGCCCATCGGGTTCCACTTGCCCAGGATCATCGCGGCGAGCGCGATGTACCCCTGCCCGGCCGACATTTCCTTGCCGAACGCCAGCCCGGAGCCGATGGTGAAGAACGCACCGCCCAGACCGGCGATCGCGCCGGCGAGCAGAGTGTTGAGCACGCGGTTGCGGTTGACGTTGATGCCCACGGTGTCCGCGGCCTTGGGGTGCTCGCCGATCGCCCGCATCCGCAGCCCCCACTTCGAGCGGAAGATGAAGATCTGCAGCGCGACGACGACGACGTACATGAGGTAGACGAGGATGTTCTGGTTGAACAGCACCGGCCCGATCACCGGGATGTCCGACAGCAGCGGGATCGGCAGGTTGGGCAGCTGCTGGCGCGCGTTCCACGTCGCCGGATCCTGCGTGAGCACGGTGGAGAACAGGAAGCTCGTCACACCGACGACGAGCACGTTGAGCACGACGCCGATGATGATCTGGTCCACCCAGTAGCGCACCGCGAAGAACGTCAGCACCACGGCCACCAGAGCGCCCGCGATCGGTGCGGCGAACAACCCCGCGTACGGGTTCTGCAGCGCCGAGGCGACGACCGCTGCGAGGAATGCGCCGGCGAGCAGCTGGCCCTCGATCGCGATGTTGATGATGCCCGAGCGCTCCCCCACGAGACCGCACATCGCGCCGAAGATCAGCGGCACCGACAGCGCGAGCGCCCCGGCGAGGAGCGCCGTCACCGGCATCCGCCCCGCCCCGGCGGCGGACCAGGTGAGGAACGCGAACACGAACACGATGCCGAACAGGAGCGGGAACCATACGCCGAGGCGCCGGCGGGTGAACGTCGCCCAGATCGACACCGCCGCCAAGACGACGAGCACGAGGCCGAGCGCCACGCAGGTCGCCCTCGACGGCACCGGGAGCGGCGGGATGGTGAAGAAGTCGTTGCGCGAGGCGAAGGTGAACGTCGTCTGCTTGCCGCCGCCGGCGAGCAGGCCGAACACCAGGAGCGAGGCGAGGGCGAGCACCGAGTAGACGACGGGGTACTTCCACGCCCGCTGCTTCACGGGTGCTGCTGCCGGTGCCGCCGCGCCGCCCGGGCCGGAGCTCGGGTCGGGGGGCTGCGGGGTCCTGTCGGGTGCGACGGTGCTCATGCTGCCACCTTCTTCGCCGGGGTCGGGAGTCGGAAGATCGTACGGACGAGGGGCGGGGCCGCGATGAGCAGCACGATGATCGACTGCACGACGAGCACGATGTCGATCGGGGTGCCGGTCTGCGACTGCATGAGGTAGCCGCCGGCCTTGAACGCGCCGAACAGCAGGCCGGCGAGGAACGTGCCGAGCGGCCGTGACCGGCCGAGCAGCGCCACCGTGATCGCGTCGAAGCCGATGGTGCCGGCCACACCCCCGGTGAGCTTGCCCTCGGTGCCGAGCACCTGGGCGGCCCCGCCGAGGCCGGCGAGCGCGCCGGCGATGATCATCACGAGGATCGTCACCCGGCTCACGGAGATGCCCGCGGTCCGGGCGGCGTCCGGGTTCTCGCCGACGGCCCGGAACTCGAACCCGAGCGTCGAGCGCTCGAGCAGCCACCACACGAACAGCGTGGCGAGGATCGCGACGACGAATCCCAGGTGGAGGCGGAACGGATCGGGCAGCAGCGGCGGCAGCGCTGCGGTGTCGAATATCGTACGCGAGGCCGGGTTCGCCGAGCTCGTCGCCTTGAACCAGCTCTGCGTGAGCAGGTACGACAGCAGGTAGCCCGCGATCGAGTTGAGCATGATCGTGACGATGACCTCGTTCGCGCCGGTGCGCGCCTTGAGGACACCGGCGATGCCGGCCCAGATCGCCCCGCCGAGCGCGGCCATGACGAGCGCGAACAGGAAGTGGATGACCGGCGGCAGGCCGAGCGCGTAGCCGAAGTAGCCGGCGAACATCGCGCCGAGCACCACCTGGCCCTGGCCACCGATGTTGAACAGGCCCGAGCGGAAGCCGAGTGCGATGCCGAGGCCGGCGAGGATGAGCGGGGTCGCGGCGACGAGCGACTCGGTGAACGGGCGCACCGCCCGCACCAGGCTGCGCGCCTCCCAGTCGAAGATCGAGCCGCGCAGCAGCGCCATGTACGCCTCGGACACCGTCTGCCAGGCCACGATGAAGAAGTCTCCGGGCCGGGCGAAGAAGTAGCCGAGCGTGGCCTGCACGTCGGGATCCGCTGCGGCGATGAGCACGCCGCCGAGCGCGAGCGCCACGACCACCGACAGCACGGAGACGAGCCAGGACCCGGACATGATGTCGCGCAGCACCGAGTTCGCCGCAGGGGTTCCCCCCGCAGCCGGGGTCCCGCCCGCGGCGGGGGTGCCGCCCGCAGCCGAGGTGTCGGCCGGCTGCTCCTGCCCCGTCACCGAGGTCTCCGTTCCGGGAGCCTCGCTCGGGTTCGTGCCGTTCGTCATGGAAGATCTCCCTCGGCTGCCTGGGATACGGTCGTCACGGCCGAGCCGTCGGCCACGCGGGCGAGCGCCTCGTCCTCGGGCACACCGGCCATCATGAGGCCGAGCGCGTCGCGCGGGGTGTCGGCCGGCACGATGCCGACGATCCTCCCGCGGTACATCACGGCGATCCGGTCGGCGAGGTTGAGCACCTCGTCGAGCTCGGTCGACACGATGATGCACGGGGTGCCGGCGTCGCGCTCGGCGATGATGCGCTTGTGGACGAACTCGATCGATCCGACGTCGAGTCCGCGGGTGGGCTGGCTGGCGACGAGCAGGCTGAGCTCGCGGCCGAGCTCCCGGCTGAGCACGACCTTCTGCTGGTTGCCGCCGGACAGGGTGGAGATCGGGTCGTCGATGCTCGTGAGCCGGATGTCGAACTCCTCGACCTTCTCGAGCGCCTTCTCACGGATCACCGCGGGCTTGAGCGCCAGGCCGCTGGCATAGGGAGGGCGGTCGTACTGGTCGAGGATCATGTTCTCCCGGATCGAGAACCCGGCGATCACGCCGTCGCTCGACCGGTCCTCGGGCACGAATCCGATCCCGGAGGCCAGGCGCGCTTTCACGGAATCGCCGCCGAGCCTGCGGCCGTCGAGCGAGATCGTGCCGGAGTGCGGTTCACGCAGGCCGATGATCGCCTCGGCGAGCTCCGTCTGACCGTTGCCCTGGACGCCGGCGACAGCGAGGATCTCCCCCTGCCGGACCCCGAAGCTCAGATCGTCGACGACGACGAACCCGGCTTTGTCGAGCACGGTGAGGCCCTCGACGCGGAAGGTCTCGTCCTGGGGCCGGGCGGGCTCCTTGTCGGTGGTGAGGTGGACGTCGCGGCCGACCATGAGCCCGGCGAGCTCGGACTCGCTCGACTCCGGGGACGCCTCGCCCACCACGGCTCCGCGGCGGATCACGGTGATCTTGTCGGCCACCGCGCGGACCTCGCGGAGCTTGTGGGTGATGAAGACGATCGAGGTGCCCTGTTCGCGCAGCTGCTTCATGATCTCGATGAGCTCGTCGGTCTCCTGCGGGGTGAGCACGGCGGTGGGCTCGTCGAGGATGAGGATCTCCGCGTCTCGGGAGAGCGCCTTGATGATCTCCACCCGCTGCTGGGCGCCGACGGGCAGGTCCTCGATGATCGCGTCGGGGTCGATGTCGAACCCGAAGCGCTCGGAGATCGTGCGCACCGTCTCCCGGGCCGAGGCGAGATCGAGCAGACCCATGCCCTTCGTGGGCTCGTAGCCGAGCGCCAGGGATTCGGCGACAGTGAACACCGGGACGAGCATGAAGTGCTGGTGGACCATGCCGATGCCGGCGGCCACGGCATCGCCGGGGCCGGAGAAGGTCACGGGCCGGTCGTCGATGAGGATCTGTCCGCCGTCGGGCCGGTAGAGGCCGTAGAGGACGTTCATCAGCGTCGACTTGCCCGCGCCGTTCTCGCCCAGGAGGGCGTGGATCTCACCGGGTTCGACGACGAGGCCGATGTCGCGGTTGGCCACCAGCGGCCCGAACCGCTTGGTGATCCCGGAAAGCTCGAGCTTCACGTCAGCGTCTCCTCATGCAGGCCCCCGAGGACCGTCTCTCTCGTCCGGCAGCGCTCGTGCGCTGCGTCTCTCTCATGTGCACCAGTTCTCGGAACCAGCAGTCCGCACGTCCCGCCTGTCCATCCGCCTGCCCATGCTCGCCGCACAGGACTCACGGCAGCGGACTCACGGCAGCGAACTCACTGCGGTGCCCTGAACTGCATAGGCGTGTACCCGGAACTGCAGCACCCGAATTCTGCCACGAACACGGCGGGCACCGTGGCATTCATCACCACGGTACCCGCCCTGGTCGTCAGGTCGAACCCGCCGCTGCGAGCTCCGCCGGCTCAGGCCTGCGGGGCGTTCGGCGACTCGACGGTGATCTCGCCGTCGATGATCTGCTGCTTGAGCTCCTCGACCTTCTGCTTGACCTCCTCGGGCACCTCGCCCTCGAAGTCGTGGTACGGAGCCAGGCCGACTCCCTCGTTCGACAGGTCTCCGACGTACGGCGCGGCCTCGAACTCGTCGTTCATGGCCTGTTCGACGGTGTCGTGGACGGCCTGCGAGATCTGCTTCATCACCGAGGTGAGGATGATGTCGCCGTACTCCGTGGACTCGTATCCGTCGGAGTCGACCCAGATGATCTTCGTGCCCTCGGACTCCTTGGCCGCGGCGGCGGCGCCGAGTCCCACGGGACCGGCCACCGGCATGATGATGTCGGCGTCCTGGGAGATGAACTGCTCGGTCAGGGTCTGGCCCTGGCCCTGGTTCTCGAAGTCGCCGGAGAACGAGCCCTCCTGGCCCTCCTTGTCCCAGCCGAGCAGGGTGACCTGCTCGTCCTCGCCGGCCTCCTCGTTGTACTTGTCGACGCCGTCGGCGAAGCCGTCCATGAACACGGTGACGGACGGGATCTGGATGCCGCCGAAGGTCGCGACGGTCTTGGACTCGGAGGTCGCCGCTGCGAGGTAGCCGGCCAGGTAGGCCGCCTCGGCGGTGTTGAAGACGAGCGGCTTGGCGTTCTCGAGCTCGACCGGGTTGCCGTCGGCGTCGGCGAAGGTCGAGTCGATGAGGCCGAAGTGCAGGTCCGGGTTGGCCTCCGCGGCCTCCTGGATCGCATCCTCGAGGAGGAAGCCGACACCGAAGGTCAGGCTGCAGTTCTGCTGGACCATGTTGTCGACGTTCGGTCCGAAGTCGGAGTCGGACTGCGATTCGGCGAGCGCCTCCTCGATCCCGAACTCCTCCACGGCGCTGTCGAGGCCCTCGCGGCCCGACTGGTTGAAGGACTTGTCGTCCCAGCCGCCGGCGTCGGAGACGAGGCATGCTTTGAAATCGGTGTCGCCGCCCTCCCCTCCGGCGGACTCCTCGGGTGCCTGTCCGCAGGCGGACAGCACGAGTGCGGTTGCGGCGGCCATCGCGGCGGCCGGTGCCAGGTAGGTGCGCTTCACGAGAATCTCCCAACGATGAGGCGGAGCCGGAGGGAGCTGGATGCTCCCATGATGCTGCACAGTGCCGCGCGGTGCGCCACGGTGCCGGTTGCTCCGTTACGGTGCTCGAACAGTGCCGCAGGTGCCCCGGACGCCCTCGCAGCAATCCCGATGGGGCGTGCCGGCGGAGCCAGCGGTGATGCCGCCGCTCAGACTACCCGCGTTCATCTGCCGCACCCGAGGGATTCACAGCGGATTCGAATTCCGATATGAAACCGCAATCTGCGGTCCGTGGCTACCATGATCCACATGCTCCCCGATCCCCTTCTCGAACTCTTCGAAGCCGATACCGCAGAGCTTCCCCCGGCACAGCGCGCCCGCCACGCCCGGATCGCCTCGCTCGTCCACGCCGACCAGGTGCAGGCGATGACGGTGCGCACGGCGTCCGCCCGGTTCGCCCACGCCCATCAGCTCAACCTCATCGACTTCCAGGTGCTCCAGACGGTGGTCGCCTCGCGCGGTGCCGACCGCACCGCGACACCCGGCTCGATCTCCGAGCAGCTGTCGCTGTCGGCCTCGACGCTCACCTCGATCCTCGAGCGGCTCGTGGCCCGCGGTCTGCTCGTGCGCGAGCGCGACTCGGCGGATCGCCGTCGCATCTCCGTGTACTACACCGAGGACTCCGCGCGACTCGTCATGGACTACTACCGGCACCTCACCGCGGCCTACGACCAGGCCTACGGCGATCTCGACGATGCGGAGACCCGCTCCAGGGTTGAGTTCCTCTCCGTCCTCACCGAATGCCACGAGCGGGTCGCCGAACAGATCGACACCGAGACACCGGCCCGCAGCGCATGAGCCGCCGAGTGGCCGTGGTGCTCGGTGATTGAGCCGCAGTCGCGCGCCCGGCGCAGGATCGGCCGTTTCGGCCGCTCACTCGCCCGCGGCACCCGCACCGACGCCGCCTCACCTCCCGGGGCCGAGGTGGTCGCCGGCGCCTGCGTGCTCATCACCGGTGCCGCCCGCGGGATGGGTGAGATCTACGCCCGGAAGGCCGTCGCCCAGGGTGCGCGCGCTGTGGCGCTGTGGGACATCGACGGGCCCCGGGCCGAGGCGCTCGCCCGGGAGCTCTCGACCGCGCCCGGCACCGAGGTCCGTGCGTTCGTCGTCGACATCTCCGACCTCGATGCGATCCGCGCCGGCGTCGCCGCCGTCGAGAGCACCCTCGGCGCGCCGGACATCCTCGTCAACAATGCCGGGATCGTGCGCGGCGCGCCGTTCTGGGAGCACGATCCCGAGCGCGACATCGAGGGCACCATGCGCGTCAACGCGCTCGCCCCGATGTGGCTGACCCGGGAGGTGCTGCCGGTGATGATGGCCGATCGGGGACGCGCGAAGCGGATCCTGACCATCGCCTCGGCCGCGGGCACCCTGCCGAATCCGAACATGAGTGTGTACGCCGCCTCGAAGTGGGCGGCGATCGGGTGGAGCGAGTCGATGCGCCTCGAGCTCGCGCGGGCCGGCCACCGGCACATCGCGGTGACGACCTTCTGCCCGAGCTACGTGTCCACCGGAATGTTCGCGGGCGCCCGCGGGCCGCTCCTGACCCCGATCATGACCCCGGAAGAGGCGGCGGCCGCCGCCTGGAACGGGATGCTCGCAGGCACCCCGGTGGTGAACCGGCCGTGGACGGTCAAGCTCGCGATGGCCTACCGCGGGGTGCTGCCGACCCGCGCCTGGGACTTCGTCGCCGACCGCGTCTTCCATGTCTACTCATCGATGGACCGCTTCACCGGCCGCCAGGAGGCGGGTCCGGCGAAGAGTGGCCCGGCACACGGTCCGGAATCACCGAGGATCAGCCGATAGCTCGCGGCTCCTGCTGCGCGCCCGCCCGGGGAGCGCTCGGCACGCCGCTGCTGCCGCCGGTCGAGCAGAGATCCGATGCCGCGGAACCCGAGGTCCCACAGCCATTCCACCGGCCCACGCGCGAAGTGCTTCAGCCACAGCATGCTCAGCCCGATGAGGAAGGCCGAGAGCAGCACGTAGACCACCATCGTCCACAGCGTCATGGAGCCCTCGTCGAGCCGCGCGGCCAGTCCGAAGCTCCAGTCGTAGAAGATGATCGAGGCGAGCAGGTTCTGCAGGATGTAGCAGGTGAGCGCCATCCGCCCCACCGCGGCGAGCGGCGTGCCGATCCACCCGGCCCGCGTGCGGTTGGCGTAGAAGGCGGCGACCGCGGCGAGCAGCCCGAAGGCGACCGCGGTCGAGGTGATGAAGCGGGTGATGCCCGAGGCGTGGTCGGCGGCGAAGATCCGCACCGCCCAGTCGATCGGCAGACCAATGCCGAAGGCGAGCAGCATCGTCCGCTTCCGCAGCCGGTGCCCTTGCTCCTCGAAGATTCCCGCACGGAAGATGTGGGCACCGACGAGGAACAGTCCGATCCCATGAGGAACATCACGGGAATCTCGCCACGGCCGCCGATGAAGCCCACCACCCGCTCGTGGACCATCGCCCAGTAGCTGTCCGTGCTCCCAAGCGCCGATGCGTCGGCACCGCCGCCGGCCTGCTCGAGACCGGCGCGTCCCGCCGGCCCGGCGGCCTCCCGGAGGGACTCGGGGTCGTCGGGATCGACCCCCATGAGGAACGGCAGGCCGGACATGAGCAGCTGGACGGCGAGGATCGCCATCACGTGCGCGGCGAGTCCGGCGTTCATCCAGATCTTCTGCGCCCGAGGGCCGGTGATCATGATCGCCGACACCGCGAGCGCGGTGAGCTCGTAGCCCATGAGGACGTCGAACTCGAAGATGAAGATGTAGTTGAGCAGGCCGTCGAGCACGAGGATGGCGGCGCGCCACGGGTATCGACCGGGCCAGCCGGTGCCGCGGCGGATCGCCGACTGCCGCTGGATCTCGAGTCCGATGCCGAACATGATCGTCAGCAGCCCGATGAACTTCCCGTCGGTGACGAGGGTGATCGTGGTGTCGAAGAACCCGGGCGGGCCGACGGGATCCGCTCAGGCCGGGCCGGCCGCAGAGGGGACCGGATCGTCGAGGCGCGCCCCCGAGCCGGAGAAGATCCAGATGTTGGTGAGCAGCGTGCCGAGGATCGCGATGCCGCGGAGCACGTCGAGCGCCGGGAGCCGCCGCCGCGCTGTGGCGGGGTGGGGAGCTGTGGATTCGGAAGCTGTGGGTTCGGGAGAGGTGTCCGTGGGCGCGGCAGTCGCGGCGGCACGCGCGGAATCACCAGGGCGTCGTGTCATGCCCATATGTTACTCAGCAGTATCTTCGGGAATCCTGTGCACGGGAACCCGCTGCCGAGCTCCGATGACCGCAGTGCAGGCATCCGCGGACACTCCACCTGAGGAACCCGCGCCCCGGGAACCCGTGCCGGCGGCATCGGGGTCCGAGGCGCTCAGGCCTCGAGCTCCTCGGACAGCTCGAGCCATTCGAGCTCGAGCTCGTCCTTCTCCTCGGCCGCAGCACCGCGCTTCGCCGTGAGTTCGGCGAGCCCGGTGAAGTCGCTCTGGTCGTGCGCGGCGAGCTCGGCGTCGAGCGCCTCGATGCTCGCATCGAGCTTGTCGATGCGCCGGCCGAGCGCCTGCACCTCCTTGCCGAGCCGCCGCCGCTCGGCCGCGCTGAGCCCGGACCCACCGCCTCCGGACCCGTTGCCTCCGGACCCGTTGCCCGAGGTCGCTCCCGCGGAACCGCCCGAGGCGCCCGCCACCGCACTCATCACCGAACCCGCGCCCCCGTTCGGGGAACCGCCGTTCGTGGCACCGCTGCCCGTGCCGCCGTCCGGGCGACCGGACAGCGCCGGATCGGCGTCGAGCCGGAGGTACTCGTCGATGCCGCCGGGCAGGTGGCGCACCGTGCGGTTGCGCACCGCGAACTGGTGGTCGGTGACGCGCTCCATGAAGTACCGGTCGTGGGAGATCACCAGGAGGGTGCCCGGCCAGGTGTCGAGGAGGTCCTCGACCGCGGCGAGCATGTCGGTGTCCATGTCGTTGGTCGGCTCGTCGAGGATGAGGACGTTGGGCTCGTCGAGGAGGATGAGGAGGAGCTGGAGGCGGCGCTGCTGGCCGCCGGACAGATCCTTGACCCGTGACTGCAGCACGGTGCCGAGGCCGAGCTTCTCGAGCAGCTGGCTGGGCGTGAGCTCGCCCCCGGCGGCCTGGTAGGTCGAGCGCTTCCGCGCGAGGATCTCCCGCACCCGGTCATCGGCGAGAGCGTCGAGGTCGCGGAGCTGCTGGTCGAGGACCGCGACCTTCACGGTCTTGCCGCGCTTGACCCGCCCCTCGGTCGGCTCGATCTCCCCGGTGAGCACCTTGACGAGGGTCGACTTGCCCGCGCCGTTGGCCCCGAGCAGGCCGTAGCGGTCACCGGGTCCGATGATCCAGTCGAGGCCGGAGAGCACGGGTTCCCCGGCGGACGGATGTTCCCCGGCGGGCCCGGGTTCGCCGGTGGACGCACGTTCCCCGGCGGGCGCATCGTTCCCGGCGGATGCTTCGTCCCCGGTAGATGGCTCGCCCCCACCGGAGACCGGACCGCCGCCCGCGTCCGGGTATGCGACGCCGAGGTCGTGCATCTCGAACACGTCCTTGCCGAGCCGCGAGGTCGCCATCGACACGAGCTCGACGGTGTCGCGCACCGGGGGCTCGGCGGCGATGAGCGCATTGGCCGCATCGATCCGGAACTTCGGCTTCGAGGTGCGCGCCGGCGCCCCGCGTCGCAGCCAGGCGAGCTCCTTGCGCATGAGGTTCTGCCGCTTGGCCTCGACCGCGGCGGCCTGCCGGTCCCGCTCGACGCGCTGGAGGACGTAGGCGGCGTACCCGCCCTCGAAGGCGTCGACCGTCGCGTCGTGGACCTCCCAGGTCATCGTCGAGACCTCGTCGAGGAACCACCGGTCGTGGGTGACGACGAGGAGCGCGCCCTGGCCGGCCGGCCAGCGGCGGCGGATGTGCTCGGCGAGCCAGCGGACACCGGTGATGTCGAGGTGGTTCGTCGGCTCGTCGAGCATGATGATGTCCCACTCCCCGGCGAGCAGGCGGGCGAGCGCCACGCGGCGACGCTGTCCGCCGGACAGCTCGCCCACCGTGGCACCGAGGTCGATGTCGCGCAGCAGCCCGGTCATGACGTCGCGGACCGCCGGCTGCGAGGCCCATTCGTGCTCCTCCGCGTCGCCGACGACGGAGGTCCGCACATCGAGCGTCGGGTCGAGGACGTCGGCCTGCTCGAGGTAGCCCACCCGGGTGCCGCCGCGCGCCGTCACGCGTCCGGAGTCCGGGTCGAGCACGCCGGCGAGGATCCGCATGAGCGTCGACTTGCCGTCGCCGTTGCGGCCGACGATCCCGATCCGGTCGCCGGCGCTGATCCCCAGCGTCACCTCATCGAGGATCGTGCGATTGGGGTACGACAGGCTCACGGACTCGCAGCCGAGCAGGTGCATGGGACTCCTTCTGTGGGGGCGCCTCAAGCTTAGAGGAGGCCCGCGGGCCGGCACTCATTCCCCCGGCCCGGTCCCCAGGGCGGGCGCTCACTCCCGCATGGGCCCTCACTCCAGTGCCGGCCTTCACTCCAGCGCGGCGAGAGCAACGGACCAGGCGTCCTCGAGATGGGCGGTCCCCTGCTCCGCGACGCCGAACCTCTCCCAGGCCTCCCGGTCGACCCGGTAGCGCGCAGGCCCGGTGAACTCGACTCGGCCGTCCTCACCCAGCAGCCCCAGCCCCGAAATCCCGACTCAGAAGTCCCGGCTGAGCCAGTCGATGAGGTCCGGCCAGATCGCCTCGCCGGTGCCGCGTCGCAGCAGCCCGTGGTGGCCCAGGCGCGGCACGCCGAGCTCGGCGGGGGCATAGGTGCGCCGTTCGACGCTCGCTCGGTGCAGCGGTGCGAGGAGCGCGTCCATCTGGTCGGGACTGGCCCACAGGTCGTCGTCGGCACCGATCGCGAGCACCTCGGCCTCGACCGCCCCGGCACGTTCCCGGGCATGCATCGTGGGGTCGTCGTAGAAGTATCCGGGCAGCCGGGTCCAGCGGCCCCATTCGAGCATCGCCCCGGCGGGGATGTCCTCCCCGAGGCCGAGGCGCCTGCCGGGCATGTAGCCGAGCGTCCGGCACAGCACCGGGCCGACGACGGTGAGCAGCGCACCCACGCGGAGCCGCTCGCGCCGCTTCGCGATCCGCTGTGTCGCCGCCACGTGCGCGGACACGACGGCGAAGCGGGACACCGATTCGAGCCCGTGGCCGAGCACCATCGCGTGGCCGCCGATGCTGTGGCCGACGGCTGCGTGCGGCAGGTCCGGGAAGCGCTCCCGGCACCAGGCAGCGGCGGCGGGGACGTCCTCGCTCATCCAGTCGCGCATCCGCATTCCGGGGTGGTCGCGCGGATCCCCGGACTCCCCCGTACCCCGGTAGTCGTAGGCCATGGCGATGATGCCGGAGGCGGCGATGCAGGAGGCGAACGCGCGGTAGTACCGGCGCGGGGTCGCGGTCGCGGGATGGATCATGATGACCCCGCGCGGCGCGCCCACCGGGTGCCAGACGGTGCCGGAGATCCGATCGGGCCCGACGGGGAAGCCGATGTCCTCCGTCGTCTCGGGCCCGCGGATCTCGATATCGCCGCCCTCGGCGGTGCGGTCGCCGGCGGTGCGGTCGTCAGGCGTGCGGTCCATGGCCCCGAACCTATCCCAACCTACCGATGAGTACACATCGTCGCGCGTATCCTCGTGCGCCCGGATATCGCGCGCCCCAGGCTGTCACGCCGCGGCGGGCGGCGGGACGAGGTGGGCGCCGCCGGCCGGGCCGGTGGTGCGCACGACCTGGCGGACGCCGCGGCTCGCCTCGAGGAGAACGGCGATCTCGAGCGCGTGCGTGTGATCACGGGCGAGGAATCCGACCGTCGGGCCGGAGCCGGACACGAGGGCGCGCAGCGCTCCTGCCCGCACTCCGGTCTCCATGATGTCGGCGATGCCGGGCAGGAGGTCGATCGCGGCCTCGGTCATGTCGTTGTGGAGGACTCCGGCGAGCGCCTCGGGATCCGCGGTGCCGAGTGCGCGGAGCACCTCGGCGGGGTCGACGGCGCTGTGGGCGCCCACGCCGGTGACGTCGCCGGTCCTGTCGCCGTCGCCTGCCCCCGCGTGCTCGCCGCACGTCACCGGCCCCGCATCGCCGCGGGCGGCGCGGATCTCATCGAGGCGACGGTACACCTCGGGCGTGGACAGCCGACCGGTGGAGGTGGCGAGCACCCAGTGGAACTCGCCGCGCCCGAGCACCGGGGTCAGCTCGTCGCCGCGGCCGGTGCCGAGCGCGGTGCCGCCGCGCAGCGCGAAGGGCACGTCCGCGCCGAGCTCGCGGGCGACGCTGTGGATGAGCTCCTTGTCGGTGCATCCGACGAGGTGGGCGTAGGCGACGAGGGCGGCCGCTGCATCAGCAGAGCCGCCGCCCATCCCTCCGGCCACCGGCACGTTCTTCTCGATCGCGACCTCGACGGGCACCTCGACCCCGGTCGCCTCGGCGAGGGCGAGGACAGCCGCCAGCCCGAGGTTCGAGGCGTCGAGCGGCACGGTGGTGTCGGCGTACCGCCCGGTCAGGGTCACCGAGTGCTCCGCGGCGGGGATGAGGGTGACGGTCTCCGCGAGGTCGAGGGACTGGAACACCGTGACGAGGGAGTGGTAGCCGTCGTCCTCAAGCGGACCGACGGAGAGGAAGGCGTTGATCTTGCCGTAGGCGCGCGCCCTCACGGGGGCCGGACCGTCGACCGAGCCATCGAACGGGCCATCGAACGGGCCGCCGGCCGACCCGAACGGCGGGCCGGGTCCCGTATCCGGATTCGGGTTCGGGCTCACATCGGGGCTCACACAGTCTCCTTCGCCGCGGCGAGTGCCACGTAGTCGTCGATGTCGAGGACCTCGCCGCGCGCCCGCGGGTCGATCCCGGCCGCGCGCAGGATCTCCTCGGCCCGGGCGGGGCTGCCGGCCCACCCGGAGAGCGCGGCGCGCAGGGTCTTGCGGCGCTGCGCGAAGGCGGCGTCGATCGCGGCGAACACCGACTCGCGGGACGGTGCCCCGCGGTGGGCTCCGTCGGACCCGCGCTGATCCCCGGCTCCGTCTCCACCGGCAGGATCTGCACCTGCAGGATCTGCACCTGCAGGATTCCCGCTAACAGGATCTGCACCTGCTGGATCTCCACCGGTGCGGCGGCCATCGGCGTGGCGCTCGATCCGGACGAGGCCGGAGTCGACGTTGGGGGCCGGCCAGAACACGTTCGTGCCGATCGAGCCGGCGCGGCTCACCGTCCCGTACCAGCGCGCCTTGACGCTCGGCACGCCGTAGGTGCGGGAGCCGGGCTCGGCCGCGAGCCGGTCGGCGACCTCGGCCTGGACCATGACGAGCACGGTGCGGATCGTCGGGAAGGTCTCGAGGAAGTGGAGCAGCACGGGGACGGCGACGTTGTAGGGCAGGTTCGCGACGAGCGCGGCGGGCGGACCGAGCTCCGGGGACTCCGGCAGCTCGGTGACGCGCAGCGCATCGGCGACGACGAGGTCGAAGGGGGCGTCGTCCCCGCAGCGCTCGGCGACGGTCCGCGGCAGCCGCGAGGCGAGGAGCTCGTCGATCTCGACGGCGATGACATGGTGGCCGGCATCGAGCAGGCCGAGCGTGAGCGAACCCAGGCCGGGGCCCACCTCGGCGACGGTGCACGGTTCGCTCAGGCCGGCGGCGGACACGATCATGCGCACGGTGTTGGGGTCGATGACGAAGTTCTGGCCGCGCTGCTTCGTGGGTCGCAGCTGCAGCTCCGCGGCCATGGCCCGGATGTCGCGTGCGCTGAGCAAGGTGGTCACGTCTCCCACCCTAGACGAACGGTCCCGAGGCGCAGCCGAGCGCAGGAGACCGGCGACCGAGGGCACTCGGGCAGAGGCCCTCGGCCGACAGGCGCGGTCCTCTAGGCTGAGGGGATGGATGCACGCACGCTGGCCCGCCTGCTCGAGCCCGAGGTGTTCGCCCGCCTCGCCGAGATCGACTACCGGCCCTCCGACGAGCTCGCGCTCGCCGCGCGCCTGCGCAAGGAGGGCCTGGAACCCGAGGCCGCCACCGCGCTCCTCGCACAGGCGGCCCTGCGGGTCGAGGCGGAGGGGAAGTTCGGGCCGTTCGCCTCGGACATGCTCTTCACCCGCGATGGTCTCGCCCAGGCGACCCGGCTGCCGGTCGCCGCCCACCATGCCCGCCGGATGCTCGCTGTCGAGCCGACCCGGCTCGCCGACCTCGGCTGCGGACTCGGCGCGGACACCATGGCGTTCGCCGGGATGGACAGCACCATCGAAGCCGTCGAGGCGGTCGAGGCCGACGAGGTCACCGCTGCGATCGCGACCTTCAACCTCCGCCACCTCGACACCGTCACGGTGACGCACGGCCTGGCGGAGGACCACGACCTCGAGCACGTCGACGCGCTGTGGCTCGACCCGGCGCGCCGCGTCCTGCCCGGCGGGAAGCCCGGTGGGAAGGCCGGTGGGACGTCCAGTGGGAAGTCCGGTGGGAAGTCGGTCAGCGGCACGGCAGGTGCCGGTGCCGGTGCCGGGAAGGGCACCACGGACGCGCACGGCTCCACCCGCCGGATCTCCGATCCCGAGGCGTTCTCCCCCTCGCTCACCTGGGCGTTCGACGCCGCGTCCCGGGTCAGGGCGGCCGGCATCAAGCTCGGGCCGGCGCTCGACCACGCGCTCGTCCCCGACGGCTGGGAGGCCCAGTGGGTGTCCCACGACGGCGACGTCGTCGAGGTCGCGCTCTACGCCGGGGACGCCGTGCTCCGCCCCGGGCGCAACGCCCTCGTGCTGCACCCGCAGGGCCCGGTCCAGGTGCACGAGTCCGAGGTGCCGGTCGACGACGAGGACGGGATCGGGGACCTCGGCTCCTACCTCTTCGAGCCCGATGGGGCACTCGTGCGCGCCGGGCTCGTCACCGCCCTGTGCGAGCCGCTGGACGCGCGCCGGATCTCGAGGCCGATCGCCTACCTCACCGGGGACCGGGTGCCGACCGGAGCCGCGGCCAAGCTCGTGCGGACCTACCGGATCCGCGAGGTGCTGCCGGCCGGGCTCAAGCCGCTGCGCGCCGCGCTCGTGGCCCGCGGCATCGGCCGCGTGGTCATCAAGAAGCGCGGCGCCGACATCGTCCCCGAACAGGTGCGCCGCCGCCTCAAGCTGCCCACCGGCGAACCCGCCACGCTCGTGTTCACGCGGATCGGCGAGCACCACGTCGTGCTGCTCACCGATCCGGTCGCGCCGAAGCTCTGAAGCATCCGCAGTCCTCAGGCGCCCACGGCAGCCGGCAGATCTGGAGGCCGGCAGATGAGGCCGGCAGATCCGGAGGCCGGCGGCCGATGCGCACGGCTCCACAGGCCCGTGGGGACGGCCGGTGCGGGCATCGGATCCGGAGGCCGCTGCGCACGGCCGGCACAGGCGGCGATCACGATCTGCTGGCCGATCGGCGCGTCGATCCCTCCGCGCAGGGTCCACCGGCCCCATTGCGCTCGGTGCGCGCGTGCGGAATCCTGGCAGTCGTGCGGTCCGAACGACGCTTCTGCCTGTACGACGCCGTTGTCAGTCCTTCATCGTCGTCAGCACTGCACCGTCATCAGAACTGCACCGCACTTCCCATGAGACCGACCGAGGAGACCTGCCGTGGCACGCGAAGACCATCTCATCACCGTCGAGCGACTCGCCGAGGAGCTCATGAGCGCAGCTCCCCCGGTCCTGCTCGACGTCCGGTGGACGCTGCAGCAGCCCGATGGCAGCGCCGACTACGCAGCCGGACATGTGCCCGGCGCGCACTACGTGTCCCTCGACGAGGAGCTCGCCGACCATCGCACCGCTCACCCGGCCGAAGGGAACGCAGCCGGCCCCACGGCCGGACGCCACCCGCTGCCCTCTGCGGCGACCTTCGAGCAGACGGTGCGACACTGGGGCATCGACGCAGGCACGCCGGTGGTGGTCTATGACGACAATGCCGGACTCGGCGCGGCCCGCGCCTGGTGGCTCCTGCGCTGGGCCGGTGTCGGCAACGTCCGGCTCCTCGACGGCGGGTTCGGCGCCTGGCGCGCCGCCGGCCGCCCCGTGAGCACGGACATCCCCGAGCTGCCGGATCCGAGCGCTTTCGACATCGCGCCCGGTTCCCTCCCGGTGCTCGACGCCGATGAGGTGGCCGACCGCGCGCGGACGGGCATCGTCCTCGATGCGCGGGCACCGGAGCGCTATCGCGGCGAGACCGAACCGCTCGACCCGCAGGCCGGGCACATCCCCGGGGCCCGGAACGCACCGGCTGCAGACAACACGGAGGGCGGGTTCTTCCGCCCCGAGGACGAGCTGCGCGCGATCTACCGCGAACTCGGCGTGCTCCCGGGCACGGACCGGGAGGACAGGAGCGGCACCGGCGCGGACAGGACAGATCCGGCCGGCGCGGATGCAGGCGGGTCCGATCCGAGCAGCCCTGTCGGCGTGTACTGCGGCTCCGGCGTCACCGCCTGCCACGACGCCTTCGTCCTCTCGATGCTCGGCGTCGAGGCGGCGCTGTTCCCGCCGAGCTGGTCCGGCTGGTCGAACGACCCGGACCGCCCCGTCGCCACGGGCGCCGAGCGCTGAGCTCGTCCGCTATCGGCAGTCCGGCGCCTCGACCCCGTCGACCTCCACCGGCAGGGCGCCGCCCGCGTCCGTCTCCCCGGTGAGGTACCGCGCGAGCGCGCCGAACCCCGCGTCGTAGTCGTCGTAGCCGGCGAGCACGGTGTCCGCCCGGCTGCCCGCCAGCCGCCACGGCCCGCGGGTGCCGTAGACGACGTCGGCGGAGGCCCCCTCGTCGAGGGCGACCGTCGTGTCCGCGTTCGCCTCGATGCTCAGCCCGTTCTCCTCGGCCTGCGCGGTGAAGGCCGAGATCGCGGCCTGCTCGCCGCTCACCACGGCGACCTCCTCGACCGGTTCGGCGAACGTGCATTCGCCGGCGACCACGGTGAGCGCCGACTCGGCGAGCGCATCGATGCGCGCGGTGTGGTCGTCGACCGTGACGGCGAGCTCCGCGGCGTGCTCCTGCCACAGCTGCATCGCGACGACCCGCTCGGCCGCCTCGACGAGCCGCTCCCGGTCGAGGTCGCCGGAGTCGAGGGCCTCGCGCAGCGCACCCACCGACGCCTGCGCGTCCGGCGGGAGGAGGACGAGGTCGGCGCCGGCGCGGATCGCCTCGACCGATTCGGCCCCGCGCGGACCGGCGGGCACCGCACCCATATTCATCGCGTCGGTGACGACCACACCGTCGTAGTCGAGCACCTCGCGGAGCTCCGCATAGGCGTCGGGGTCGACCGAGGCCGGGGTGTCCTCGGAGCCGGGCAGGCCGATGTGGCCCATCATCACCATCGGGACGCCGGCGGCGACCGCGGCGCGGAACGGCGCGATATCGCGCTCGTCCATGTCCGCGATGCTCTTCTCCGACACCGGCAGGGTGTCGTGCGAGTCGTCGGTGAGCGCTCCGTGGCCCGGGAAGTGCTTGGCCGAGGACAGGATGCCGGCATCGGAGTAGCCCCGGATCGCCGCCTCGACTGTGCCGGACACGAGCGCGGGGTCGTCGCCGGCCGAGCGGACGTTGATCGCGGCGTCCCGGGCGCCGATCGTGACGTCGGCGGTGGGGGCGAAGTCGGCGGTGAGCCCGAGGCCGCGGAGGTCCTCGCCCTGCGCCTGGATCGCCGCGGTGGTCAGGGCCGGGTCGTCGGCTGCGCCGAAGGCCATGAGCGGGGGCATGTCGAGGGCCGCGGTGCCGAGCCGGGACACCGGCCCGCCCTCCTGGTCGACGCCGAGGAACACCGGCGCCTCGCGGTCGGCGCTCGCCTCGGTGATCGCGCCGGTGACCGCTCGGACATCGTCCGGAGTCGGGTTCTCCGGCAGGTTGTAGGCCATGACGATCGCGCCGGCGAGCGCGTTGTCCGCCACGAGCGCGGCCCCGGCGGACGGATCCGTGCCGTCGAAGGAGCCGATGACCACGGCCCCGGCGAGCGCCTCGTCGTCCATCCCGGCGACCACCTCGGCGGCCGGCTCCCGGAAATCCGCGACCTCGACGATCTCCTCGGGCGCATCGGCTCCCGGGGTCGGTTCGACGGTGCTCGGGTCGGAGTGGCCTCCGGGTGCGCCGGCGGGAGCGCTGCCCATGGTGCATCCGGTGAGGGTGAGCAGCGCACAGGCGACGAGGGCGATGATGCGCATCCGGCCATGGTAGCGACTGCGCCTGGGCATCGCGGGCACGGCGGGTGGGAGGACGCCCGGAAGCACCTCGGGCACCGTGCGCGGTGGTCGTCGACGGCTGTCCGGCTCCTGTGCGACCGTCGATGACGACGGCGCGCGGACACGGCGAAGTGCTGGCATAGGATGACGCCCATGGTTGAATTCGCTCGCTCCGACCGCTCCACGCTGGGGGTGGAATGGGAGCTCGCCCTCGTCGATCCCGCGACCCTCGACCTCGTACCCCGGGCGAGCGAGGTGCTCGACGCCGTGGCCGAGGTGCCGGGTCTGGACACGCGGGTGGTCGGCGAGATGCTCACCAACACCGTCGAGATCGTCTCCGGCGTCCACCGCGGAGTCGACGGGATCCGCGAGGACCTCGGCAGCGCGGTGGGCCGGCTGCGGACCATCACCGACGCCCTCGGCATCGGGCTCATGAGCGCCGGCACGCACCCGTTCTCCCGTTGGGCCGATCAGCAGGTCACCGACAAGGAGCGCTACGCAGAGCTCATCAACCGCACCCAGTGGTGGGGGCGGCACATGCTGATCTTCGGCGTCCACACCCACGTGGGGATCGACGACCGCGACAAGGTGCTGCCGATCCTCAGCGCGCTGCTCGCCTACGTGCCGCACCTCCAGGCGGTGAGCGCCTCCTCCCCGTTCTGGGACGGGCAGAACACCGAGTACGCCTCGAACCGGGCGATGCTGTTCCAGCAGCTGCCCACCGCCGGCCTGCCGTATCAGTTCGATACCTGGGCGGGTTACGAGCGCTATGTGGACGACATGCTCACCACCGGTGTCATCGACCATGTCAACGAGATCCGCTGGGACATCCGCCCCTCCCCCGGCTGGGGCACGATCGAGGTCCGCGTGTGCGACGGCATGCCGACCCTGGCCGAGGTGTGCGCAGTGACGGCGTTCGTCCAGTGCCTCGTCGACGACATGTCGGAGCGGCTCGACCGCGGGGAGACCCTGCCGACGATGCCGGACTGGTTCCACTTCGAGAACAAGTGGCGGGCCGCCCGCTACGGCATGGACGCGATCATCATCGAGAACGCCGAGGCGCGCGAGCGGGTCGTCACCACCGTCCTCGCCGAGGAGGTCGAGCGGCTGGCGCCGGTCGCCGAGCGGCTGGGCTGCACGAGCGACCTCCAGGCGATGCTCCGCTTCGCCGAGGCGGGTGCGAGCTACCAGCGGCAGATCGCCGAGTACGAGCGGACGGGCGACCTGCGCTCGGTGGCGCGGCAGCTGTGCGAGGAGTTCACCGGCGAGCGGTCCGTCCTGCAGCGGTGAGCCGAGGTCCGTCTGGAACTGCCGGCTGAGGTCCGGCGGTGCTCAGATGGTCGGAGATCCTCGAATTCCGGCTCGGGATCCTGGTTGTTCGGCCACCTGACCAGGTTGTGCTCTCATGCCCGATCGACGAGCAGCGCCCACTCCTGATAGGTGCTCTGCGGCAGGCCCACGGGCTCGAATCCGTGCCGGAGCAGCAGGTTCTCGCAGGAGACGTTCCGCACGTGCACCTTGCCGTGCACGATCCCGCTCGGCGCTCCGCTCGGATCGATCACTGCACGACAGCGCCGGATCACCCGGTCGACGAGCTCGTCTGCCAGGTGTCCGCCGCAGCCGCGGTGCGCGACGTGCACCCCGCTCGAGGTGATGTAGACGGCCGGCATCCCGACCTCGTGGACTTCGAGTTCGTGGAACTCGAGCCAGGCCCCTGCTGCGATGACGTCCTCGCCCGGGACGCGACCGACGACGAGCTCGTCCCCCGCGCGCATCCGATGGCTCGCGTTCCTCAAGAGCGCCTGCGCCTCCCACTCCCAGGGCACGGGATGCGGCAGCCGCCGACCGGCCGGGGTGCGCGGTCGCTCGACCGTGCAGGTGAATGACTGGAGCACAGCGGCGGAGCGCCGATCGGTGATCGTCGACCACTCGAGGCGCTCGGATGTCATGCCTGCTGCCGCGACTCGAGCCAGGCACCGAGTGCCGGCGTGCTGCGCCTGTGCGCCGGGTCGTCGAGCAGTCGGTCCACCGCCTCGGCCTCGGTCTCCGGTTCCTCTACCTCGAAGGTCGTGAGCACGTCCTCGATGTCGACGCCCAGCACGAAGGCGAGATCCCCGGGGTCGGCCTCCCCGGATTCGACCCGCGCGGTGAGTGCTTCGACGAGCGCGAGAGGGAAGCGCTGGGAAGATGCCTGCTGCTGTCGGTCGGCCACTGCACGGCGGTTCGGGCGCGCACCGTCGAGCGGGTCCGGGGCCCCGCGGAGGAGCGCCGGGGTGCTGCTCTCCAGGGCCGCGCCGGCCTCGGCCGATACCGCGACCTCGAGGAAGCGCAGCCGGGTCAGAAGCGCCCTGGTCGACACCCCGAGCGTCCACAGCACCTGCGTGAGCTCGCTCTCCGACATCGCGGACCAGTCGTGCGCGCGGATCTGTTCAGCGGGAAGCAGCAGCTCGGCGGCGAAGGCGTCCGCGTCGTTCTCCCGGGCCTTCACCGGATGGCGGGAGCCGTCGTGGTGGCCGAGTGCCAGATGAGCCAGTTCGTGGGCCAACGACCAATTGCTGCGGAACCAGCTGGGGTTCGAATTGAGCACGATGATCCCGCGCTCACCGATCCGCAGCGAGTAGTCCGTCGACAGTCCTGCCATGCGGATCACGTCGATCTCGAACGTCGCTTCGATGCTCTCTGCGAACGTGCGGACGAAATCAGGGCCGAGACTCGCGCGCACCCCCTGCGGATCCGCCGGAATCGCTCCGGAGGCCGGCACGGAGCCTGGAAATGCACGCCGGTAGAGATCGGCGATCCGGTCGAGGATCTGCGCATCGTCGCGCGCGCCCGGGTTCGACCGCTCCTTGCGCTGCGGATCCCATGCGTGCCGCGCCGCGAACTCCAGATGGTGAGGGTTCGGAGCACCGGTGAGCAGCCAGGTGAGGTCCGCGTCGAGCGCGCGCGCGATGCGGGTGATCTCGGACAGGGTGAATCCCCGCTGCGCGCTCAGCGCGCGCGACAGCGCATCGGGCTTCATGCCGACAGCCTCAGCGAGACCGCGCTGCGTCATCTCGGCAGGGAGATGGGACCGGATCCGTTGTCCGACCTCGATGAGCTGGGTGTCCATCGCTCCATCCTACCGTGCCGTTGGGAAATTCCCAACGGCACGTCCGGTGGGCCCTGCAGAGGTGAACGGTGCCGCCGGCCGGCAGTGAACTGAGGTCCGGCGGTGCTCAGGTGGCCAGAGATCCTCGATCTCCGGCTCGGGATCGTGGATCTTCGACCACTCGACGCATGTGCGGCGCGCAGGGCCATCGGACGGAGGTGCGGGTCGCCTGACGGAGCGCGGACTCACTCCCCTGCGGGCGGGTTCTCCTCGAGCACGCTGCGCAGGTGGGGCCAGGCGTTCTTGAATCCGGGGTGGAGGAGGTAGCCCTCGACCTCGTCGAGCGGGACCCACGCGAGCTCGACGCTCTCGATGTCGTTGACGAACTCCTCGAGCCGGGTCGTCGCCTGCGCGATCACCGTGGTGTAGCTCCAGCCCTGCTTCTCGAGCACATGGGTGTCGAGCACCTCGACCCCGGTGCCGTCGAGCGCGGGGACCCCGGCCTCCTCGTGGCATTCGCGGATCGCGCCGGCGAGCGCGGTCTCCCCCGCATCGATCGCACCCCCGGGGATGCCCCACGTCCCGCCCTCGGCCGACCACGCGACCCGGTGCTGCAGGAGCACGCCGCGCTCGGGGTCGTGGATGAGCAGACCGGCGGCGCCGAACTTCCCCCAGAACCTCCCCTCGGGCGTCTCCACCCAGCCGTCGCCCGATCGGCGGTGGCGGCGCGGCGGCACGGGGCCGCCTGCGGGGACACCGTGGTGCGGGGTGTCGGAATCCGGGGCGGCGGGCTGCGGCGCATCAGGCGATGAGGACATCGTGGGCCTCCAGGGATGAGGTGACGCCGAAGTCGAACGGCGAAGGGGCGAGGCTGCGGGACACGATCTCAGCGCCGAGCGCTGCGACCATGGCGCCGTTGTCGGTGCACAGCCGCAGCGGCGGAACGCGCAGGGTGACGCCGGCAGCGGCGCAGCGCTCGGTCAGCCGCTCCCGGAGCCGGGTGTTCGCCGCGACTCCCCCGCCGAGCAGCACGTGGTCGATCCCGGTGTCCTCGCAGGCGAACAGGGTCTTGGTGACGAGCACGTCGACGACGGCCTCCTCGAAGCTCGCGGCGACATCGGCGAGCCGGATCCCGCGGTCACCCGCCCCGGCCTCGTGCGCGGTGACGAAGCGCAGCACGGCGGTCTTGAGCCCGGAGAAGGAGAAGGAGTGCCGGCGCGCGGGATTGCGGAGGTCCGGCGCAGTGGACAGCCCGCGCGGGAACCGCACTGCCTGCGGGTCGCCGGGGACGCCGGTGCCGTCGAGCGCTCCGGCCGCGGCGCGGGAGATGTTCGGTCCGCCCGGGTAGTCGAGTCCGAGCAGCCGGGCGGTCTTGTCGAACGCCTCGCCCGCGGCGTCGTCGATCGTCGCGCCGAGCAGCTCGATGTCGTCGACGATGTCTCCGATCCGCAGGATCTCGGTATGCCCGCCGGACACGAGGAGCGCGATCGTCGGCGTGTGGAGGCCGGGCGAGTCCTCGGCGACGAGGTCGACGGCGACGTGCGCGGCGAGGTGGTTGATGCCGTAGAGGGGAAGGCCGGTGGCGGCGGCGAGCCCCTTCGCGGCGGACACCCCGACGAGCAGGGCACCGGACAGCCCGGGGCCGGCCGTGACGGCGATCGCGTCGAGGTCCTCGATGCGCACCTGCGCCTCGGCGAGCGCCTGTGCCACGGCAGGGCCGATCGCCTGCACGTGGGCGCGGCTCGCGACCTCCGGGACGACCCCGCCGTAGCGGACGTGCTCGTCCATCGACGAGGCGATGGTGTTCGTCAGCAGCGTGCGGCCGCGCACGATCCCCACCCCGGTCTCGTCGCACGAGGATTCGATGCCGAGGACGAGCGGCCCGGCGGCGGCGTGGGCGGCGCTGTCGTCGCCGGTCGCGGCACCGCCTGCGGCCCGGCCGCCGTGCGCACGGTCGTTGCGCGCACTGTCGTTGCGCGCACTGTCGCCGCGGGCACGGTCGCCGGTCAGGCCGTCAGCGATCATGGGGTCCGTCGCCGCCGGGTCGGCGCTCCGGGGCTCCGGGGACGCCCGGGTCATGGGAGCCGAAATCGTGGCTCCCGTAGTCGATGCCGGTCGATTCCTCGCCCGGCCGGTCGGTGTCGTCCGGATCATTGCTGTCGGAATCGTCCTGTGCCTGGGCGGCGAGCTGCTCGTAGCGGGCGGTGAGCTCGCTCTCGGGGACGTCCGAGGCACCGGCGCCCACAGCCTCGCGGAGCAGTCTCAGGTGGGTCTCCCACACCGGTCCCACCTCGGGCAGGATCTCGGCGGCCTCCTCCGCTGTGGCGAAGGTGCAGGTCAGGGAGATGCGGGTGCCGTCGTTCGTGGGCCGCAGCGAGATCCCGAGCCGGCCGAGCGCGGCGAACTCGAGGAGGACGTGGGAGTCCTCCTCGCAGCTGAGCACCTCGGCCTCGAGGGAGCCGCCGGCCTCCGGGTCCGCGGGCCCAGCCTCATCCGCTCCGTACGTTCCGGCGCTGTCCGATCCAGGGGTGCCCGATCCAGTGCTGCCCACCCCGGAGCGGTCCGTTCCGGGGGTGCCCGATCCGGGGCTGGATCCAGGGCTGTCCGGCCCGGCCACGTCCTCGCCGTCGTCGAGGCGGAAGCGCACCCGGTCGTCATCGACCCGGGTGAAGGGCGCGAACCACTCGGCGCACTCGTCCGAGTCCGCGATCCGGCGCCAGACCTCGGCCGGCGAGGCGTCGACCTCGGTGTCGATGACGAGGTCGGTGCCGGATTCCCAGACGATGAGCGAGGCATCGATCATCGTGCGCCGTCCTTCCGCTCACGAGGTGCGGCCGCGCGTCCGGCGTCCGGCCAGGCGGCGTCGAGCCGTGCGATCTCCTCGGGACTCAAGGTGAGGTCGGCGCCGGCGAGCAGGTCGCCGAGCTGCTCGGGGACCCGGGCCGAGGCGATCACCGAGGGGATCGTGTCATGGGCGAGCAGCCAGGCGAGGGCGACCGCGGTCGTCTTGGTCACGTGGTCGCAGGCGATGCTCTGGAGCACGCCGAGCGCGTTGACGGCCTGCTGGTCGTCGACGTACTTCGCCACGGCGCCGCCGCGCACGGAGTCGACCTTCGCACCGGGGATGTGCTTGCCGGTGAGGAATCCGCCGGCGAGCGAGGCGAAGGGCAGCAGCGCCATGCGATCGGCCCGGAGGTGCTCCTCGTACTCGCGGGGGTAGTCGTCGCGGGACACGAGGTTGAAGCGGTTCTGGATCACGCGGTACTCGGCCAGGCCGTTCGCCCGCGCGATCTCCTGAGCGCTCCGGAGACGGTCGAGGGAGAAGTTCGAGGCGCCGAGGTGGCGCACCTTGCCCTCGCGCACGAGCGCGTCGAAGGTCTCCGCGACCGCGGTCTGGTCGGCATCCGGATCGTCCTGGTGGGCGTAGTAGAGGTCGATCCGGTCGGTGCGCAGGCGTCGGAGGGAGTCCCCGACGCAGGCGCGGATGTTGGCGGGATCGAGGGTGGCGCGGCCCTCGAGCATGCCGACCTTCGTGGCGATGACCATGTCGTCGCGGTTGCCGCGCTCGGCCATCCACGCACCGATGATCGACTCGCTCTCTCCACCGGAGTTGCCCTCGACCCAGCACGAATACATGTCTGCGGTGTCGATGAAGTTCCCGCCGGCGGCGGCGTAGGCGTCGAGGACGGCGAAGCTCTGCTCCCGGTCCGCGCCCCAGCCGAACGGATTGCCGCCGAGGTTGAGCGGATGGACGCGGAGGTCGGTGTCTGCGAGGGGGATGAGGTCCATGTCGCCAGGCTATCAAGCGACCCTGCGAGATCTCGCGGTCTGACGGACACTCCCAGAATCCCGGCACCCCGCGGGACGCTCATGTCGGCCCACGGGTCTCCGGGGTCGTTCCGGACCATGGACGTCAGACCTCTCGAGATCGCTCCGGGTGCCCAGGGTCAGAGGAAGGCGCGCATGACGACGGCGTCGGCGCCGGTGTAATAGCCCGGGCGGCGGTCGAGCTCGGTGAAGCCGTGCGCGGTATAGAGGCCGTGGGCTGCGGTGTTGTCGCTGCGGACGTCGAGGTGGATGACCTCGCATCCGGCTTCCCGGGCGGCGTCCAGGAGGTGGGTGAGCAGGGCGCGTCCGATCCCCCGGCCACGGGCTGCCGGGTGGGCGGCGAGGGTGAGGACATCGGCCTGCGGCCCGGAGATGCCGAGCCCGGCGAAGCCGAGGATCGCACCCGGGTCCCAGGACGCCGGCACGGGGCCTGCCTGACGCTGCGTGGCATCGGATCCCGGCGCATCTCCGCCGGCGGCTCCGGCGGATGCCTCGATGACCACGAACGACTGGCCGGGCGTCGCCACCGCCGCCCAGTAGTACTCGGTCGACCAGGCATCGGGGCCGAAGATCTCCGCGTCGAGGGCGGCGACGGCGGGGATGTCGAACCAGCGCAGCCGCCGGATCCGGTGAGCGCCGCTTCCCGCCGCGGCGCCGGACTCCGGCATCACCGGAGGCTCGTCGTGCGCCGTGCGGATGGCTGGGCGTCGGGTTCGCGGAGGTACAGCGGGACCGGCGGGAGCAGCGGACGTCCGGCGGCGATCATCCGGGCGGCGACGATCCCGAGGTCGCCGGCGGTCGGTTCGAGGTCGGCCGGTGCGGTGCTCGTGGGATCGCCGAGCTCCTCCGGGAAGAGGAGGAACCCACGCCCGTACCGGAGCATCGTGCGGTCCGGCACAGTGTTCTGATCCTGCACGACGCGCAGATCCGCAGGGAGGCTGACGGCGGGACCGGCGAGCACCTCGGGCACGCCTGCGGCGTCGAGTCCTGCGTACTCGGTCCAGTAGACCTCCTTGCGGCGCGCGTCGGTGGCGACGCGCAGCTGCGGCGCCGGGCCGACCGGGGAGACCGGCGCATGGGTGCGGAGGGCGCGCAGTGCGAGAGCGTCGTGGCTCGGCAGGCCGTCGACGGGGATGCCCGCGCCGAGTGCGAACCCGATCCCGGTGGCGATCCCGGCGCGCAGACCGGTGAAGGGACCGGGCCCCACGCCGACGACCACCCGGCCCGGGGCCGGCCGGCGTTCGAGGAGGGTGCGGATCGCAGGCCCGAGGAGCTCGGCGTGCTTCCGGGCGGAGAACTCGGTCCACTCGGCGAGCACCTCCTCGGTGTCCGCGTCGACGAGCGCGGCGCTCGCCGCGGCCGAGGTATCGAGCGCGAGGATGATCATCGGGTCTCCGTTCCGGGGTCGGGTTCCCCGTGCTGCTCGGCGACGAGGGCCAGGCGGGCGTCCCAGCCGGGGCCGGTGGATTCGAGGACGAGCAGCCGGCTCTCGTCCTCCTCGGCGAGGTCGAGTTCGAGCGGCTCGGGTGCGATAGGCGCACCGGCAGCGGGATCACCGGGACCAGTATCCGTGGAGTCGGGCCCGGCAGTGCCGGATCCGTCCTCCTCGAAGGCGCGCACGAGGGTGATCTCGAGGCGTTCGGCGGAGAGCTCCTCGGCGATCCCGTGGCCCCATTCGATGACGGTGACCGATTCCGCGAGGTCGGCGCCGAGGTCGAGGTCGGCGAACTCGGCGGAGTCGTCGAGGCGGTAGGCGTCGACGTGGACGAGGCCCGGCCCCGCGCCGGCCGGGGCGTGCTCGCGGGCGATGACGAAGGTCGGCGAGGACACCCGGCCACGGACGCCGAGATGCCCGGCGAGGAACTGGGTGAAGGTCGTCTTCCCGGCGCCGAGGTCACCGGTGAGGATGATGACGTCACCCGGACGGAGGACGGCGGCGAGGCGCGCGGCGAAGGCGTCGATCTCCTCCAGGCCGGCGATGCGCAGCTCAACCCTCATCGACGTTGCCCTCGTCCCCGGGACCGGTCGTCGACACACTCGGCCGCGGATGCCGGGGCCCGCTCTGCCGCACCGCCGGCGTGGCGTTCCGCCCGGCGCCGATGACGACCCGCTCGACGCGCGGGCCGATCCGGGTGACGATCTCGTAGTTCACGGTGTCGGCCCAGGAGGCCCACTCCTCGGCGCCGGGACCCGTGGTGCCGTCGCCGATGATGACGACCTCGTCGCCGATCTCGACGGACCCCGGTCCGATGTCGAGGATCATCTGGTCCATCGCGACCCGCCCGACCACGGGGTACCGGCGGCCGCGGATCGACACCTGCGCGCGGTTCGAGGCCGCGCGCGGGATCCCGTCGGCGTAGCCGCCGGCGACGAGGGCGAACCGGGTGGGTTCGGCGCACGTGTAGGTGAGGCCGTAGCTCGCGCCGTGCCCGGCAGGCACGTCCTTGACGGCGAGCACGCGGGAGACGAGGGTCAACGCCGGCCGGAGGCCGAGCTCGGCGGCGGTCCGTCCCTCGAAGGGGCTGAGGCCGTAGGTGCTCAGGCCGACGCGGGCGAGCCCGCCCGGCACGGGGTCGAGCGAGAGCGCCGCCGGGGAGTTCGCGGCGTGGACGAGCAGGGCGGCAGGGTCGCCGAGCGCTCCGCCGGCGGACTCGAGCACGGAGACGAGCTGCTCACGCGCCCGGTCGAGGACCGCGAGCTGGTTCCCGGTCTCCGGGTCACCCACGACGTCGGCGTTCGCGAGGTGGGTCATGATGCCGACGACCTCGACCGGGCCCGCGGCGTGTGCTGCGGCCTCCGCGAGCTCGGGCAGGAACGCGGTGAATGCCTCGGGGGTGAAGCCGTTGCGGCCCAGTCCGGTGTCGATCTTGAGATGCACCCGCACAGTGCGTCCGGAGGCCTCTGCGGCGCGGATCACCTGGCGCAGCGCGCCGGCGGTCGACACCCCAAGCTCGATGCCCGCCCGCGCGCAGGCGGTGAGGTCCGTGCGGTCGTCGTAGAGCCAGCACAGGATCCGCTCGCGGCGCACCGCGGGATCCTCACCGAGCAGGGCGGCGAGCTGAAGCGCCTCGGGCACCGTGGCCACACCGAAGTCGGCGACGCCGGCGGCGCGGCAGGCGTCGACGACTGCGGCGAGGCCGTGGCCGTAGGCGTCGGCCTTGACGACGCTGAGCAGGGTCGCCGGGGCGACCCGGGCCGCGATCGTCGCCGCGTTGTGGGTGATGGCTCCGGTGTCGATCCGCGCCTGCACCACGGTCCCCGGGAAGGAGACCACCGGCGGTCCGGCCGGCGGCCGTGCTGCATCGGGTGCGGTCATTCGCCCCTCCGGCCGTCGATCTGCTCGGCTCCCGCGCCGGCGCTTCCGGTCATGAGACCGAGCACGATGTCCTCCACGGCCGCCGGGAGCCCTGATGCGTGCGTGGTCCGGTGGCCGGCGAGCCCGTGCACGGTGACTGCGAGCCCGGCGAGGATCGCGATGTCGGTGGCCGGGCCGCTCCTGTCCGCCGTCTGGTCGCACGGACCGCGGTACTCGGCAGTGCGGTGTTCCGCGGTGGTGGCGAGCAGCGCACCGAGGATCCCGGTGAGCACGTCGCCGGATCCGGCCGTGGCGAGCGCCGCCGGTCCCGGCGGCGGGGCGACGACGCTGCCGTCGGGCCGGGCGACGATCGTGCGCCGCCCCTTGAGGGCGATGACGCCTTCGAACGCCTGCGCGGCCCTCACGGCGTGGGTCACCGGATCCGCTTCGACCTCCGCGCGGGTGGGCACGCCGGTGGTGAGGCGGCCGAGGAGGTCGACGAGCTCGCCGGCGTGCGGCGTCACGATGCACGTGGTCTCGAGCGGGCGGGTGAGGAGTCCGAGGCCGCCGGCGTCGATGACGAGGGGCAGGGACCGGTTCTCCGCCTCGATGATGGCGCGGCGCATGAGGAGGGTGTCGGGGGCGCCGGGGCCGACGGCCCACGCCTGGACCCGCCCCGGTTCGGTGACGACCTCGGGGCAGCGGTCGAGCACGGCCGCGGTGACCTCGTCGGGGGCGAGCAGGCGGAGCATGCCGAGCCCGGTGGACACGGCCGCAGCGGTGGTGAGCAGCCCTGCGCCGGGGTAGCGGTGGGATCCGGCGACGAGGCCGAGGACGCCGCGGGTGTACTTGTGCATGTCCGGCTGCGGGAACGGCCAGCCGACGGCGAGGTCGGCGGGCTCGGGCGCCTCGACGGTGGGACGGAACGGGGCGAGGTCGAGTCCGATGTCGACGAGGGCGAGCTCTCCCGCGGCGTCGGCGCCGCCGGGCAGCAGCAGTCCGGCCTTGTGCCCGCCGAAGGTCACCGTGCGATCGGCGCGCACGTGGACGGCGCCGACCGCTCCGGTGGTGGCGTCGACCCCGGTGGGGACGTCGACGGCGATGACACGCTGCCGCCGGGCGCTCCCGGTGCCGGAGGCCGCAGCCTGCCAGTCGGCGATGAACGTGTCGAGCGGTGCGCGCAGCGATCCCGAGGCACCGGTGCCGAGGATCCCGTCGATGACGAGCTCGGCCCGCGCGGTCAGGGGCGCGGATTCGGCGCCGAGCGGTTCGATGTCGCCTCCTGCCGCACGCAGTGCGGCCGCTCCCTCGGGGTGGAGGCGCCCGAGGACGTCGACGACGGTGACGCGGGCGCCGCGGCGGCTGAGGTCCGCGCCGGCGAACAGCGCGTCTCCCCCGTTGTTGCCGGCTCCGGCGAGGACGACGACGCGGGCGCCGGTGACGCACCCGCGCGCCTCGATCAGATCGCGGCGGCAGACCGCGGCGAGGCCGGCGGCGGCGGTGCGCATGAGCACCGGTCCGCGGCCGGCGTCGAGCAGCGGGGCCTCGGCGGCGCGGATCGCCGCTGCGGGATAGCCGAGTCTCATCCCCGCACCTCGGCAGCTCCGTCCCGGGCAGCACCCTCCAGTGAAGCTCCGTCCCGCGCGGTGTCGTCTCCGGCGGCTCTCTCCAGCCGGGCGGCGGCGAGGCGGGCGAGGAACAGTGCGTGGTCGGCGAGCGCGTCCTCGCTGTGGCGGGCGCGCGGGGAGTGGTTGGAGTCCTGCTCCTCGGGCACGGTGCCGGGCATCGCCGCACCCAGGTGTCCGTACGATCCGGGGACGGCCATGAGGACGCGGGAGAAGTCCTCGGAGCCGGCCTTGGGGTGCTCGACGAGGGTGACGCGGTCGGCGCCGAAGAGCTCGGCGAAGGTCTCGCGGTAGAACGCGTTCTCCGCCTCGTCGTTGATCGTCGGCGGCAGCACGGTGTCGTACTCGACCTCGGCGCTCAGCCCGTGGGAGGCGGCGAGCTCACGGACGAGGGCGGGCAGCTCGGCGGCGGCGCGGGTGGTGGTCGTCTCCGAGAAGGTCCGCACGCCGACGGCGAGCGAGGCGGTGTCGGGGACGACGTTCGCCGCGGTCCCGCCGGTGAACTTGCCGACGGTGACGACGATCGGGTCGAACACGTCGAAGCGGCGGGAGACGTACTCTTGGAGCTGTCCGATGATCGCGGCCCCGGTCTGGATCGGGTCGTAGGTGGTGTGCGGGCGCGAGGCGTGCCCGCCCTTGCCGCGGAGGACGACGTCCATCAGGCTGAACGCGGCCATGTAGGAACCCGGCTTCGAGTACAGCCGGCCGATCTCCTGATCCGCGGACACGTGGACACCGTAGGCGGCGACGACCGGGACCCCGGCGGCGTCGAGCACACCCTCGTCGAGCATCATCCCGGCGCCGTCCCAGCCCTCCTCGCCGGGCTGGAACATGAACACGACGTCACCGGCGAGGGAGTCGCGGATGTCGTGGAGGAGCCGGACCGCGCCGACGAGACCGGTGGTGTGGAGGTCGTGGCCGCATGCGTGCATGGCGCCGTTCGTCGCGGCGAAGTCGAAGCCGGTCGCCTCCTCGACGGGCAGGGCGTCCATGTCGCCGCGCAGGAGCACGGCCACGGGCGAGGCGCCGCCCGCGTCACGGCGACCGCCGCGCAGCACCACGGTGAGCGAGCTCAGGCCCTCGCCGCGGGTGATCTCGACGTCGAGGCCCGCGAGCGCCTCCTCGACCCGGCGCTGCGTCTGCGGCAGCTCGAGCCCGATCTCCGGGGACCGGTGCAGATCCCGGCGCAGATCCCGCAGCTCGGGGAGCAGCGCTTGCGCGGACTCGTGCGTGGGCAGGGAGGTTCCGGCGATCGATCCGGAGGAGGTCGTCTCGGAGGTGGGAGCGGCGGTATCGGTCATGGCTCCAGGGTAGTCGGTGGGGCGGACGCGCCCTGCGGCCGGTGCTCCGGGCCGCGGCTACGCGTGCTTCCGGCGGGCGGCCTCGCGCTGGGCACGGCGGGCATCCCGGCTCGCCCGCGACTTCTCCCGCGCCGCGGCGAGCTCGGCGAGCGCCTCGGGCGATCCCGGCAGCAGCGGTGCGGGCTGATCCGGGGGCGGGGCGAGCGCGGGGCCGGAGCCCTCGACGACGACGAAGGTCATGGTCCGCTCCCCGTCATGGGTGATGGAGAGGTGGACGCGCTCCCCGCCGAGGGACCGGAAGTGCTCGAGCACCCAGCCGGAGAGCCGGAAGCTCGGCGCACCGGAGAAGGCGGAGACGACCTCGGCCTCGTGCCAGGGGATGATCTGCGGCAGCTGGAGGGCCTTGACGAGCGCCTCCTTCGCGGAGAAGCGTGCGGCGAGCGACTCCGGGGTGCGCCGCTTGCCGTTCTTCTTCAGCTGTTCTGCAGGCGTGAGGAGGCGGTCGAGGAGCTCGGGCACCCGCTCGATGTGCTCAGCGAAGCGCGGCACGTCGGCCAGGTCGAGGCCGATCCCGATGATCCCCATGCTCACTCCCCTGCTGCTCACTCCCCCAGGCGGGCCGCTGCGGGCCCGGTTCGGGTCACTCGACGGTGACGGACTTCGCGAGGTTGCGCGGCTGGTCGACGTCGAGGCCCTTGGCGGTGGCGAGCTCCATCGCGAAGATCTGCAGCGGCACCGTGGTGAGCAGCGGCGCGAGGAGCGTGGTGGTCTGCGGCACGTAGATCACCTCGGAGGCGTAGTCGGCGGCGACCTCGTCGCCCTCTTCTGCGATGACGACGGTGTTCGCCCCGCGCGCCCGGACCTCCTGGATGTTGGAGATGACCTTGGCGTGGAGCGAGTCGCGACCCTTCTGGCTCGGGAGCACGACGAACACGAGCTGACCGGAGTCGATGAGCGCGATCGGTCCGTGCTTGAGCTCGCCGGCGGCGAACCCCTCGGCGTGGATGTAGGCGAGCTCCTTGAGCTTGAGCGCGCCCTCCATCGCCACCGGATAGCCGACGTGACGGCCGAGGAACAGCACCGACTGCGTGTCCTGCTGACTTCGGGCGAGGTCGAGGACCTGCTGCTTCCGCTCGAGGAGAGCGCTGATCTTCGCCGGGATCTGCTGGAGCTCGGAGAGGATGACCTCGACCTCGTCGGCGAACTTGTTGCCGCGCAGCTGGGCGAGGTAGAGACCGAGCAGGTAGCAGGCGACGACCTGTGACAGGAACGCCTTGGTCGAGGCCACCGCGATCTCAGGGCCGGCGTGGGTGTAGAGAGCGGCGTCGGACTCGCGCGGGATCGTCGAGCCGAAGGTGTTGCAGATCGCGATGACCTTCGCACCCTGCTCGCGGGCGTGGCGCACGGCCATGATCGTGTCCATGGTCTCCCCGGACTGGGAGACGGCGACGACGAGGGTCTTCTCGGTGACGACGGGGTCCCGGTACCGGAACTCGTGGGCGAGCTCGACCTCGGTGGGGATCCGGCACCAGTGCTCGATCGCGTACTTCGCGACCTGGCCGGCGTAGGCGGCGGTGCCGCAGGCGATGACGACGATCTTGTCGATCGACTTGAGGACGGTCTCGTCGACGTGCATCTCGTCGAGGACGAGCTTGCCGGAGGCGTCCATCCGGCCGAGCAGGGTGTCGTGGACGGCCTGCGGCTGGTCGTGGATCTCCTTGTCCATGAAGGAGTCGAAGCCGCCCTTCTCCGCCGCCGCGGTGTCCCAGTCGACCTCGAAGGGCTCGCCGGCGACCTCGCTGCCCTCGAGGTCGGTGATGAGGACGGAGTCCGGGGTGATGGTGACGACCTCGTCCTGGCCGATCTCGAGCGCCTTGCGGGTGTAGTCGATGAACGCGGCGACGTCGGAGCCGAGGAAGTTCTCCCCCTCGCCCAGGCCGATGACGAGCGGGGAGTTGCGGCGCGCGGCGACGACGGTGCCGGGCAGGTCGGCGTGCACGGCGAGCAGCGTGAAGGCGCCCTCGAGCTGCTTCGCGGTCTCGCGCATCGCCTGGGCGAGGTCGCCGCTGGCGCGGTAGTTCTTGGCGAGCTGGTGGGCTGCGACCTCGGTGTCGGTCTCCGACTCGAACTCCACGCCTTCATCCTTGAGTGCGGCCTTGAGGCTCGCGAAGTTCTCGATGATGCCGTTGTGGATGAGCGCAAGCTTCCCGCCGTCGGCGAGGTGCGGGTGGGCGTTGGCGTCGGTGGGCCCGCCGTGGGTGGCCCAGCGGGTGTGACCGATGCCGGTCATCGCCTCGGGCAGCGGGTGCGCCTCGAGCTCATCGCGCAGGGCACTGAGCTTGCCGGCCTTCTTGGCGCTCGCGAGCGCGTGGTCGGCAGTCACCAGGGCGACGCCTGCGGAGTCGTATCCGCGGTATTCGAGCCGGGTGAGTCCGGCCATGACGACGTCGAGGGCGCCGTGCCCTGCGGTCTCAGGGGTGGACGACGAGACAAAACCTACGATTCCGCACATGGGGAGTACTCTACCGAGTCATCGCCGAATCGAGCATGAGCGCGCTCACTGCGCGTCGTCAGCGGCGCGCGAGCTCGATGATGTCCGCGGTCCGGTCCCCGCCGCGGAGCACGGCCTGGGACAGGGCGGCGGCGCGGTCGTCGCCGAGCCGCATGCCCCAGCCAGTGGCCTCGCCGAGCACGACCTCCGCGGTCGGCGTCGAGGTCGCCGGCGATGAACCGCTGGGAGGCGATGGGTTCGCGGACCTGCCCGACGAGGACACCGGTGGAGGGGGGTGATCTGGAAGGCGGGGGCCGGGGCGGCGTGCCCCTGGGCCGGGTTCTGGGCCGAGGTGGCGGCGAGGTCCTGCTCGGCCGGCACGATCTCGGCGAGGATCGCGCCGGCGAGTACGCGCAGACGCTCAGGGTCGGCGAGCGTGAGCAGGCCGGCTTCCCTGCACCGCGGAGTTCGACAGGTGGGCCTGTCGGCGAGGACCGGAGTGGCCCGTGACACAATGGCACAATGTCCCAGGAGACCGAATCCGCGCCTGACAGCCACTCCGCCGGGTCCGCGCGCGCCGCCGACACAGGCGAGCGCTCCGCGGACACCGACCGGCCGGACAGCGGCGACCGACTCGACGGCGTCGGTCACCCGGACCGCACCTCGCAGTCGGGCATTGCAGTGCAGCTCGGCAGTGCCGCGCAGCCGGACCGCACCGCGCAGTCGAGCGACCGCTCCGCCGGGTCCCGCAGCGGCGACAGCCCCGACCTCGATCCGGCGCGTCGGCTAGCGGGCCTCCACACCGCCCGCCCGCGCGCGGACCTCGAATCCTTCGCCTCGCCGTTCCGCGAGTTCGACCGGGAGTCGTGGTCGAAGCTCGCGGAGACCATGCCGCTGCCGCTCACCGCGCAGGACATCGAGCGGCTCCGCGGCCTCGGCGAGACGATCGACCTCGACGAGGTCGCCACGATCTACCTCCCGGTCTCCCGCCTCCTCAACCTCTACGTCTCCGCACGAGGCCAGAAGCACGAGGCGACCCGTGAGTTCTTCGCCCCGCTCCGCGCCGACGGCCGGGACCCGGCACCGCGGCGCACGCCTTTCGTCATCGGCGTCGCCGGCTCCGTGGCGGTGGGCAAGTCGACGACGGCGCGCGTGCTGCGCGAGATGCTCGCCCGCTGGCCCGACACCCCGCGCGTCGAGCTCCTCACCACCGACGGCTTCCTGTTCCCCAACGCAGAGCTCGAGCGCCGCGGGCTCAGCGGCCGCAAGGGCTTCCCGGAGTCCTACGACCGTCGCGCGCTGCTCCGCTTCCTGTCCGCGGTGAAGTCCGGGGCGCCCGAGGTGCGGGCACCGGTCTACTCCCACCACACCTACGACATCGTGCCCGGCGCGCAGATCACCGTGCGCTCCCCCGACGTCCTCATCGTCGAGGGCCTCAACGTCCTGCAGCCGGCGCGCCCCCGCCCCGACGGCCGGGTGGGCATGTCGGTGAGCGACTACTTCGACTTCTCGATCTACGTCGACGCACGGACCTCGGACATCCGCGACTGGTACATCGCGCGCTTCATGAAGCTCAAGCACGGCGCGTTCCAGGACCCCGACTCGTACTTCCACCGCTACAGCCGGCTGAGCGAGGAGGAGGGGCGGACCCTCGCCGGGGAGATCTGGGGCTCGATCAACGCCCCGAACCTCCGGGAGAACGTGCTGCCCAGCCGCGGCCGCGCCGACCTCATCATGCACAAGGCCGCCGACCACGAGATCCGCCGGATCCGCCTCCGCAAGCTCTGAGCACCCCCGCACGCGAGCCGCGGCACCCCGTCCGACGACTGCCGCCCGGTTCCGAGGCCGCTCCAGTGCGGTCTGCCCGGTCCGGGCGCGATCCAGTGCGGTTCTCTGACTGCGGGGTCACCTCAGTGCGGATACCCGCCGGTATCCGCACTGATGCGGCACCGGAACGACGGCGCGTGGACGGCCGGACACCTCTCTGGTGCCCGGTTCCGGAGCGCCTGCCGCCGCGGTGCACAGCACCGACACGCACAGCACCGACACGCACAGTGCCGAGGTATGCAGTGCCGAGGTGTGCAGTGCTGACGAGTGCAAATCCATCGAGCGCAACCCATCGAGCACAGTGCAGTCGAGCACAGCCCGGGCAGTCGAGCACAGTGCAGTCGAGCACAGCCCGGGGAACAAATCCGCGGAGCCGCCGGTTGATACCGATGTCGTGCTCGGCCCGCCGCGAGTCCAGCCTCGCACGCCGGCCGTCCCGCCACGGGTCGCGCCGCCCGGCGGGCCGCGCGCCACACCCCCGGCACCAGCACCTTCGGAGCCATCAGCCCCGGCACCAGCACGTCCGGAGCCGGCAGCCGCGGGACCAGCACTTCCGGCACCGGCATTCCCGGCCTCGGTACTCCCAGTGCCGGAACCACGACACTCGGAACCACGACCCCCGGCACCACCGACTCCCCTCTGCACCCCAGGAGGCTCCAATGAGCATGCCCTCGACGCACATGATCATGCGGCGCACCATCGGCTCCCATTCCACCTCGGCCAAGGGCTCCGGCAAGATCTCGCGGGCCACCGTGCGCCGGATCTTCGGCTTCGCCTCCCGGCACCGCGCCAAGCTCATCGGCTTCCTCGTCGTGTCCGTCCTCGTCTCCGTCATCGGCGTCATCACCCCGATCCTCGCCGGCGACGTCGTCAACGCGATCACCGGCGGCGGCCCGATCTCGGTGATCATGTGGATCGCGATCGCGATGGCCGGCCTGGCGATCCTCGACGCCGGCCTCGGCCTCATCAACCGCTACCTGTCCTCCCGGGTGGGCGAGGGCCTGATCTTCGACCTCCGCACCGCGGTGTTCGACCACGTGCAGACCCTGCCGATCGCGTTCTTCAACCGGACCCGCACCGGCGCGCTCGTGTCCCGCCTCAACACCGACGTCATCGGCGCCCAGCGCGCCTTCTCCAACACGCTCTCCGGGGTCGTGTCGAACATCGTCTCCCTCGTCCTCACCGTCGGCGTCATGGTGACGATCTCCTGGCAGGTCACCCTGCTCTCCCTCCTCCTCCTGCCGATCTTCCTCGTCCCCGCCCGGATGCTCGGCGGGAAGCTCGCGCTCCTCCAGCACGAGGCCGCGAACCACAACGCCGCGATGTCGACGCGCATGACGGAGCGGTTCTCCGCCGGCGGGGCCACCCTCGTCAAGCTGTTCGGCCGCCCGGACACCGAGTCCCGCGAGTTCGCCGACCGCGCCGGCCGGGTGCGCGACATCGGGGTGCGCACCGCGATGCTCCAGACGACTTTCGTCACCGCACTCACCCTCGTCTCCGCGCTCGCGCTCGCCCTCGTCTACGGCCTCGGCGGCATCCAGGCGGTGCTCGGCAACCTCAACGCCGGCCAGGTCGTCACGCTCGCGATGCTCCTGACCCGCCTCTACACCCCGCTCACCATGCTCGCCAACGCGCGGATGGACATCATGAGCGCGATCGTGAGCTTCGAGCGGGTGTTCGAGGTGCTCGACCTCCGGCCACTGCTCACCGAGGCCGCGGAGCCCACCCCGCTCGCGCCGGGCCCGGTGAGCGTCGCCTACCGCGACGTCCGCTTCGCCTACCCGTCCGCCGCCGAGGTGTCGCTGGCCAGCCTCGAGGACGTGTCCGTGCTCGACCACCGGGCCGGCACCGAGGTGCTCCACGGGATCGACTTCACCGTGTCACCGGGGTCCACGGTGGCGCTGGTCGGCAGCTCCGGGGCCGGCAAGTCGACGATCGCCTCGTTGCTGCCCCGCCTCTACGACGTCACCGGCGGTGCGGTGCTCATCGGCGGGACCGATGTGCGGGACCTGAGCTTCGACACCCTCAAGCGGACCGTGGGCATGGTGACCCAGGACGGGCACCTCTTCCACGAGTCGATCCGCGACAACCTGCTCCTCGCCCGGGCCGACGCCACCGAGTCCGAGCTCGCCGACGCGATCCGGCGTGCCCGACTCGAGGAGGTCATCGCCGAGCTCCCCGACGGCATCGACACGGTGATCGGCGAGCGCGGCTACCGGCTGTCCGGCGGCGAGCGCCAGCGCCTCACCATCGCCCGGCTGCTCCTCGCCGCTCCCCCGGTGGTCGTCCTCGACGAGGCGACCTCAGCGCTCGACTCGACGAACGAGGCGGCGATCCAGCAGGCGCTCGCCGAGGCGATGGAGGGCCGCACCGCGCTCGTCATCGCCCACCGGCTGTCGACCGTCCGCAGCGCGGACGAGATCCTCGTCATCGAGGGCGGGCGGATCGCCGAGCGCGGCACCCACGAGCAGCTGCTCGCCGCCGGCGGACGCTACGCCGAGCTCTACGAGACCCAGTTCGCCTCCCAGGAGTGAGCCCCGGGTGGGTGCCGGCGCGGCCCCGGCATCCCGTGTCCGGGCGGTGAGGGCGCGGGGATAGAGTGGACGCCGGGTCCCGCCCGCGCACAGCGCGCTCGCGGGCACCTGCCCGCCGCGGCCCACCGCTCACCCCTTTCCGTGCCCGAGGAGCCTCATGCCCGCCACCCCGACCCGCCCCGCGTCCACGCCGGAGGAGCGGCAGAGCGTGCGCGCGACCCTGCGCCGGCCGGCCTGGCTCCGGACCGAGGTGCTCGGAGGGCTCGTCGTCGCCCTCGCACTCATCCCGGAGGCGATCGCCTTCTCGATCATCGCCGGGGTCGACCCGCGGGTGGGCCTGTTCGCCTCCTTCACCATGGCGGTGACGACCGCGATCCTCGGCGGCCGGCCGGCGATGATCTCCGCGGCCACCGGCGCCGTCGCACTCGTCATCGCGCCCCTCGTCGCCTCGCACGGGATGGACTACTTCATCGCCTGCGTGCTGCTCGCCGGGGTGTTCCAGATCCTCCTCGCCGTGCTCGGCGCCGCCCGCCTCATGCGCTTCATCCCGCGCTCGGTCATGGTCGGCTTCGTCAACGCGCTCGCGATCCTCATCTTCATCGCCCAGGTGCCCGAGCTGATCGGCGTCCCCTGGCTCGTCTACCCGCTGTTCGCCCTCGCGCTCGCCATCGTGTTCCTCCTGCCGCGCCTCACCTCGATCGTGCCCGCACCGCTCGTCGCGATCGTCGTGCTCACCGGGCTCGTCCTCGCCTTCGGCTGGGACGTCCCGGACGTCGGCGACAAGGGCGAGCTGCCCGACTCGCTGCCGACCCTGTTCGTCCCCGAGGTGCCGCTCACGCTCGAGACCCTGCAGATCATCGCGCCCTACGCGCTCGCGATGGCGCTCGTCGGGCTCATGGAGTCGCTCATGACGGCGAAGCTCGTCGACGACATCACCGACACCCGCTCGGACAAGACCCGGGAGTCCTGGAGCCAGGGCGTGGCGAACATCGTCACCGGCTTGTTCGGCGGGATGGGCGGCTGCGCGATGATCGGGCAGACGATGATCAACGTCCGCGCCTCCGGTGCGCGCACCCGGATCTCGACGTTCTGCGCCGGCGTCTTCCTGCTCGTCCTCGTCGTCGTGCTCGGCGACGTCGTCGCACTCATTCCGATGGCCGCGCTCGTCGCGATCATGGTCTTCGTGTCCTGGGCGACCTTCGACTGGCACTCGATCGACCCGCGCACCCTGCGCCGGATGCCCAAGTCGGAGACCGCGGTCATGCTCGTCACCGTCGTCGCCACCGTGTGGACGCACAACCTCGCGATCGGGGTGGTGCTCGGCGTGGTCATCGCGATGATCGCCTTCGCCAACCGGGTGGCCCACCTCGTGCGCGTCGACCGGGAGCTCGCCGAGGTCGACGGGGTCCCGACGGCGACGTACACCGTCGAGGGAGAGCTGTTCTTCGCCTCCTCGAACGACCTCTACACGATGTTCGACTACGCCGAGGACCCCGCCCACGTCGTCATCGATCTCACCCGCTCGCACCTGTGGGACGCCTCGACGATCGCCGCCCTCGACTCGGTGACGACGAAGTACGAGGAGCGCGGGACCGAGGTCACCGTCGTCGGGCTCAACGCGGCGAGCCGGCGCATGCGGGAGACGATGTCGGGGATGCTCAACGGCTGAGCCGGCCACATGACTGAGCCCGCAGCTGAGCATGCGGCCGGTCACGCTGCGAAAGCGGCGGCGCGCGGTGACCCGATGCGTGGTCCCGCCCCGGCCGCCTGCGCGGGCGGGCGCGCGCCGGTGGTCGGCGCCTCAGCGCAGCAGGCGGGCCACGGCGGCCAGCAGTGCCGCGGCGGGCAGGCACACGAGGAGCAGCCCGATGAGGAGGACGAGCGAGACCGGCTGGGTGATGATCACCGCGACGACGTAGACGACGATCGGCATGGTGAGTGCGACGAAGCCGACGAGCGGCCAGGTGCGCACCGGCCTGCGGTCACGCTGCGCGGCGGAGGTCTCCGAGCGCCAGGCGAGCGCCCCGACGAGGAGGTTCCCGAGCGTCGCGATCCCGCCCATGACGAGGACGAGGAGCGTGGCGTCGGCGAACCAGCCGAGCACGAACGGCAGGCCGTCGGCGAGTCCGACGAGCAGCGTGAGTCCAGCGACGAGCATGGTCGCCACGGCGGTGAGGGCGCCTGCGATCCGGCCGACGCGCGCCGGCCGGGCGAGCGGACGGCCGGTCCGCCCGGCCCCGTCGCCCGGCATCCCGGGAGCGGACGCGCCGTCGCCGGTCGCACCGGGATCGGGCGCGCCTGCCGGGTCCCTCGTCATCATGCGCCCTCAGAGTGCCAGTTCGTCGCGGACGACGGAGGCGAGCCGCTCGGCCTGGACCTGAGCGGTCTCCTCGGTCTCGGCCTCGACCATGACGCGGATGAGCGGTTCGGTGCCCGAGGCCCGCAGCAGCACCCGGCCGGTGCGCCCGAGCTCGGATTCGACGGCGGACACCTCGGCGGCGACGACCGGATGGTCGGTGTTCGTCTTGTCGACGCCCTTGACGTTGATGAGCACCTGCGGCAGGCGCGGGATCTCCGCGGCGAGATCCGCGAGCGAGCGGCGGGTGCGGGCCATCCGGTCCATGAGGTGCAGGGCGGTCTGCACGCCGTCGCCGGTGGTGCCGTGGTCGAGCATGAGCAGGTGCCCGGACTGCTCGCCGCCCAGGTTGAAGCCCTCGGCGAGCATCTTCTCCAGCACGTAGCGGTCCCCGACCTTCGTCTGCACGGTGGCGATCCCGGCCTTCTCCATCGCCAGGCGCAGCCCGAGGTTCGACATCACCGTGGTGACGAGGGTGTCGCGGGCGAGCGTGCCGTCCTCGTGGAGGCCGAGGGCGAGGATGCCCATGATCTGGTCGCCGTCGACCACCCGGCCGAGCGCATCGACGGCGAGGCAGCGGTCGGCGTCGCCGTCGAAGGCGACGCCGAGGTCGGCGTTGTGCTCGGTCACGGCCTCGGCGAGGCCGGCGATGTGGGTCGAGCCCACCCCGTCGTTGATGTTGTAGCCGTCGGGCTCGGCGGCGGTGACGATGACCTCGGCCCCGCCCTGGCGCAGCGCGGCCGGGCCGACGACGCTCGCCGCGCCGTGGGCGCAGTCGACGACGACGGTGAGCCCGGACAGGGGCGCCTCGCGCTCGCCGTTGAGCCGGTCGACGAGGTATTCGACGTATTCGTCGACGGCGGCGGGGAAGCAGGAGATCCGACCCACCGCGGCACCGGTCGGGCGGTCCCAGTCCTGGCCGAGCAGCTCGGTGATCCGGTCCTCGAGCGCGTCGTCGAGCTTGGTGCCCCCGCGGGCGAAGAATTTGATGCCGTTGTCCGGCATCGGGTTGTGCGAGGCGGAGAGGACGACACCGAAGTCCGCTCCGGAGTTCTTCACCACGTGCGCCACGCCCGGGGTGGGCAGCTCGCCGACGAGCAGCACATCGACCCCGGCGGCGGCGATGCCGGCGGCGACGGCCGAGGCGAGGAACTCGCCCGAGGCGCGGGTGTCGCGCCCGACGATCGCGAAGGGCCGCGGCTCACCCTCACGGGCGGGTCCGGCGAGCACCCGCGCACCGGCCTCGGCGAGGTCGAGCGCGAGCGCGGCGGTGATGTCGGTGTTCGCGAGGCCGCGGACACCATCGGTTCCGAAGAGACGGGACATGGGTTCCTCGTGGTCGGTCGGGATACAGGTGGTTCGGGAGCGCCGGTCCGGGCAGTGCCGGGCGGTGCCGGGCGGTGGAGCACCTGCCCGGTCGTACGCCGGAGGGAATCGCTGCCGGTACCGGGTCCGGATACGACTCAAGCCCTCGGACGCGGGGTCCGAGGGCTTGAGCGCGGTCAGGCCGTGTTGGGCGCAGACACCGGAAGTGCGATCAGCGCTTCGAGAACTGCGGCGCCTTGCGGGCCTTCTTGAGTCCGGCCTTCTTGCGCTCCGGGACGCGGGCGTCACGGGTGAGGAAGCCGGCCTTCTTGAGCTCGGCGCGGTTGTTGTCGCGGTCGATCTCGTTGAGCGACCGAGCGATGCCCAGGCGCACGGCACCGGCCTGACCCGAAGGTCCGCCGCCCTTGATGCGCACGTGGACGTCGAAGCGGCCCTCGAGGTCGAGCAGGCGGAAGGGCTCGTTGACGAGCTGCTGGTGCAGCTTGTTCGGGAAGTAGGTCTCCAGGTCGCGGCCGTTGATCAGCCACTCGCCGGTGCCGGGCACCAGGCGGACGCGGGCGATGGCCTGCTTGCGACGGCCCACGGCGGCGCCGGGGGCGGTCAGGGACTGGCCCCGGCCACCGGCCACGGCTTCGCCCAGACCGGCCGAAGCCGGGGTCTCGGTGGAATATTCGGTCAGTTCGACATCATTGGTGGTATCAGCCACGGTTCTCCTCGGTAAGTTCGTTGCTGCCGGGGCGCTTACTGCGCGACCTGGCTGATCTCGTACGGCTGCGGATTCTGCGAGGCGTGCGGGTGCTCGGCACCCGCGTACACCTTGAGCTTCCGCATCTGGGCACGACCGAGGCGGGTCTTGGGGACCATGCCGGCGACGGCCTTCTCGACCGCGCGCTCGGGATCCTTGGCCAGGAGCTCGGAGTAGCTGATGCTCTTGATGCCGCCCGGGTAGCCCGAGTGGCGCCAGGCGCGCTTCTTCTCGAGCTTCGCGCCGGTCAGCGCAACCTTGTCGGCGTTGATGATGATCACGAAATCACCCGAGTCGACATTCGGTGCAAAAGTCACCTTGTGCTTGCCGCGCAGCAGCTTCGCAGTCTGCGAGGCAAGCCGACCGAGGACGACGTCAGTGGCGTCGATGACGTGCCACTGGCGCTGAACATCGCCGGGCTTGGGGGTGTACGTACGCAAAGTAGCCTTCTTTTCGTCTATGGATAGCAGCGGCAGGTTCGCATCTCCACAAGGCCGTGATCACGGGAGATGCGCACCGCTCTTCGGTGCTCGGTACGACCGACCACGGCTGACCCGACCCCACCTGCCTGCAACGCGAATAGAGGCTTCTGAGGGGAGCGTGAGAGGACGTACGCAACGACAAACAAATCTACCTCGGCCAGCCGCGTCCACGCAAATGCTCAGGTGGGTCTCGGTAGAATCGACAGGTGATGCGGACACTGCCGAGGAGCTCCCCCGGTGCCCGCCGGAGCGTCGGCACCCGACCCCGGCGGGCGCTGCTCGCGACGCTGCTCGCGCTGCTCGTCGCCGCCGCCGCGCTCCTCGGCTCTCCCGGGGCGGCCCACGCCTCGGGCGCCGCCGCGAGACCAGGTGCGGGCCCGGGCGAGGGCGCCTCGCTCGCCTCCGGTGCCCCGGGGCCCGGCGCCGCGACTGCTCCCGCCGCGGAGTCCCTCGTCATCATCGGCGCCTCCGGCCTGACCTTCGACGACATCGATCCCGAGGCGACCCCGCATCTCGCGGCCTTCACCGAGGACGCCGCGCTGGCGAACCTCAGCGTCCGCAGCCTCGCCGCCGCGACCTGCCCGGCCTCGGGCTGGCTCACCCTGGGCTCCGGCGCCCGCGCGGGTGCCGTCGACCTGCCCGATGTGGCCGCCGAGGAGGCCGAGCCGCTCCCTCCGCCGCCCGGACCGGCCGGCTACCCCGTCGTCGAGCCCGATGAGCCCGAGCCCACGCTGGCGCCCGAGGCGAAGACCCAGCCGACGAACTACGTCCGCGTCCCGCCCCGGCCGGCTGCCGCCTGCCCGGAGATCCGCACCCCGGTGGCCGCTGACGCCCTCGCCGCGGCGGAGGACTCCAGCTCCCCGGACCCGCTCGCCCTCACCGAGCCCGAGGCGCCCGTCGAGGACGCGGTGATCCCGGAGTTCGACCGCATCGCCACCGTCAACGCCGCCTCCGGCTACACCGCCGACCTCGGCGCGCTCGCGGCCCAGGTGCGCGACTCCGGCGGGTGCACGCAGGCGATCGGCCGCGGCGCCGGGTACGCCGTCGCCGGGCCGGAGGGCACGGTCGAGCGCTGGGGGCCCGGCGGCACCCCGCTCGAGGGCTGCGTGCTCACGCTCATCGACGTCGGCGCGGTCGGTGACCCCGGCTGGATCCCGCAGGAGACCGCGCTCGACGGGGCGAGCCAGCTCGCGCGCATCGACCAGCGGATCGGCATGTACCTCGAGGACATCGACCTCGAGACCACCGACGTCGTCATCACCGGGGTGGGCGACACCTCGAGCCCCTCCCGGCTGCGCGCGCTGCTCGCCGCCGGCCCGAGCTACGAGGCCGGCATCCTCACGAGCTCCTCGACCCGCCAGTCCGGCACCGCCCAGCTCAGCGACGTCGCCTCGGCCGCCCTCACCCGGGTGGCCGGTCAGGCGGCCCCGCCGGAGGCCGCCGACGCCGCCTGGAGCGTCGCACCCGGCGAGGGATCAGCGGCCGAGCGCCTCGACACCCTGCGCGCCTCGGCGGCGGAGGCGGCCACGGTCCACGAGCACGCGCAGACCTTCTCCGTGCTCCTCGACGTCCTCCACTACCTCCTGTTCTTCGCTCTCGGAGGGCTGCTCCTCGTCACCCTCCACGAACGCCTGGGCCGAGCGGGCAGCGCGCGCGTGCACCGGATCCTCGGCTGGGTGGGACTCGGCCTCGCGGTGATCCCCATGGGCTCGTTCCTCGCCGGGCTGCTCCCCTGGGCGCGCTTCGGATCACCGGCCGCCGGGCTCGGCCTGGCGGTGCTCGCCGGGTCCGCCGCGCTCCTCGTGGTCGCCGTCGCCGGCCCGTGGCGGCGCACCTTCGCCGGGCGGGTCGCCGCGGTGTCCGTCACCACCGCGGTCGTGCTCGCCGTCGACATCGCGCTCGGCTCCGCGCTCCAGTTCAACGCGCTCATGGGCTACAACCCGATCGTCGCCGGACGCTTCTACGGGCTCGGCAACCAGGGCGCGGCGCTCTTCATCGTCGCGGTGTTCCTCGGCCTGGCGATCATCTCGCGCCGGCTGCTCGCACGCGGCCGGCGCGGCTGGGCGATCGCGCTCGTCGCGGTCGTCGGACTCGCCTCGGTCGCCACGCTCGGCAATCCGGCGTGGGGGGCGAAGTTCGGCGGCACGATCGCCACGCTCGCCGGCTTCCTCCTCCTCCTCGCGCTGCTCCTCGGGATCCGCCTCAACCTGTGGCGCCTCGCCCTCATCGGCGCGGTGTCGCTCGCCGCGATCCTCGGCATCGCCGGCCTCGACTACCTGCGGCCCCCGGCGGCGCGCTCCCACTTCGGCGCCTTCTTCGGTCAGATTCTCGACGGCCAGCTGTTCACGGTGATCGGCCGGAAGCTCGCGGCGAACCTCAACATCATGGTCATCAACCCCGCGCTGGCGGTCATCGTGCCGCTCGCGGTCGTCGCGATCCTGTTCTTCCTCGCCTACCTCGCCCGGTTCGCCCCCACCCGCCGCCTCACCCGGCCCTGGGCGGGGCGGCTTCCCGTGGTGCTCGCGGACCCCACGCTGCACGCCGGCTTCCTGGCCGTCGCCGTCGGACTCGCGGTGGGCGGGGCGATCACCGATTCGGGCATCGCGGTCCCGGCCACCGGCGCGATGATGTTCCTCCCGCTGCTCCTCGCGCTGTGCGCCGACACCGTGCCGGGCCGGGGCCTGGGTCGGGGTCGGGAGGACGGTGATGCCGGTCAGGCCGGTGATGCCGGTCAGGCCGGTCAGGCCGGTCAGGCCGGTCACGCGGCGGGCGCCGGGCCTGCGGGTGCCGAAGATGCGGGCGGCGAGCCGGCGGGTGCCGCCGGCGCAGCCGGCGTGCGGGGCACCTCGGGCTCCGGCTCGCAGGGCACCTCGGGGGGACGTGCATGATCCGCCGGCTGCTCCTCGTCCTCCTCGCCACCGGTGCGCTCCTCACCGGGATGCCGTGGGCCGCGGCGCCCGCGTCTCCCGACCCCTCGGTGCCCATCGGTGCCGCAGCCTCAGCAGCCGGGGCCCAGGGATCCGCTGCCTCGACAGCCGGAGTCCCGGGGTCGGCATCGGCCGGGTCCGCGCTCGGTGGGACGCCCGCGCACGCGATCCCCCCGGTCGTCGCCGGACCGACGGTGTTCGTCGGGGTGAGCGGCCTGACCTTCGAACAGATCGACCCGTACCTCACCCCGCACCTGTGGTCGCTCGTCGAGGACGGCGCGATCGGCACGATGACGCCGCGCAGCGTCCGCTCGACGAGCTGCCCGGTCGACGGCTGGCTGGCGATCGGCTCGGGGCGGCGCGCAGCCGACGAGGCCCACCGCATCTGCCGCGACCCCGGCGAGCCCGTCGAGTCGTGGGTGCCCGACTGGGCCGTCTACCGCCTCCAGGCCGAGCAGGACAACTACGACGCCCCGCTCGGCACCCTGCACGAGGCGATCGCGGACGTCCACGCGATCGGCCCGGGCGCGGCGATCGCCGCCGCCGGCGCCGACGGCCGGGTCGATTCCTACGCTCCGGTGTCCGAGGACCTTGCCGCGCAGGTCGGGGAATCCGCCGCGGAGCACCCGCTCACCGTGCTCGACCTCGGCAACACCCACGAACCGGGGTACTCGCTCACCGCGCTCGACGCGCAGATCGGTGAGGTGCGCGAGGCGCTCGTCCACACTCCCGAGCCCGGTGCCCGCCCCGCCGACGGCGCTCCCACGCTCATCGTCGCCTCGATCTCCGACGGCTGGTCGGAGTCGAGCGCGATGCAGTTCTCCGCCGTCGTCGGCCCCTTCCACGACTCCGGTGTGCTCACCTCGACCTCGACCCAGCAGCCCGGCCTCGTGCAGACCACCGACATCCTGCCCACCCTGGTCCGCCACGCCCCGGCCGTGCCGGAGCGCAACTTCGCCGGTGCCCCGCTCGAGGAGACCGGCTCCGACGCCGAGGCACCCGCCCGGTACCAGCAGATGCTCGACCGGCAGGTCGCGGTGGCCACGCAGGCCGCACTGTCGGTGTGGTTCTTCCCGGTCATGGCCTCGATCCTCGCCGTGCTCCTCGTCGTCGCGGTGCTCGTGGGCCGGCGGGACATGGACCGAGTGCGCGGCCCGCTGCGCGGCCTGGGCCTGTTCTTCGCCGCACTACCGGTGTCGACCTACCTCGTCAATCTCGTCCCCTGGGAGCGCTCGACGAGCCCGGACGTCGCGATGCTCGCGGCACTCGCCGGCTGGGCGCTCGCACTCACGCTGCTCGGTCTGCTGGGACCGTGGCGGGACCGCGTGCTCGGCCCGATCACCGTCGTCGCCGCCACCACCGTGCTCGTCCTCGCCGCCGACGTCATCGCCGGCTCGCCGCTGCAGATGTCGACGCTGCTCGGGGAGCCGCTGCTCATCGCCTCGCGCTTCTACGGCATCGGCAACTCCGCGCTCGCGCTGTTCTGCACCGCGCTCGTGTTCCTGCTCGGCGTCGTGTGCCAGGCGATCGGCAATCGCTGGGTGCGACTGACGACGGTGCTCGTCACGACGCTCGCCGCCTGCATCCTGCTCGCCACTCCCGGTCTGGGGACGAAGTTCGGCTCCGTGCCCACGCTCATCATCGGCCTCGCAGTCCTCGCGCTCGCCGCCGCCGGGGTCCGCCTGTCGATCAAGCGGCTGCTCCTCATCACCGGGGCAGCCGGACTCGTCATGCTGCTCGTGCTCGTGCTCGACTGGCTGCGTCCGGCCGCGCAGCGCACGCACTTCGGCCGGTTCTTCGACTCGATCCTCAGCGGGGAGGCCGGCGCGGTGCTCATGCGCAAGATCGGGATGAACATCGACATCCTCACTCAGAGCTGGATGACGCTGCTGCTGCCGGTGATCATCGCCGGGGTGTTCTGGGTGATCCTCAGCCCGCGCCGCTTCTCCGTCCCGCATCTGCCCGAGCTGTACCGGCGGTATCCGATGATGCGCGCCGCGATGGCCTCGCTCGCAGTGCTCCTCGCGGTGGGCACGGTGATCAACGACTCCGGCATCGTCGTGCCGGCCGTCGGCATCCTCTTCATCATCCCCGCCTTCGCCCACCTCGTCGGCCAGGTCGAGGCGGAAGCGATCCGCACCGAATGGTCCGGCGGGCGCGACGAGGTGCGCGCCGGGCCCCCTGTGGACATCCGGAGCCCGGACGAGGCCGAGCACTGACCTCGGCTTCTCCCCCGCCGATGCGACTCTTTCTGCAAACTGCACCCGTTTCTCCGGCCGGTCGGCCCCGATGCGACTGAATTCAGCCGCCCGGAGCAGAAACACCCGCATCGACGGGTTAGCGCTCCGAGTTTCCGCGTCGAACATGTCGGATCGCGCGGGTGGGCCGGGCGTGCTCCATCGCCGAACGACTCCGGCCCCCTTCCGACCGGGTGGGTCGGGAGGAGGCCGGAACTGCGGTGCCCGTTTCGCTGACCGGCGTGCAGCCGTCGGCGTGCGGCAGCCGGTCTGCGCCGATCAGCCGAGCCGGATCAACCGGTGCGGGGGTCAGCTTGTGCCGTTCAACTGGACCGGATCAGCCTGCGCCGTTCAGCCGGGCCGGATCAGCCGGGCCGGATCAGCCGGGCCGAATCAGCCGAGCCGGATCAGCCGGGCCGGATCAGCCGGGCCGGATCAGCCGGTGCGGGTCAGCAGGGCCGGGTCACTGTGCGGTCTTCCTCCGCACTGCCACGACGGCTGCCGATCCTGCGATGAGGAGCACGAGCGCTGCGGCGAGCGCGCCGGCGATCTCGGATCCGGTGCGGGGCAGCGATCCGTCGGCGCGGTCGTCGCGACCGTCGTCCTGACCGCCGCGCTCGTCGTCACCGCCGTTGCCGCCGTCACCGCGGCCGTCGTCGCCGCCGGGGCCGGGAGCCGGGTCGCTCGGCCGCGGGCTCTCGCCCCCGTCGTCGTTCCCGTCGTCCTCGTTCCCGTCGTCGCCGCCGTTGTCGTCGTCACCGGGGGCGTCGTCCTCGGTCACCCGGTAGGCGGCCTCGGCGGAGTGGACGAGCGGCATCGGGTTGTCGTCCCACCACTCCGACCCCGGGTCGGCGGTGATCCGTGCGGTGAAGGTGTGCTCGCCCGGCTCTCCCCCGCTCAGCGAGAACGGGATCTCCGCGCCCGCCGGGAGCTCGGTGACGAGCGCGGTGTTCGGCTGCTCGCCGGCGCGCTCGCCGAAGTCGGCGGTCACGCCCTCGGGCAGGGACAGGGTGATGAGGAACGGCCCTTCGACAGCCTCGGTGTTCGTCGACTCGATGACGTACTCACCGGAGTCGTCATCGGAGTAGCTGATGCCGACCTCCGCGGTGCCGTTGTGCACGATGTCGAGCGCGGCGTCGGCCTGACGCTCGTCGGTGTCCGGGCCGATCGGTGAGTTCTCGTTGAAGTAGCGCTCCCACAGCTCGAAGTCGGTGAGTCCCGACTGCTCGAAGGTGCCGTTGGCGAACGAGGTGAAGTTGTCGCCGCCGGCGGCGAGGAAGCTCAGCGTCGCGACGCGGTACTCCGCGTTCGGATCGATCTCCTCGCCGTCGACCAGCACCGAGAGCACGCGCTCGCCGCGGGCCGCCTCGGAGTCGTAGACCACGTCGAGCTCATCGGAGATGCCGAGGTGGAGGAACGGACGCGAGGCGCCCTCGGGCTGCCACTGCTCCTCGAACAGGCCGATGACGTCTGCGCCCGTGAGCGTCACGACGCCGTGGTCGTTGGCGAAGGGCAGCACTTGGTTGAGCTCGCCGACGGTGACCTCGCAGCGCTCCTCGCTGCCGAACTGGTCGTCGCATTTGAGGTCGGTCCGCAGGCCGCCGGGGTTGGTGATGCCGAAGTCGGCCGGGGCGAGCTGCGAGTACCCGGTGCCCTGGGCGAGTGCGTCGGCGACGAGGTTGCCGAGCGTCGACTCCGCACCGCGGTCCTCACGGCCCTCGTCGGTGAAGGCGCGGGTGATGTCCTCGGTGATGGTGCCGGCGACTTCGGAGCCGATCTCCTCCGACTTCGCGACGGCCTCGTCGATGATCCGCTGGGCCTCATCGACGACCGGGGAGTCGTGGGTGACGTCCTCGGTGGGCAGGATCTCCTGCGTGTCGACGGTCCAGGTGCCGTCCCCGGTCGAGGTGAGGACGAGCTGTCCGACCGCCTCGCCGTAGTAGCCGGACTGGAGCAGCGGGCGGGTGCGCTCGGTGCCGGGCACGGGCGCCTCGAACGCGAAATCGGTGTGGGAGTGGCCGAAGAACATCGCGTCGACCGACTCGTGGCCCTCGGTGGCGAGCGTGCCGAACTCGGAGTTCGAGGCGACGGCCGCATCGAGGGACGAGGTGTCGCTCGGGCCGAGGTGCGCCTGCACGACGGTGAGGTCGGGGCGCTCGGCCTCCGGCAGCTCCTCGAGCTCGCCGGCCACGCGGTCGACGGCGGCGGTCGGGTCGCCGAAGTCGAGTCCGGCGATCCCGTCGGGGCTGACGAGGGACTCGGTGTCCTCGGTGACGACGCCGATGACCGCCACGCGCACGCCCTCGACGTCGAGCATCGTGTGGGACTCGAGGCCCGGGGCCACGTCCTGCGTGCCCTCGGTGTAGACGTTCGCAGCGAGGTGCGGGAAGTCCGCGGTGTCGCTCACGCGGCCGGTGAGGTCGTCGATCCCGCGGTCGTACTCGTGGTTGCCGGTCGCGGTCGCGTCAAGGCCGATCGCGTTGAGGAACTCGAGCGTCGGGGTGTCCTGCTGGGAGGACGACTCGTAGGTCGAGGCGCCGATGTTGTCGCCGGTCGACAGCAGCGCGGTCCCGATGTCCGCGTGGGCGGCCCGCTCGCGCTCGACGACCGAGGCGACGTTCGCGCCGGTGCTGTCGAGGCGGCCGTGGAAATCGGTGATGCCGAGGAGCTGGATCTGCGTGCCGGCGGGTGCCTCTGCGAGCACGGGGACTGCTCCGAGCGGCAGGACGAGGCCGGCGGCCGCGGCGGTGCCGACCGCGAGCCGAGCGGTGATGCGTCTGGTCATGTGGTGTCTGCTTCCGGTATCCGGCCCGCGCGGTGGCACACGGGCGAACGAACGTCAGGTCTGCGTCCACTCTGCCCCACATCCGGCCGGGCGATCGGAAAAACTGTATGAATTGCACATGAAACACGGAGGATCGGATGTCGGCACGCATAGCGCTGGACCGGCAGACGTGGGCCGGGCAGAACCGGCGGTCAGGTGCGACGCGCGCGGGTGCGTTCGGCCCGGGCGGCCCATTCCTCGGCCGGCGGGTAGCCGACCTCCTCGAGGACGAGGCCGTGCGGGGGCATGACGAACATCGGGCCGAGGTCGGTCTGCCCGGCATCGGCACGCGCGAGGAGCTCCGCCGGCCGGGTCTCCGGCCAGGACCCGGAGCCGACCTTGACGAGCCCTCCGACGAGCGCGCGCACCATGTGGTGGCAGAACGCGTCGGCGCGCAGGCCGATGACGATCACCCCGTCCGAGTCGCGCGCCAGGTCGAGGGCGAAGAGCGTGCGCACCGTCGTCGCGTCCGGGCGCGGCCGGCAGAACCGGAGGAAGTCGTGGAGGCCGAGCAGCTCCGCGGCCGCCCGGGCCATCGCGGCCTCGTCGAGAGTGCCGCGATGGGCGACGGTGGTGTCGAGTGCGAGCGGGTCGTGGAAGGAGCGGTCGTCGGCCAGCCGGTAGGTGTAGGCGCGCCAGGTCGCGGCGAACCGGGCATCGAAGTCGGCGGGCACCTCGGCCGCGGTGTGGACGACGACGTCGGGGCAGGCGAGGTGTCGCAGCGCGCCGCGCAGCCGGCTGGCGAGCGCGACCCCGGTGGGCCGGTCGGAGCGGCCCCGGAGGCGCACGAGCGCGGGGTCCGTGAGGTCGAGGTGGACGGTCTGGCGGCGGGCGTGGACCCCGGCATCGGTGCGCCCGGCGACGACGGTGCGGACGGGCTCCCCGCAGACGGTGGCGAGCGCAGCCTCGAGGCTGCCCTGCACCGTGCGCAGGCCCGGCTGGGTCGCCCAGCCGTGGAATCCGGTGCCGCGGTACCCGAGCTCGACCCGGAACCGGGTCACAGCTCCTCGCTGAGCCGACCGGGCCGGTAGTCCTCGTCGATCACCCGCAGCGCGTCCTCGGAGGAGTCGAGCGGGTCGAGGGTGAGGTCGGAGTAGCGGATGGGCTCGCAGGGGCGGAAGAAGCCGCGGAGCGGGGCGGACAGCGGGAGGGCGCGGCGTTCGTGAAAGCGGTCCACGTTGCGATTGTAGTAGCGGGCGGCGGCGGCGATCCTGCCCTCGATCGCGATGATCTGGCTGTAGAGGTAGCGCAGGGTCTCCGTCACGGACTCCTCCTGCGAACCCGGGGGCGGGACCGCGGCGCCGCGGAGCTCGCCGTGCACGGCTGCGGCCAGCCCGGCGGTGGCCTCGGTGAGGGCCTCCTCGGCGGCACCGATCCGGTCGCACTCGCCGGCGTCGAGGCTGCGGCGGGCGGTCGCGAACGCGGTGGTGAGCTCGTCGAGTGCGGGAACGTCCCCGAGGCGCGAGCGGGTCGCCTCGACGAAGGGCGGGATGAGGATGTGCCGGTCGGCGATGTCGGCGGTGAGCTGACGGCGCCCCTCGGCGCACAGGTCGGCCGCGAGGCTGAGCTGGTTGTACCGCAGCAGCAGCCGCACCAGCACCGAGCCCGCCGCCGCGAGACCCGCGACGGCGACCGTGATCATCACCCAATCCACTGCAGTGCTTCCTCATGGTCGTGCTCGACGGGTGCCGCACGGTCGTCACCCTGCGGACCCGGGCGGACCGGTCGTTCTGCTCCGCCGAGCGCCAGTTTACCCCCGGTTCACTCCCTGTCCTCCCGGACGTCGTTCGGGCAGCACGGGGAGGACATTCGGCCATCTGCGCAGCATGCGCCGGCCACCTGGAGGTCGGTTCGGCCCCAGGATGTCGTCTCGGATTGGTCGACGCGTCACCCGCGGGGGCGCTGCCGGTCACCGACGCCTGCGAGAGTCGGGGAGCGTGAGAGTCGCTATCGCCGCTGAATCGTTCCTGCCCCAGATGAACGGGGTCACGCACAGTCTGCTGCGCGTCCTCGACCACCTCGCCGAGCGCGGGGACGAGGTGCTCGTCATCTCCCCCGGGTCCCGCCATGACCGCCCCCGCTCCGTCGCCGGGGCCCGTGTGGTGCGGGTGCCGTCCTTCGCGATGCCGAAGTACCGCAAGGTCCGGGTGGCGCCGGGCGGAGTGCCCCGGATCCGCCGCCTGCTCGAGGACTTCGAACCCGATGTCGTGCACCTCGCCTCGCCGTTCGTCCTCGGCTGGCGGGCCGCGCTCGCCTGCCAGGACCTCGGGCTGCCGTCCGTCGCGGTCTACCAGACCGAGGTGCCCGCCTACGCCGCGCGCTACGGCATGCGCGGGATCGAGGCGATGCTGTGGAACCACGTCCGCAACATCCATCAGCACTCCTCGCTCACCCTCGCCCCGTCGACCTACACCGTCGCCCAGCTCGAGGACCACGGCGTCGACAACATCCGCCTGTGGGCGCGCGGGGTGGACTCCACCCGGTTCGACCCCACGCACCGGTGCGCGCAGTGGCGCGCCCGCATGGCGCCGGGCGGGGAGAAGATCGTCGGGTTCGTCGGCCGGCTCGCCGCGGAGAAGCAGGTCGAGGACCTCCGCGCGCTCGCCGACCTGCCCGGCATCCGGCTCGTCGTCGTCGGCGAGGGACCGCAGCGCCGCCGCCTCGAACAGCTCCTGCCCGCGGCGCACTTCACCGGGTTCCTCGGCGGGGACGCACTCGCCCAGGCCGTCGCCGGCTTCGACGTCATGGTGTCCCCCGGCGAGCTCGAGACCTTCTGCCAGACGATCCAGGAGGCGATGGCCTCGGCCGTGCCGGTCGTCGCGCCGGCCCGCGGCGGCCCGCTCGACCTCGTCGACTTCTCGCGCACCGGCTGGCTGTACGAGCCCGGCGACCTCGCCGCGATGCGCGACCACGTGCGCGACCTCACCGGCGACGAGTCGAAGCGGTTGGCGTTCGGAGCCACCGCGCGGGCGACGGTGCTCGGCCGGACGTGGAAGAGCGTGTGCTCCCAGCTCGTGGGCCACTACGCACATGCGATCGAGAACCCGGCGCCGCAGGTCATCGGCCGCTCGTACTCCGGTGCGCCCCGCTGGGCCCAGGAGCGCGTGGGCTGAGCCGGAGCATGGGCTGAGCCGGAGCATGGACTGAGCAGGCGCGTTGGTTGAGCAGGCGCGTGGGTTGAGCTCGAGCCGCCGCGGGCCGTCGAGTCGGAGCCGTGTCGAGCTGTCGCTCGTGCTCGATCTCCCCGTCGAACTGTCATTTGCGCTCGATCTGCGGCCCGGATCTCGAGCAGAAGTGGCAGGTCGACGGCCGTACGCAGGGTCTGCACGGCGGCCGGCGCCTCCGGTGCACGTTCGTGCAGCGTGCGTCCGTGCGGCGTGCGACAGTGGGGGCATGGAGGAGTTCAGCCGGCTGCCGGTCCGCCGCATCGAGGAGCACCGCCGCGCTCCGCTCGCGCGCACGGTGTGGCCGGCGACCCTCGCCCCGGTGCGGCAGCTCCTCGACGAGGGCCTCGACCTCGGGCCCGTGACCGTGCTCGTCGGCGACAACGGGGCCGGCAAGTCGACGCTCGTCGAGGCGATCGCCGGCGCCTTCGGGCTCAACCCCGAGGGCGGCACGCATACCGCCCGCCACGCCAGCCGCCCCACGGAGTCGCCCCTGGCCGAGCACCTCCAGCTCGTGCGCGGCGCCGGTGCCTCGAAGCGCGGGGTGTTCCTCCGCGCGGAGACCATGCACAGCCACTTCACGTACCTCGAGTCGCTCGGCGGCGGGGACGCGGGCCTCCACGAACAGAGCCACGGCGAGTCGTTCCTCGACTACATCACCAGCCGTGCGTCGGTCACCGGGCTGTGGCTCCTCGACGAGCCGGAGTCGGCGCTGTCGCTGCCCGGCTGCCTCGCCCTCATCGGCGTGCTGCGCGAGGCGGTCGCGGCGGGCTCCCAGGTGATCCTGTCGACGCACTCGCCGATCCTCGCTGCGCTCCCCGGGGCACGGCTCTACGAGGTCGGCGAGTGGGGGCTGCGCGCGAGCAGCTACGACGACCTGCGGCTCGTGCAGGACTGGCGGCTGTTCCTCGACAGCCCCGAGCGCTTCCTCCGCCACATCGGCTGAGCGTCGCATCGACCGAACCCATCGAGCTGTCACGTGTGCTCGGCCCATCCATCGAGCTGTCACTCGTGCTCGATCTGCGGCCCGGATCTCGAGCAGAAACGGCAGGTCGACGTGGCGATCGAGCAGAAACGGCAGGTCGATGAGCCTGCTGCGGACGAGGCTGCTGCGGATGAATGGGCTACGGCTGCGTCAGGTGCGTCTGGTGCGTCAGGGGCGTTCGGGGTCGGGGTCGCCGAGGCCGCGGGCATCGAGGGCACGACCGGTGTCGGTGGCGTACTTCACCGCGCCGAGCAGCACCGGCACCGTGCGGGCGCGCAGATTGCGCTCGAGGCCGCGGGCGCGCGCGGAGTCCCCGGTCACCGCGGTGAGGTCGGCGAGGTAGGCCAGGCTGCGGACCATGAGCGCGGCGGTGAGCGCCACCCGGTCGGGGTCGACGCCGAACGCCCGGAGCGGCCGGGCGAGCGCGGCGAACACCGCGAGCAGCCCGGTCACCGGGGTGGTGAGCATGAGGAGGCCCGCGGCGAGGACGCAGGCGAGGATCGTCGACACCACCCGCAGCGCCGTGACGGGGTCGGAGAACACGAGGTGGAACACGACGATGAACGCGATGATGAGCCACACCCGCCGCACCGGCGACACGAGTGCGCGCAGCGGGATCCGCGCGCTCGCCCCGAGCAGCAGCACGAGGCCGAGCGCGGCGAGGCTCGCCCACGGGCTGCGTGCGAGCAGCACGACGAGGCTGAGCGCGGCGAGGCCGGCGAACTTCGCCCCGGCCGGGGTCCGGTGCAGCCACCCGTCGCCGGGCTGGTACCGGCCGAGGAACTGCTGCCGGCGCTTCACGGCCTGACCTCGCGGTCTCCCGCGGCCTGCCGGCGGTACTCGGCGATGACCTCGGCGGGCGGCCCCTCGGCGGAGACCCGGCCGTCGGCGATGAGCACGGTGTGCGCGGCGTCGGCGGCGACCTCGAGGTCGTGGGTGGAGACGACGAGCCGCATCCCGCGCCGGGCGACGAGCCCGTCCAAGGTGTCGCGGAGGAGTTCGCGGTTGCGGAGGTCGAGGAGGGTGGTCGGTTCGTCGAGCACGAGGATCCGCGGGTCGACGGCGAGCACGGAGGCGAGTGCGACGAGCTGGCGCTGCCCGCCGGAGAGCTCGTAGACGCTGCGCTCGGCGAGGTCGGCGACGCCGAGCTCGGCGAGCACGGCCAGCGCCCGCTCCCGTCGCGGGCCCGGCCGGCGGACGCTGCGGCGCAGGGAGAGCTCGACGTCCTCGATGACGGTGGGCATGACGAGCTGGGCGGCGGGGTCGGTGAACACGAAGCCCACGCGGCGGCGCACCTCGGGCCCGTGGGTCACCGGGTCGAGGCCGTCGACGCGCACCCGGCCGGTGTCCGGCAGGACGAGGCCGTTGAGGAGCTGGAGCAGCGTCGACTTGCCGGAGCCGTTCGCCCCGATGATGCTCACCACCGGCGCGTCGAGGCGCAGGGTGATGTCGTGGAGGATCTGCCGGTGGACCGGCGTGCGGGAGTCGGCGCCCGTGTCCCGGATGCCGACCCCCACTGCGTCGAGTGCGATCACCGGCGTCCGAGGAGCTGCGGGAAGGCGCGGTGGACGGTGGCCGCGAGAGCTCCGGCGACGAGGTTCTTCACCACGTCCCCGGGCCAGAACGGCATGTCGAAGACGAGCGCCTCCGGCAGTCCGACGCCGAGGTTGACCGACATCCCGAGGATGCCGAGCGGGTGGACGACGAGGAAGCTCACGAGGAGCGCGCCGAGGCTGAGGACGAGCCAGAGTTTGGGGCCGCGCAGCCGGGCGAGGGCGAACTTCGCGACGAGCCCGCAGCCGAGGGCGAAGAACGGGAAGGCGACGATGTAGCCGGCCGACGGGCCGGCGAGCACGCCGAGGCCGCCGGAGAACCCGGAGAAGATCGGCAGCCCGACGAGGCCGAGCACGACGTAGAGCGCGGCTGCCGCGAATCCGCGCAGCGGGCCCAGGCACAGGCCGCACAGGGCGAGCGCCAGGGTCTGCAGGGTGATCGGCACGCCCGCGCCGCCGACCGGGATCGGGGGCAGGGCGGCGAATACGGCGACGAGCGCGGCGAACACCGCGACGAGAGCGAGATCGGCGGCGCGCCAGCCGCGCTGGGCGGTGCCGGAGCTCGGGGCGGGTGCGGTGGTGGTGTCGGGCATGGGGGTTCTCCTGTTCGGACGCTGGTCTCGGAACAGCGTACCTGAACAGTGTTCAGGAGAGTATTCCGGCCACTCCCGGCCCTTCCACCGGCCGACCGGGGCTCCCGCTCGGCCCCGGAGGTTCTGAGCCTCGGCCGCCGGTCGGAGCTCAGCGGAGTCCGCTCACTCCCACTCGATGGTGCCCGGGGGCTTCGAGGTGACGTCGAGGACGACGCGGTTGATCTCGTCGACCTCGTTGGTGATCCGGTTCGAGATCCGGGCGAGCGTGTCGTAGGGCACGCGTGTCCAGTCCGCGGTCATCGCGTCCTCGCTCGACACCGGGCGCAGCACCACGGGATGGCCGTAGGTGCGGCCGTCGCCCTGCACGCCCACGGAGCGGACGTCGGCGAGGAGCACGACAGGGCACTGCCAGATCTCCGCGTCGAGACCGGCGGCGGTGAGTTCCGCGCGGGCGATCGCGTCGGCGCGGCGGAGGATGTCGAGGCGCTCCTCGGTGACCTCGCCGATGATCCGGATCGCCAGGCCGGGACCCGGGAAGGGCTGGCGCGAGACGATGACCTCGGGCAGGCCGAGCTCGCGGCCGATCGCGCGCACCTCGTCCTTGAACAGCGCACGCAGCGGTTCGACGAGAGCGAAGGTGAGGTCGTCGGGCAGGCCGCCGACGTTGTGGTGGCTCTTGATGTTCGCCGTGCCCGAGCCCCCGCCGGATTCGACGACATCGGGGTACAGGGTGCCCTGGACGAGGAACTCGATGGCCTCCCCCGCGCCCTCGGCGGCCTCGGCGACGAGGTCCGCGGCCGCGCCCTCGAAGGCACGGATGAACTCCCGGCCGATGATCTTGCGCTTCTCCTCCGGGTCGCTCACCCCGGCGAGCGCACCGAGGAAGGTGTCGACGGCGTCGACGGTGACGAGCCGCACGCCGGTGGACTGCACGTAGTCCTCCTCGACCTGCTTGCGCTCGTCCTGGCGCAGCAGCCCGTGGTCGACGAACACGCAGGTGAGCTGGTCGCCCACGGCCTCGTGCACGAGCGCGGCGGCGACCGCGGAGTCGACCCCGCCGGACAGTCCGCAGATCACCTGCTTGTCGCCCACCTGCTCCCGGATCCGGGCGACCTGCTCGGCGATGACGCTCTCTGAGGTCCAGTCGGTGCTGAGCCCGGCGATGTCGCGGAGGAAGGTCTCGAGCACCTGCTGACCGTGCTCGCTGTGGAGCACCTCGGGGTGCCACTGGACGCCTGCGCACCGGCGCGCCCGGTCCTCGAAGGCCGCGATCTCGGTGCCCGGCGTGGTGGCGAGCACTGTGAATCCCTCCGGCGCGCGGGACACGGAGTCGCCGTGGGACATCCACACGGTCTGCTCCCCCGGCTGCCCGGCGAGCAGCGCACCGGGCTGGGTCACGGTCAGCGGGGTGGAGCCGTACTCGCGCTTGTCGGTGCGCGCGACCGCACCGCCGAGCGAGGTCGCCATGATCTGGAAGCCGTAGCAGATGCCGAAGATCGGCACGCCGAGGTCGAACACGCCGAGGTCGAGCGCCGGGGCACCCGGCTCGTTGACCGAGGAGGGCCCGCCGGACAGCACGATGGCCAGCGGCTTGCGCGCGGCGAACTCCGCCGCGCTCGCCGAGTGCGGGATGACCTCGGAATAGAGGCCGGCCTCGCGGATGCGGCGGGCGATGAGCTGGGCGTACTGAGCGCCGAAGTCGACGACGAGGACGGGCGGCACCGCGGTGACGGCCGGCGTGCCCGCCGCACCGGGAGAGGTGGTCTCCGACGCGGGCGCAGGTGTGCTCTGAGGAGTGGAGGTCATGGGGGTCATCCTATCCGTGGCAGGGAGGTCAGAATTCGCCGCGGGGAGCGACGACGACGGCGTCGTCGAGCTCCTGCTCGGCCTGCCGGTGGACCCGGCGCTCGACGATGAAGGACATCACCGGCACCACCCCGGCGAGCGCGAGCACGAGGAGCCGACCGAGGGTCCAGCGCATCTGCTGGTTGAGCCAGAAGCAGGAGATGAGGTAGACGACGTAGCACCAGCCGTGGCTGATCGCGATCGCCGCGGCGAGGTTGAAGCCGCCGAACATCAGCGCGGTCTCCGGGTCCGCGGCGATGAGGTACTTGTAGATCATCTCCACGGTGAGGACGAGGAGCAGCGTGCCGGTGATGAATGCCATCACGCGGTAGAACCGCAGCGCGCTGCGCGCCGAGGTGAAGCGCTTGACGGTCCAGACGGCGTCCTCGTCGAAGTCCGGGCGGGCGTCTTGCGGGTCAGTCACCACGGGTCGTGTCCTTCGGATTCGGGTGCGGTGCGGTGGGAGTACCGCGGCCGGAATGGGTGGGGCCGGGTGCGGCAGGCCCCGAAGCGGCGGCGGTGCGTTCGGGGCGGAGCTCGGATTCGCCCGCGGCCTTGACGACGACGTACTCCACCGGCCCGGCCTCGGCGGCGCGGGCGCGCTGGGTGACGTAGGCGTCGCGGAGCAGCCGCCACCAGATGTAGAGGGCGAAGGCGGCGAACACGAGCCATTCGACGGCATAGGCGGCGCTCTGCAGGTCGAGGCCGCCGTCCTCCTGCTTCTCCAGGGTCACGAGGTCGAGGCCACCGGTGGCGGCGGAGGCACCGGGGCCGGTGTCCTGTTCGGGGAACACGATGCCGGAGTAGGAGTAGACATCGAAGGCGTTGACGAGCTGCGAGGTGGAGACGGTGCGCACCTGGCCGGCGGGCAGGTCCCGGGTGTCCTGCGGGGCGTCGACGGGACCGATCCGGCCGACGATCGTCGTCTCCCCGGAGCTCGCCCGGGACTCCATGGCGGTCTGCTCGTCCGCGGTCCAGCCGCGGAGCACGGGGACGGCGATGTCCTTGTCCGGCTCGCCTTCGACGACTGCCTCCTCACCGAGCCGGGCGCCGTCGGGGACGAACATCGTGACGACCCAGAAGCCGTCGGCGCCGTCGAGCAGCCGGTCCGGGACGACGACCTGGGCCTCGGGCAGATAGTGCCCGCTCAGCTCCACCCGCTGGTCGAGCCGGAAGGACGGCAGCGGCACTTGGGCGGCCATGACGGAGTTGAAGTCCTTGACCTCGTCGACGTCCTGCGCGGAGAGGACCTCGTTCTTGTGCTGCGCGCGGTTGACCTGCCAGGCGGACAGGCCGACGAAGGCCGTGACGAGCACGAGCACCAGGGCGAGGAACCCCAGCCAGCGCGGGGTCAGGGCCAGACGCAGCACCGGTCACATCTCCGATTGCGGCTGGTACGGGGAGACGACGACGTCGACCCGCTGGAACTCCTTGAGATCGAGGTAGCCGGTGGTCGCCATCGCCCGACGCAGGGCGCCGGCGAGGTTGACCTCGCCGTTCGCGGTGGTGCCGGGGCCGAACAGGAGCTGTTCGAGCGGGGCGACGCTGCCGACCTCGACGCGGTGGCCGCGCGGCAGCTGGGAGTGGTGCGCCTCCGCACCCCAGTGGAATCCGCCGCCCGGCGCCTCCGCGGCGCGGGCGAGCGCGGTGCCGAGCATGACGGCGTCGGCACCCATCGCGAAGGCCTTGACGATGTCTCCCGAGGTGTCCAGGCCGCCGTCGGCGATGACGTGGACGTAGCGGCCGCCGGACTCGTCCATGTAGTCGCGGCGGGCGGCGTGGACGTCCGCGATCGCCGAGGCCATGGGGGCGTGGATGCCGAGCGTGCGGCGCGTGGTGGCCGCGGCTCCCCCGCCGAACCCGACGAGCACGCCGGCCGCGCCGGTGCGCATGAGGTGGAGGGAGGCGGTGTAGGTCGCGGCCCCGCCGACGATCACGGGGACGTCGAGCTCATAGATGAAGCGCTTGAGGTCGAGCGGCTCGGTGTTCGTCGACACGTGCTCGGCGGACACCGTGGTGCCGCGGATGACGAAGAGGTCCACCCCGGCGTCGACGACGGTGCGCCAGAACTCCTGCGTGCGCTGCGGGGTCAGGGCGCCGGCGACGGTGACCCCGGCCTCGCGGATCTCCGCGAGGCGGGCGGTGATGAGCTCCGCGCGGATCGGGGCGGAGTAGATCTCCTGCATGCGCGCGGTGGCGCGGTCCGCCGGGAGCGCGGCGATCTCGTCGAGGTGGGGCTGCGGGTCCTCGTAGCGGGTCCACAGGCCCTCGAGGTCGAGCACGCCGAGCCCGCCGAGCCGCCCGAGGGCGATCGCGGTGGCCGGCGAGGCGACCGAGTCCATGGGGGCGCTGATGAAGGGGAGGTCGAAGCGGTAGGCGTCGATCTGCCACTCGAGGGAGACGTCCCTGGGGTCGCGCGTGCGCCGTGCCGGGACGACGGCGATGTCGTCGAGTGAGAAGGCCATGCGGCCCCGTTTGCCTCTGCCGATCTCGATTTCGTTGCTCACCCTTCCAGGGTATCCCAGGGCCCGGACACGGCTTCCAGCGCCTGCTCAGGTCGAGGCCGACCGGCCCCGCGGGGTCCGGCCGGCGGCCTTCCCCGGGTGGGCGAGCAGGCGAATGATCGCGCCGATCGCGAGCGCGACCGCGGCGAGCCCGATGAGCGCGAGGCCCCAGCTCGGCTCGGGGACCTCCATGCCGCCGATCGGCAGGCCGCGCTCCTCGTCGAATCCGTCCCACATGATGACGAACTGGTCCGCCGCCGACACCGTGGAGATCGCGCCGAAGATGAGCATCAGGCTCGCGATCCCCGCGAGCCACCCCCAGGCTCGGGAGCGCAGGCCGAACCACGCGAGGACGGCGCAGGCCACGGTGAGGAGGAACCCGGGGATGAGGAGGAGACCGCCGGACGAGGCGACGGCCGCCTCGGCGAGGCCGAAGTCGCTGCCGGCGAAGTCGCGGTTCGGGTAGCGGAGCACCGGGAGCGGGACCGCGGCGAGCTGGATGAGCAGTGCGGCGGTGGCGGTGATGCGGGCGGTCCAGATCATGGTTCCACCCTGTAGCACCCCGGGGTTGCACACGTGACCGCGCTGTCACCGTTCGGGAACACGGAGGCGTGCGCGGCTGCCGAGTGGCGGCGGGGCCCCTTGGCGACCGCGGGATCGCTGCACCCCTCAGCAGCGGGGCGCATCCCAGCTCTCGCGGACGTGGGCGGCGGCCCAGAAGTGCCATTCGTACACGGTCGCCTGGCGGAACGCGGCGGCCATCGCAGCGCGCACCTCGGGACCGGCGGACCGGGCCAGGTCTTCGTAGATCGCGACGGCCCGGTCGACGGAGGAGTCGAACTCCGGGGAGTCGTAGGTCTCGATCCACTCCCGGTAGGGGTGCTCGCCCATCCCCTCCCCGACGCGCGCAGTGAGGACCTTGCCCATGTGGGCGTAGACCCAGAAGCACGGGAGCACGGCCGCGACCCCGACCTCGTAGGGGGCGGTCGCGGCCTGTGCGATGAGGTAGGAGGTGTAGCCCAGGGTGGTCGGCGAGGCGGTGGGCACGCCGGTGCCGTCGGTGAGCGCGGTGACGTGCGGGCCCAGGCGGTCTGCGCCGAGCAGCTGGGCGTGCATGAGCTGCTCCTCATGGACGGCGAGCCCGGCGGCCTCGGCCCAGAAGCGGGTCTGCTCCTGGGTGGCGGCCCTCGAGGCGAGGATCGTCATCGCCTTCGCGTAGCCGGCGAGGTAGATCTCGTCCTGGAGGATGTAGTGGGTGAACACCCGGGCGTCGAGCGTGCCGGCGGCGAGCTCGGCGAGGAACGGCAGGTCCTCGATCGCGCGCAGGGTGTCGGCTGCGGAGTCCCAGACCTCCTGCGAGTGCGGGCCGGAGTGGTAGGTGCGGGTCATCGGTGCGTCTCCTGATGGTGTGCGGCATCACCGGCGGCGGTGCCGGTGGCGGGCGTCGGCTGTGAGTGATGTCGGGGTGTCGGGGTGGGAGTGGATCAGGTGCGGAGGTCGACGAGGTGGTCGACGGGGCCGTGAGAGCCCTCCGGGTCGTGGGCGAGGTCCCATTCCGCGCCCGAGGCGATCGCCCGGCCCAGGTAGTCGAGCGCCGGCCCGACGGCGTCGGCCATGTGGTCCGCCGCCGGTGCGGCGGAGTCACCGTGGTGGGCGTGCGCGAGGCCGGCGGCGATGGCGGCCGACAGCGTGCAGCCGGTGCCGTGGGTGTGGGGCGTGTCGAGCCGCGGGTGGGTGTATTCGGTGAGCTCGGGGCCCGTGTCCGTGCCGACTGCGAGGATGTCGACGAGCTCACCGGATGGCAGGTGCCCGCCCTTGAGGAGCACGGCGCGGGCCCCGCGGTCCAGCAGCTCGCGGGCCTGGGCGCGCATCTGCTCCGGTGTCCCGGCTTCGGGCACGTCGTCGCCGAGCAGGAGCGCGGCCTCGGGCAGATTGGGGGTGATGAGGTCGGCCAGCGGCAGCAGCAGGGTGCGCACGGCGTCGACGGCGTCCGCATCGAGGAGCCGGTGGCCGGACTTGGCGACCATGACGGGGTCGACGACGAGGCGGCCGGGCCGGCGGGTGCGGAGCTCTTCGCTGATGAGTTCGACGAGGCCGCGGGTGCCGAGCATGCCGGTCTTCGCGGCGTCGACGGGCATGTCGTCGAACACCGAGGCGATCTGGTCGGCGACGAAGTCCTCGTCGATGCCGTACACGCGGCTCACCCCGTGGGTGTTCTGCGCGACGAGCGCGGTGACGACGGAGGTGCCGTAGGCGCCGCGCGCGGTGAAGGTCTTGAGGTCGGCCTGGATGCCGGCGCCGCCGGAGGGGTCCGTGCCGGCGATGGTGAGTGCGACGGGCGGGCGCATCAGGCCTCCTGCCCGGAATCGGCGGGCCGGCCGGGAACGGCGGAACGGGCGGGGGTGCCCGCCCCGGTGTCTCCCGCGGTCCGTCCCTGTGCGAACGCGGCGCGGATCTCCCGGGCCGCGGCGCGCGGATCCGGTGCGGCGCAGATCGCGGAGACGACGCACACGCCGATCACCCCGGTGTCGGTGAGCTCGCGGGTGCGCTCGGCGGTGATCCCGCCGATCGCCACGCACGGCAGACCGGCCTCGGCGACGAGAGTGCGCAGGCGTGCGGGTCCGATCCCGGCCGGGGCGTCGGCCTTCGTGCTCGTGTCGTACACCGGGCCGACGCCGAGGAGGTCGACGGCCCCGGATTCCCGGGCCGCGGCGAACTGCTCGGGCGTCGCGGCCGAGAGCCCGATGAGCGCGTCGGGCCCGAGTGCCGCGCGCACCTCGGCGGGCGGCTCGTCGGACTGGCCGACGTGGACGTGGACCTCGTGGCCGGCGGCACGCAGCACGCGGGCGACGGCGACCCGGTCGTTGACGAACACCGGGATCGGGCGGGTGATCGACTCGGCCTCGCGCACCTCGGCGATCGCGGCGAGGACCTCGAGGGTGAGCTCGTGGAACTCCGCGTCGCTCGCGTGCTTGTCGCGGATCTGGATGATGCCCGCTCCCCCGGCGACGGCCTCGGCGACGGTCGCCGCGACGGTCCGCCCGGCGTCCGTGCACTGCCGGGTGTCGGTGACGAGGTAGAGGAACGGGTCCGTGCCGGCGGGCAGGTGCGGGGCCCGCGCGCTCATGCGGGGACCTCGACTGCGGCGGCGGTGATCTCGACGGCGGCGAGCTCGGCGTCGGTGACGGAGTAGAGCGCGTCGAGGAAGGCGACGGCGAAGCTGCCCGGTGCCTGCGCGACCTGCCCGGCCTTGAGCCCGGCGGCGGCGAAGTGGGCGTGCGCGGCGACGACCGCCTCGAGCCCGGTGGGGCCGGTGATCGGCAGGCCGGCGGCCTTCGCGGCGGCGAGGTAGGCGGCGGTGACGGCGCCGAGCGAGCAGCCGGTGCCGATGACGAGCGGCATGAGCCCGTGCCCCCCGTGGACGCGGACCACTGTCGCGGTGCCTGCATCGTCGCCCGGTGCGGCGCCGGGTTCGGCGAGGACGATCGCGTCGACCTCGCCGGAGATCGCGACGACGCCTCCGGTGGTGGCCGACAGCGCCGAGGCGGCGGTGATGACGTCGTCGACGGCGTCGGTGGCGTCGACCCCGCGGCCACCCAGGCCCATCCCCGCGAGTGCGGCGACCTCGGAGGCATTGCCGCGCACGGCGGTGGGGTGCTGGGCGGCGGCGGCGCGGATGCGACTCGTGCGGTACTCGACGCCGCCCACGCTCACCGGGTCGAGGACCCAGGGGGTGCCGGCGGCGTTCGCGACCTCGATCGAGGCGTCGGCGGCGAGGAACTGGTGGGAGGAGGCGGTGCCGAAGTTGATGTTGATGCCCGACGCGATCGAGGCGAACTGGCCGGAGTCGGCCTCGTGGTCGAGCATCGCCGGAGAGGCGCCGATCGCCAGCAGCACGTTCGCCGTGAACTGCTGCACGACGGTATTGGTGATGCACTGGATGAGCGGCGTGGTGGTGCGCACGCGCGCCCGTGCGGCGACGATGTCGAGGGCATTCGAATGAGGCGTCTGCATGACGATCCCTTCGCTAGAGTTATCCAGATCAGGTTCGATGGGTGTGATCTCAGCCGATTCCCCACGGTCCGGCTCGGGCCGGTCCGCAGGTGCTCAGCACCCCATGTCACTGACGCTCACCCTAGCAAGTTCCGGCACCTCTCGCTGGCCGGGCGGCCGGGCCGGTTAGGATCGCATCCAGGCGCACCCGTCTCACTGGTTAAGCACAACCAGAATCGGGCCAGCCGCCCGAACCGAGAAAGAGGAACCGATGAGCGACGTCCTGTTCAGCAATGCCGAGCCCCTCGAGGGGTCCTTCACCGCGATGATGGAGCTCGAGGAGATCGACACGAACATCTACCGCGCCGGATACGTCTTCGAGGAGCCCTACGCGCTCTACGGCGGCCAGGTCGCCGCGCAGTCGCTGCTCGCCGCTGCACTCACCGTCGAGGACGGCCGCCCGCCGCACTCCCTCCACGGCTACTTCCTGCGGCCCGGCAACGCCGCCCAGCCCACGGTGTTCCAAGTGTTCCGAGACCGCGACGGCCGCTCCTACTCCGCCCGCCGCGTCATCGCGCTCCAGGGCGGCAAGGTCATCTTCAACATGTCGGCCTCGTTCACCAGCGGCACCGACAGCCCCGACCTCCAGGGCACGACCGCCGCCCAGGGCACGGAGATCCGGATGGGCGAGCCCACCCCGATCCCCCGCATGTTCTCCTTCGAGGGCCGCAGCACCGACCAGGCCTTCGAGGTCACCGACTACCCGGTGCGGTTCTGGGGCCGGTGCACCGAGGACCTCGGCGACCCCCCGCTCATGCACTACTGCGCTCTGGCCTACCTGTCGGACATCTCGAGCGGGCTCGGCGCCTTCAACACCGACGAGTACAAGTCGGGCTCGAGCCTCGACCACTCCCTGTGGTTCCACCGACCGGTGAACATGAACGAGTGGGTGCTCACCGACTTCGCGCCGCGCTCCGCCGCCCGCGGCCGCGGCCTCTACACCGGCGACATGACCACCGCCGACGGCACCCTCGTCGCCTCGGTCGCGCAGGAGGCGCTGTTCCGCAAGGTCCGGTGAGCACTCTCCGATGAGCACAGCCCGGTGAGCGCCGTCCTGCCTGCGGCACGGCCGACCCCACCGCACCCCTGGGCGCACGAAAGCGGCCCCTGCACGCGCGTGCAGGGGCCGCTTCCATTCATGTTCCGGTGGACCTCGGCCCACGGCGCGCGTCAGCGCACGGTGTAGTTCGGAGCCTCTACCGTCATCTGGATGTCGTGCGGGTGGCTCTCCTTGAGACCGGCGGAGGTCAGGCGGACGAACCGGCCGTTCGAGCGGAGATCGTCGATGGTCCGCGCGCCGACGTAGAACATCGTCTGCCGCAGGCCGCCGGTGAGCTGGTAGGCGACGTTCTTGAGTTCGCCGCGGTAGGCGACCCGACCCTCGACGCCCTCGGGGATGAGGTCGGTGTCGGTGGCGACGTCGGCCTGGAAGTAGCGGTCCTTCGAGTACGACTTGCCCTTGCGCGGGGCCATCGCACCGAGCGATCCCATGCCGCGGTAGGCCTTGTACTGCTTGCCGTTGACGAGTACGAGCTCGCCGGGGCTCTCGTTGCAGCCGGCGAGCAGGGAGCCGAGCATGACGGATTCGGCGCCGGCGACGAGCGCCTTGCCGATGTCGCCGGAGTACTGGAGGCCGCCGTCGCCGATCACCGGGACGTTCGCCTCGGCTGCGGCCTGGTAGGCGAGGTGGATCGCGGTCACCTGGGGCACGCCGACGCCGGCGACCACGCGGGTGGTGCAGATCGAGCCGGGGCCCACCCCGACCTTGATCGCGTCCGCGCCGGCGTCGATGAGCGCCTGGGCGCCCTCGCGGGTGGCGACGTTGCCGCCGATCACCTGGACCGCGGAGAACGCCGGGTCGGACTTGAGGGTGCGGATCATCTCGGTCACGCCGCGCGCGTGGCCGTTGGCGGTGTCGACGACGAGCACGTCGACGCCGGCCTCGGCCAGCAGGCCTGCCCGGTCGAGCGCATCGCCGTAGAAGCCGACGGCCGCGCCCACGCGCAGGCGGCCCTCGTCGTCCTTGGTGGCGAGCGGGTATTCCTCGCTCTTGACGAAGTCCTTGACGGTGATGAGGCCGCGGATGACGTTGTTCTCGTCGACGAGCGGGAGCTTCTCGACCTTGTGCTCGGCGAGGATCTCGAGCGCGCGCTCGGGCTGCACGCCCACGGGCGCGGTGATGAGCGGCATCTTCGTCATCGTCTCGCCGACCGTGGTGGTGGCGTAGTCGCGGCGCGGCACGAAGCGCAGGTCGCGGTTGGTGACGATGCCGAGCAGCACGTCGTTCTCGTCGACGACGGGCAGCCCGGAGATCCGGTACTGGCCGCAGATCTCGTCGAGCTCGGCGAGCGTGCGGTCGGCGGTGATGGTGAGCGGGTCGGTGATCATGCCCGACTCGCTGCGCTTGACGTAGTCGACCTGGTCGGCCTGGTCCTCTTTGCTGAGGTTGCGGTGGATGATGCCGATGCCGCCGATGCGCGCCATCGCGATCGCCATGCGGGATTCGGTCACGGTGTCCATCGCCGCGGACACGAGCGGGATGTTGATGTCGATCTCGCGGGTGAGACGGGTGCGGGTCGAGGCCTCGGAGGGGATGACGTCGGTGTCTCCGGGCAGCAGCAGCACGTCGTCGTATGTGAGTCCGGTCAGGGAGAACGGGTCTCCGGCCGCCCTGAAGTGTTCTTCCACATCACCCATGAATGACCTCTTCCACGCGCTCGACTTCGGTATCGGCCATCCTATGCCGTCCCTCCGATTCCGGGAACAGCACGAGGCGCCCGCCCGCTGTGATGCTGGGCACCCGCACGCGTCACGGCGGGAACGCGCCCCGGCCGCGCGGACCGCTCCCGAGGCGCACGCCGGGACCCAGCGGCGGCCCTCTTCGCGCCGTCGCAGCGTCCGGGAATCAACCTTCCGGTTGATGTGCCGGCCCCCGCCTGCGGACGAGCATGGAGACATGCTCACACCCGCTATCGTCTTCATCACCGCAGCCCTCCTCTTCTACACCGCCGGCGTCTGGGCCGAGCACCTCAAGAAGGAGCTCCGCTGGTCCCACGTCGTCCTGTTCGCCCTCGGCCTCGTCTGCGATGTCACCGGTACCGAGCTCATGCGGCGAATCGCGGCCTCCGGCGGCGCCGACTTCTCCGGCTCGACCGCCGGCATCCTCACCTCGGTCATGGCGATCACCGGGGCCCTCGCGCTCGTCCTTATGGCGGTCCACCTCATCTGGGCGATCGTCGTCATGATCCGCGGCACCGAGCAGGCCCGCGCCACCTTCCACCGGTTCTCGCTCATCGTGTGGGCGATCTGGCTCGTCCCCTACTTCACCGGGATGGCCGGTGCGATGATCGGCTGAGGCGCCCCCGCCTCGGCATCGCCCCCGGCGGGCCGCCTCGGGACCGGGTCGGGCGTCCTTCCCTGGGCGGCGGTCCGCGCGTACACTGCGAGCATGACCTCGCCCGATGCCCGCGCCTTCGCCTCCGCCCCGGATCTCACCGGCGAGCGCGTCACCCTCACACAGCTCACCCCCGCCCACGCCGAGGCGCTGAGCCGGGCGGCCGGCGAGCTCACCTCGACCTGGGTCACCTCGGTGCCCACCGCCGAGGCGATGCCGGCGGAGATCGACCGGCGCCTGGGCCTGCAGGAGCAGGGCGCGATGGCGCCGTTCACCGTGCTCGACGGCGGCACCCCGGTGGGCATGTCGACCTACATGAACATCGATGCGGCCAACCGGCGCCTCGAGATCGGTTCGACCTGGCTGTCGCCGGCGGTGCAGGGCACTCGGGTCAATCCCGAGGCCAAGCTGCTCATGCTCTCCCGTGCGTTCGAGGAGCTCGACTGCATCGCGGTGGAGTTCCGCACGCACTTCCACAACTTCCAGTCGCGCGCGGCGATCGCCAAGCTCGGTGCCAAGCAGGACGGGGTCCTGCGCTCGCACCAGCTGTTCAACGGGGTGCTGCGCGACACCGCGGTCTACTCGATCATCGCCGCCGAGTGGCCGACGGTGAAGCTCGGGCTCGAGCACCGGCTCGCGCGCCTGAGCTGACTCCTGGCGGGTTCAGGCCCGGTACGGCATCGCGGCAGAGCTCCGCACCCGCAGGCCCTGGGCCAGGCCGAGGCCGAGCACACAGACGAGCGCGGCCACCGGCACGCACGCCGCGAGCACGAGCAGACGGCCGTGTGTGGGCGGACCCAGGCCGATCTCGAACGCGATGACGGCGAACACTCCGCTCACACCCAGCCAGCCGAGCAGGCCCAGCCAGGCCCCGGGGTGCGGGAACGGGAACACGCTGAGGAGCACGAAGAACCGGCGCGGGGTCACCGTATCCGAGGTCGGGACCCGGCTGTCGCCGGTGGGCCGGTACTCGGGGAGGGCTCGGCGGACCACCGTGCTGCAGCGGCCGGCGAGGATGCGGCGGTCGGGGTGGTCGGGGTGCCGGGCCGTTCACCATCTGACCACGGTGTCGGGGAGACGGCGACGCAGGCGCTGGACGAGTCCGATGCCGGCGGCGCAGAGGAGCACGCTCACCGGCACGCACACCGCGAGGAACAGGAGGCCCCCGGCACTCGGTTCGCGCAGTCCGAGCCAGATCGCCACGCCGATGTACCCGCCGCTGAGCCCGAAATAGCCGAGCAGTGTGAGGACCATCCCGAGCCAGGGTGCGGATGCGGGGACCATGACTGCGAACGGCGCCGTCGCCATGAGCACGAAGAACGCGCAGGAGATCATCGCGGCGGTGAAGTACATCGCCGCGGTGTAGAACAGGCCCACCGGGTGGTGACCGACGAGCTCGGCGAGCTGCCCGGTCTCCGGGTGGAGGGTCCCGATCCACGGCCACAGGACGCTCGAGGCGGTGAGGATGACGGTGCCGAGCAGAGCGGATACGAGGAGGAGCGGGAACAGCCCCTCGCTCCGGAACCCGGAGTCCTCGCGCTTGTGCTCGGCCATGAGGAACGGGAACATCCACCCGAACACCGCTGTCATGATCGCCGCGAACAGACCGACCTCGGTGATCTCCTCCCACTGCTTGTCCTTCATGAGGCCCGACGAGGTGGCGAAGACGATGAAGGCGGCGAGCGCGGTCACCATGACGGAGAGGATGACGTTCCGGCCGAGGTCGTGACCCCAGGCCGGGGTCCGGGTGTCGTCGTGTGCTCGGGGCTTCACGCTTCTGCCCGCACCGTGACCGTCCGGTTCGCGAGCCGGCGCGGGCAGCGGGATGCGGTCCGCCGAGCCCCGCCGGTCAGGAGGCCGCCGAGGCGAGGGAGTGCGGTGGCCCGACCCGCGCTGCTGCGATGGAGATCCGTGGGGCGGAGTGATCGCGGGTGGTCCCGGGGGCCGCGGGGGCAACGGCACAGAGGGGTGCGAGCCGGGAACGCCCGGACTGCGACCGGGCACGGGCCCGGGTCGACCCTGCCGCGGACGTCGGGTTGGGTCCGGGTGCGAGGGCGGTCCGTGGCGATCGGTCATGCGTCCAGTATTCCGTGTGGGGCCGGCTGTGGTGTGGCGAGGGTGTTGCGGATCTGCACCGACACCCGCAGCAGCCCTTTCGGCTGCACCGCGGGTCGGTCCCAGCCGGTCAGCCCCAGCCGCTCAGACCCAGCCGGCTCGTGAACTCGCGGGGCTCGCCGGTGAGCGGGTCGGTGAAGGCGAGCCGCTCGGCGAGCAGCTGCAGGGGCGAGAAGAAGTCGTAGGGGTCCGGCGCGAGGTCCACCGGGTACACGGGGTCGCCGAGGATCGGCAGGCCCAGGCCATTCATGTGGACCCGCAGCTGGTGCGTCCTCCCGGTGTGCGGGGTGAGTCGGAAATCGCCGAGGCGACCTGCCGCGCCCAGGTGCTCGATGGTGCTGTGTGCGTTCGGCTCGCCGGGCACCTCGAGCATCTGCCGGGTCCCCGGCTCTTTCTCCAGGCGGCTCCACCGCTCGACCCGACGCACGCACTCCTCACCGGGCCGCGCGGCCTCCCAGCCGCCGGAACCGAACCCGGCGGGCAGCTCGGCGAGCGCCCGGTACGTCTTGTGCACCCGCCGGTCCTGGAACAGCCGCTGGTAGGCGCCGCGGGTCTCCGGCCGGCGGGACAGCACGAGCAGCCCGGCCGTCACGCGGTCGAGGCGGTGGGTCGCCACGAGGTCGGGCTCCTCGCGCTCGACCCGCAGCCGGGTGACGGCGCACTCGCGGACGAACCGGCCGTTCGGGGTGCTCGCGAGGAAGTGGGGCTTGTCGACGACGAGGAGGTCGGCGTCCGAGTGGACGATGCCGATCTCGAACGGGATCCGGGCCTCCGGCGGCACCGGGCGGTGGAACCAGTAGAACCCGCCGGGGATCACCGGATCCGTCGCCGCGATCGGGCGTCCGGTCCCGTCGCACAGGCACCCGGCGTCCGAGACCGTCTGCGGATCCTGGGCGAGCAGCCCGGCGATGTCCGCCGCGGAGGCGTCCGGGAACTCCGCGCGCAGCCACTCCCCGACAGTCGCCGGCACAGGATCGCCCGACCGCGTGTGGGTCTGGTGGCCGCCGGGGGCGCGCAGCCGGTTCGCGGAGATCCCCTGACGCGGCGGCAGCGGGCTCACCGGCACGGCGGCACCTCGGGCGGTCCCTTCGAAGCAGCCTGACCGCGCCTCACAGGCGGACGTCCTCCCCCGCCTCGGCGAGGAGCTCGGCGACGGTCTGCTGACGGCGGATGCAGGTGAACTTCGCCGTCGACCCGTCCGAGGTGTAGGCGTAGACCGGGATGCGCGGCAGCGCGTTGTAGGCGAAGGGGGTGGAGAAGTAGTAGGCACCGGTGTCGTGGATGAGCGCGATGTCGCCGGGGTCGAGGCCGGGGATCACGAATTCGCGGCCGATCATGTCGCCGCTGAAGCAGCACGGCCCGGCGAGGTCCTGGATCCGGTTCGGGTTCCGGCTGGGTGTGCCGTCGGCGTGGAAGGCGCTCACCCGCAGCGGCCAGGCCTGCGGCATGAAGACCGTGCGGGTCGCGGTCTGCGCACCCGCGTGACCGATCGCGAACGCCCGCTGCCCGACGTTCTTCGTGTACTCGATGCGGGTGGCGATCGACCCGGCCTTGGCGAGCAGCGAGCGGCCGAACTCGGTGAGCACGGTGTACCTGCCGCTGAACAGCTCCGGCACCGCGCGCTCGAGCACCTCGGCGTAGGTGTGGAACGTCGGGGTGATCTCGTCGGAGCCGAAGTTCACGCTCAGCCCGCCGCCGATGTCGATCCGGGTGATCTGCTGGAACCCGGCGCCCTCCGTGACGGATTCGGCGAGCGACACGATCCGGCTGATGCCTTCCGCAGCGAGGTCGAGCCCGACGCCCTGCGACCCGGAGTGGACGTGGAGCTGGGTGATCCAGGGGCGGGCGACGATCGTGTCGACGAGCGCCTGCCGGGATTCCTCGTCGATGAGGGGGATGCCGAACTTCGTCGTGGTCGTCGCGGTGCTCATCTCGCCGATCGACCCGGAGCCGACGACCGGGTTGACCCGAACTCCGATCACCGAGCGCGTGTCGATCTCCGCCCGCAGCTCCTCGATCCGGGCGAGCTCCTGGTAGGAGTCGATGTTCACTGCCGCGCCCACGGTCAGGCAGTGACGGATCTCCGGCACGGTCTTCGCCGGCGAGTCGAGGACGATCCGCTCCGGTGGGAAGCCGGCGGCCTCGGCCATCGCGAACTCCCCGGGGCTCGCGACCTCGACGCCCATCCCGCGGTCGGCGAGGAACCGCAGCAGCGGGACGAGGGTGACGGCCTTGCACGCCACGAGGTGGATCGTGTCCGGGATCGAACTGAATGCCCAGCTCAGCGCTTCGATCTGGGTTTCGACCGCCTCGGTGTCGATGATCCCGACGACCGGCTGCTCTGCGGTGATGAGGGATTCGGCGGCGAGGGAGCGGACGGCGGCATAGCGGCGGTCGACGAAATCAGCCATGCGGGCAGTCTATCGACGGCGCCCGCCGCCGAGGCGCCCGCCGGCTCCCCCGGCCCCGCACCTGCCCGGCCCCGCCGCCGAGGCGTCCGCCGGCTGCCGTGCCACAGCCGGCCCCAGCCGGTCGTCAGGGCGACGCATGCCGTCATCCGGCGTCACTGTGCGACGAGGGATGACGCCGGTGTGACGCACCGCGTCGCTCTGCGTCCCGGTCCGCTCCACCGGACCCCGCCGCCTCCCTACGGTGGCGACACAGCTCACACCGAGCACAGGAGTGCACAGCACCCCACCGATCGCACGACAGCACCCCACCGGCCACCCGACATCACCGCCCCCACCGACCAGGAGGTCAGCCCATGCGCACACCGAGACCGTCCGCGCTCCTCGGAGCCGGCCTCGCGATGCTCGCGCTGCTCGGCGGCTGCGCTGCACCCGGCACCGAGCTCGCCGCCGCCTCCCGGCCCGGCACCGGCCCCGGCTCAGCCGACTCCGCCGGCGGCACGCTCGTCTACGGCCACCAGCAGGAGCCGCCCTGCGTGCACGGCGGCTGGATCGAGCAGGGCTACCTGTCCCACCAGGTGCTCGACGCCCTCGTCTCCCTCGACGAGGACGGGCAGGTGGTCCCCTGGCTCGCCACCGACTGGCACGAGTCCGCCGACCACCTGACCTGGACCTTCACCCTGCAGGAGGGGCCCACCTTCTCCGACGGCACCCCGGTCGACGCGCAGGCGGTCGTCGACAACATCGACTACTGGCTCGCCGGCGGCAACGGCACCGCGCAGGTGTGGATCGGCCCCTACGTCGACTCCGCCCGTGCTCTCGACGCCACCACGGTGGAGGTCGCGCTCTCCCAGCCCTACCCCCGGTTCGCGGAGAACCTCACCCAGCCCTACTTCGGTCTCCAGTCGCCGGCCGCACTGGCGGAGCGGACCGCGGAGGAGAACTGCCGGCAGCCGATCGGCTCCGGCCCGTTCACCGTCGCCGCATGGAACCGCGGACAGAACATCGTGCTCGACCGCCGCGATGACTACGACTGGGCGCCGGCGAACGCCGCCGTCCAAGGACCGGCCCGGGTGGCGCGCGTCGACTGGCGCTTCATCACCGACCCCACCGCCCGCACCGCGGCCCTGCGCTCCGGCGAGGTCGACGCGATCTACGACATCCAGGCCTTCGAATGGTCCGCTCTCGAGTCCGAGGGCTACGAGCTCCACCGCTACGTCACCCCGGGCCGCCCCCAGCAGCTGAGCTTCAACACCAGCCGCGGGCCGTTCGCCGACGAGCGCGTCCGGCAGGCCTTCGCCTACAGCCTCGACCGCGAATCCGTCGTCGAGGCCGTGGGCCGCGGGGTCATCCCCTACGAGGGCAACGGCCCGGTGAGCCGCTCCACCCCGGCCTACAGCGAGGAGGCCGCGGCCCGCTACTCCCACGACCCCGAGCGCGCCCGGGAGCTCCTCGACGCAGCCGGCTGGGAGGTCGGCGCGGACGGGGTGCGCGTCAAGGACGGCGCGCGCCTCCACATCGACTTCCCCTACGCGATCAACCGCACGATCAACCAGGACGGCGCGGCGATCATCCAGGGGCTCCAGCAGTACGCCGAAGAGGTGGGCTTCGAGGTCGAGCTCATCCCCTTCCCACCGAGCGCGGCCGCCGCCGGCGCCTACTCCGGGCCCGAGGACTACGACGTCAGCATCGGCTACTGGACCTCCGTCAACGCCGGCATCCTGCTCGTCAACTGGCGGCAGAACCTCCCGGATTCGCCCAACCCGTCCAACTCCGCCTTCTACAACGACCCCGCGCTCGAGGCCACGATCCGCGAGGCGAACTCCGCCGTCGACCCCGACGAGCAGGACGCCCTCTACCGGCAGGCTCAGGAGTACATCGCCGACCGGGCGCTGTCGATCGGCGTGTACGACCGGCTGAGCACGCTCGCCGTCGGTCCGCACGTCGACGGCATCCGCCAGGAGAACTCACAGGGAGGACCGGTCTTCCATGACGCCCACCTCGTCGACTGACACGCACCCGGCAGGCACCACGGACCCCGGCCGCCGCCGAGGCGCCCTGCCCGATGGCACCGGCCCCGCCGCAGGCCGACTCGGCACCCGCCCCTCCCGGCCCCGCACCGGGCTCGCCCGCTTCGTGACCTGGACGCGGCACCTCGGCCGCTGGCCGGGACGCCTCGCCGCGGCGCTCCTCGTCATGTGGGGCGCGGTCACCGTGGCGTTCCTCGCCCAGCTCGCGCAGCCCGGCGACCGGGCGGCGGTGATCCTCAACCTCCGCACCGGCCAGACGCAGGAGCGCACCCCGGCCGAGCTCGCCCCGGTCAACGCCGAGTACGGCTTCGACGCCCCACCGTTCGAGCAGTACCTGTCCTACCTCGGCGGGCTGCTCCGCGGCGACCTCGGCGTCTCCTACCAGCAGCACCGGCCGGTGTGGGACATGATCGCCGAACAGCTCGGCGCGACCGTGGCGCTCTCGCTCACCGCGCTCGCCCTCGCCTGGGTCCTCATGGTGGCCTGGGTGGCGCTCACCGCCGGCCGGTCCCCGCGGGTCCGCGGTCTCGCCTCCACGGTCGAGGTGTTCGCCGCGAGCGTGCCCCAGTACTGGCTCGGGGTGCTCCTGCTCCTCGTGTTCGCCCTCGAGCTCGGCTGGGTGCCGGTGGTGGGCGGCAGCGGGCCGGCGGCACTCGTCCTGCCCGCCCTCACGCTGGCGATTCCGCTCGCCGGGTTCCTCGGGCAGGCCACGCGGGCGGAGTTCGAGCTCGCGCTGAGCCGGCCGTTCGTGCTGTCGGCCCGGGTGCGCGGCATGGGCGACCTCGGGGTGCGGCTGCGGCACGTGCTGCGCCATGCCGCGATCCCGCCGCTCACCCTGTCCGGCTGGGCGCTCGGCGCCACCGTGTCCGGGGCGGTGATCGTCGAGTCGGTGTTCAACCGCAACGGCATCGGCCGGGTCCTCGTGTCCGCGATCGAGGCCCAGGACCTGCCCGTCGTCACCGGGATCATCGTCCTCATCGCCGCCCTCTACGTCCTCGTCAACCTGGCGGTCGACGCGCTCGCCGCCCTCATCGATCCGAGGTTGAAAGCATGACCACCCCACCCCTCGCCCCCGTCCCGTCGACGCCGGTCGGCAGTGCGGCGCGTGTCTCCTCGGCACCCAGCGCTCCGGCTCCCGGCTCTCCGGCCCCTGGCGCTCCAACACCCGGCACTCCGGCTCCCGGCGACGGGGCGCCCGCCCCGCACCCGACGACCCCGGCCGGGCGCTCGCCCCGCCTGCCCCTCGGCCCGCTCGCGGCCGCGGCGACGCTCGCGATGTTCGCGCTCGCCGCGGTGGCGCCGGGCCTGCTCGCCCCGGGCAGCCCGGAGTCGCTCGACCTCGGCGCCACCCTGCAGGCGCCCTCGGCCGCGCACTGGTTCGGCACCGACGAACTCGGCCGCGACCTCTACACCCGCGTGGTCCACGGCACCGGCCTGTCGCTCCTCATCGGGCTCGGGGCGGCGGCGGTGAGCCTCACGCTCGCGGTGCTGCTCGCCGCGGCCTCCGCGCTCACCGGCCGGATCCTGTCCGGCGCGGCCGACCGCACGATCGAGATCCTCTTCGCCTTCCCCACCCTGCTCCTCGCGCTGCTCCTCATCGCCACGCTCGGCCCCTCGCCGCTGAGCCTCGTGCTCGCCGTCGGGGTGGGGACCGCGCCGGGGTACGCGCGGATCGTGCGCGGGCAGCTGCTCTCGGCCCGCAGCTCAGGCTACGTCGAGGCGGCCACCGGGCTCGGCCACCGGCGCCTGCGGGTCGTCGCGGCGCACATCCTGCCGAACGCGCTGCGCCCGCTCGTCGGGATCTTCACGATGTCGATCGGTCAGTCGATCGTGTGGGCCTCGAGCCTCGCGTTCCTCGGCCTCGGGGTCGCACCCCCGTCGCCGGAGTGGGGTGCCCTGCTCGACGCCGGGCGGGCCTATCTCACCGCCGCCGGCTGGCTCGTCGTCGTTCCGGGCCTCGTCATCGCCGTGCTCGCGCTCGCCGCGACGACGCTCGGCAAGCACATCCAGACCCGCCTCGAGACAGGACGCTGATATGACCCCCGAACTCCTCACGACCACCACCCCCACCGGTGGCGGGTCCGGCCCGGCCGGCAGCGTCCGCCCCGGCCCACCGGTCGGCGGCCCTCCCGATGGGCTCACCGGCACCGGCCCTGCCCGCACCGGCGCCGAGGCGCCTGCCGGCGCCCAGCACTCCCCTGCCGCCGCAGCCACCGGCGCGCCCGGCGGTGCCCCGGGTACCGGCGCGCCTCGGCTGAGGGTGGAGAACCTCCACGTCGGGTTCCGCCGGGACGGCGAGCTCCGGGAGATCGTCCACGGCCTGTCCTTCGAACTCCACCCGGGGCGATGCGTGGCGATCGTCGGCGAATCCGGCTCCGGCAAGAGCGTCACCGCCCGCACGCTCGTCGGCCTCCCCGGCCACGGCGCCGAGGTCCGCGCCGGCGCCCTGCGCCTCGGCGACCACGACCTGCTCACCGCCGGCGAGCGCACCTGGCAGCGGATCCGCGGCGCGGAGATCGGCTTCGTCCTCCAGGACGCGCTCGTCTCCCTCGACCCGCTGCGCCCGGTCGGGGCGGAGATCGCCGAGGCGCTGCGCCTCCACGGCGTCGGTCCGCGCGCGGTCCGCGCCCGGCGCGCCGTCGAGCTGCTCGCCGCCGCCGGCGTCCCCACCCCGGAGGTCCGCGCCCGGCAGCGTCCCGGGGAACTGTCCGGCGGGCTGCGGCAGCGCGCCCTCATCGCCTCGGCGATCGCACTCGGCCCCCAGGTGCTCATCGCCGACGAGCCGACAACGGCGCTCGACGTCACCGTCCAGGCACAGGTGCTCAGGGTGTTCGAGCAGATGAAGGCGGCCGGGGAATCGATCATCCTCATCAGCCACGACCTCTCAGTCGTGGCGCACCTCGCCGACGAGGTCCTCGTCATGCGCGGCGGGCACGTCGTCGAACAGGGACCCACCGCGCAGGTCCTCGCCCGGCCCGCGCACCCCTACACCCGGGCGCTCATCCGGGCGGTGCCGAGCGCGGCCACCCGCGGCCGGCGCCTGAGCGCAGGGCCGGACGAGGCGAGCGGGGCCGAGAACCCGGCGGGCGCCTCGGCGACGGTGACCGGTCCGGCGGCTCCGGCCGGCGCCTCGGCGGAGGTCGTTCTCGAGGCGCGCGGACTCGCCAAAGCCTTCCGCGGACGCCGCGGGACGGAGCACCGGGCGGTCGACGGCGTGTCCTTCCGGCTCCACCGGGGCGAGGTGCTCGGGATCGTCGGCGAATCCGGGTCGGGGAAGTCGACGACCGCGCGGATCGCGCTCGGGCTCGAGTCCGCGGACTCCGGCACCGTGACGCTCCTCGGCCAGGAGTGGTCGGCCCTCCCCGAACGGCGGCGCCGGCACCTGCGCTCCCGGATCTCCGTCGTCCAGCAGGACCCGCTGAGCTCATTCGACCCGCGCTGGAGCGTCGAGCGGATCCTCCGCGACGCGCTCTCCGTGCGCCCCTCCGCGCGCCTCTCCGGTCCGGGCGGTCCCGGTGCGCAGTCCACCCCGGGCGGGCGCGGCACCGCCGGACCCGGCGCCGAGCCGCATGCCGAGGTGCTCCGGCTCCTCGGGCTCGTCGGGCTCGCCCCGGAGGTCGCCGGGCGGAATCCCGCGACGCTGTCCGGCGGGCAGCGCCAGCGGGTGTCGATCGCCCGGGCGCTCGCCCCGGAGCCTGATGTCCTCGTGCTCGACGAAGCGGTGTCCGCGCTCGACGTGTCCGTGCAGGCCCAGATCCTCGACCTGCTCGCGGACCTGCGGCGGTGCCTCGGCACGAGCTGCCTCTTCATCTCCCACGACCTCGGTGTCATCAGCCACCTGAGCGATCGGGTGCTCGTGATGAAGGACGGCCGGGTCGTGGAGTCCGGGACGCCCGAGCAGATCTTCGACGCCCCCGCGCACCCCTACACCCGCACGCTCGTCGAGTCCCTCCACACGCTCGACCGCTCGGCCGCCGCCGCGACGGCACCGGCATCCGCCCGACCCCGCTGACCTCATGACCCGCCTGTCCTCCTGACCCCCTGAGCCACCGACCACCCGACACCGACTGACCACCCCGCACCCACCGACACCGTCGTCCGACCTCCACCGACACCCACGAAGGAGTCCACCATGACCCGCCCGCTGCTCTTCAACGCGTTCCTCATGAACACCCCCTCGCACATCCAGCACGGCCAGTGGCGCCACCCGGACGCCGGCCAGGTCGAGTACCAGGGCCTCGACCTGTGGCTCGACCTCGCGCGCACGCTCGAGCGCGGACTGTTCGACGCGATGTTCTTCGCCGACGTGTCCGGGCTCTACGGGCCGGCCGACGGCTCCTACGTCGACAACGTCCACGAGGGGCTGCAGATCCCGAGCAACGACCCGACCGTGCTGCTCAGCGCGCTCGCCGCCGTGACCGAGCACATCGGGCTGGCGACGACCTCGAACGTCATGCAGAACCCGCCGTTCAACTTCGCCCGCCAGATCTCTACCCTCGATCATCTGTCGAAGGGCCGCATCGCCTGGAACATCGTGACCTCGACGCAGGAGAACGCCGCCCGGAACTTCGGGCTGCCCGGACTCGTCGAGCACGACGCCCGCTACGACTGGGCCGACGAGTACGTCGACGTCGTGTACAAGCTGTGGGAGGGGTCCTGGGACGAGGGCGCGCTGCTCAAGGATCGGGCCGGCGGCCGGTTCGCCGACCCCGCCCGGATCCACAAGATCCACCATGTCGGCGAGCGCTACCGGGTCGAGGGCCCGCACCTGCCCGCGCCGAGCCCGCAGCGCACGCCGCTGCTGTTCCAGGCCGGCGGCTCCCCGCGCGGCATCGCGTTCGCCGCCCGACACGCGGAGGCGGTGTTCATCGCCACCCCGAACCCGGATGTCGCCCGGCAGCACATCGACGGGGCGCGCGAGCAGGCGGTGGCGAACGGCCGGCACGGCGACGACATCCGGTTCTTCCAGGGCATGAGCTTCGTCATCGGCAGCACCGAGGCCGAGGCGCAGGCGAAGAACCGCGACCTCCTCGACTACGCCTCGGACACCGGGTACGCGACTCACGCCTCGATCGGCGTCCTGCCCGACGGCACGCGACTGCCGGCCGACACCCCGCTCAAGGACATCCCGAACAACGGCGGCCGCGGGCACGTCGAGTGGCTGCGGGCGGCGACCCCGGGCCGCGAGCCGGTGCTCGGCGATCTCGCGCGGAACCGGATGATCGGCCAGTCGCTCGTCGGCACCCCGGAGCAGATCGCCGACCGGCTGACCGAGTGGCAGCGGGCGGGGGTGGACGGCATCAACGTCGTCAACTGGCGCCTGCCGGAGTCGTACACCGACTTCATCGACCACCTGCTGCCGACGCTGCAGGAGCGCGGCCTGGCGAAGACCTCCTACGGCGAGGCGACGACGCTGCGCGGCCGGATCTTTGGTCACGACCGGCTCCCCGACCGCCACCCGGCCGCCCGCTACCGCGGCGCTTTCGGTGATCGGGCAGCAGGAGCAGCCGGGGCGGGCGGAAGCGAGTCGCGCGATACCGATTCGGGCGACACCGAGGCGACGACCCCCACACCGGCGCCCGCCTTCTCCGGCTCCCCCGCCTGAACCGGTTGGCCGCGGCACCTCGGGCACGGGAGTGCCGCGGTCGCCGCTATGCCCGAGCGACGAGGGCGTCGATGTCGATGCCGACGGGCAGTGTCCCGTACTCGCGTCCCCGGTCCGCGCCCAGGCGCGCGGCGACGAACGCCTCGGCCACCTCCGTGGGTGCTGACTCGAGGAGGATCGCGGCCTGGAGGAGGAGCGCCATCTGCTCGACGAGCACACGGCCGCCGCCCTGCACCCGCGCGAGCTCCGAGGCGTCGCCGCCGGACACCGCCGTGAGCGCGGACTGCAGCGCGGCGGCGAGCCCCTCATAGGCGCGGTCGAAGTCCGCGTGCCGCCCCAGCCCGGTCTCGAGGTACCCGAGGAATGCCTTCGCCGTATGCGGCTCCCGGGCCAGCGCCCGGAGCACGTCGAGCACGATGACGTTCCCGGATCCCTCCCACACCGCCATCACCGGCTGCTCGCGGTAGCGGCGGGCGAGCGGGAACGCCTCGGTGTAGCCGTTGCCGCCCAGGCACTCGAGCGACTCGTAGGCGTGCTCGGGCCCGCGCTTGCACACCCAGTACTTCGCCACCGCGGTGGCGAGCCGGCGGAAGTCGGCCCGGTCGGAACCCCCGCCGCCCTCGGCCGCGGCATCGTCGTCGTGCGCGGCGGCGATGTGGAGGGCGGTCCAGGTCGCGGCCTCGGCCTCGAGCTGGAGGTCGGCGAGCACGGACCGCATGAGCGGCTGATCGATGAGCGTCGCACCGAACGCCGCCCGGTGCCGGGCGTGCCAGGCCGCCTCGGCCACGCCCTGGCGCATGCCGGCCGCGGAGCCGAGGACGCAGTCGAGCCGGGTGCGCGACACCATCTCGATGATCGTGCGCACACCGCGTCCCGGATCGCCGAGCAGCCAGCCGTGCGTGCCGTCGAACTCGACCTCCGATGAGGCATTGGAGCGGTTGCCGAGCTTGTCCTTGAGGCGCTGGATCCGGAACGGGTTGCGCTCCCCGCCGGGCAGCACGCGCGGCACGACGAAGCAGCTCAGCCCCTCCGGCAGCTGAGCGAGGACGAGGAAGGCGTCGGACTGCGGAGCGGAGCAGAACCACTTGTGGCCGGTGATGAGGTGATGGTCCCCGGCCGGCACGGCCCGGGTGGTGTTGGCGCGGACGTCTGAGCCGCCCTGCTTCTCCGTCATGGCCATGCCGAAGGTCACCGCAGTCTTCTCCGCCGGGTCGATGAGCCGCGGGTCGTAGTCCGCAGCGGTGGCCCGGGGCACCCAGAAGTCCGCGAGCGCACTGTCGGTGTGCAGCGAGGGGACGACCGCATGGGTCATCGACACCGGGCAGGCGTGTCCCGGTTCGATCTGGGAGAACAGCATGAACCGGGCGGCGCGCTCGGCGTCGGCACCCGGCCCGTCCTGTGTCCAGGCGAGCGAGTGGGTTCCGGCGCGCAAGGACTCCCCGATGATCCGGTGGTAGGCGGGGTGGAATTCGATGTCGTCGACGCGGTGGCCCCAGCGGTCGTGCGTGTGGAGCTGCGGGCCGTGGACGTTCGCGAGCCGCGCGTCCTCCTGGAACCCGGCGCTGCCGACGAGCTCCCCGATCCGGTGGAGCTCCCCCGTGTCCGCGTCCGGCGCGTAGCGGGCCACGGCCTCCCGGAGCGCAGTGTCGAGGGCGAACTCGTCGACGTCGCGGCGCGGGGCGGCCTGGTTGAGGACGGTGTGGGTGACGGTCATGAGGCTCCTAGCGCTCGTCGGGAGTAGAGGGTGATCGCGGCGATGAGGTGCTCGATCCGCGCCGGATCCGGTGCGGGCATGTCGTGATCGAGGATGTCGAGGAGGTTCTCAGAGATCGTGCCGACGAGGGCGCGGGCGGCGATGACGGCGTCGTCCCCGGTGATCGGCACAGCCCCCGCGGCGCTCGTCCTCTCGAGGCCGGCGGCGATCACCACGGCGTACCCGCGGCGCAAGCGGGAGCGCTCGCGCTGGACCGCCTCGGGCACGGGTTCGAGGAGGAGGGCGTGGGCGAGCCGACGTCCGGCGACGGCGCGCTCGACGAAGGTCCGGGTCACCGAGTTCGCGCACTCCTCCGGCGTGGTCGCCCGGGCGATGGCGCGTTCGACGGCGGCGAGCTCGTAGCCGGCGGCACCGGCGAACACCGCAGCGAGCAGCGCATCCCGGTTGGAGAAGTACGAGTAGACGAGCCCGGCACTGCACCCGGCGCGGCGTGCGACGGCCGCGACGCTCGCGGCACCGAATCCGCCCTCGGCGACGAGGTGCCTCGCAGCACGCTGGATCCGGGCTCGGCGCTGCGCCGCATTGGCCCGCGTCCGCGCTGTCTCCCGATACACGCGTCCTCGCTTCCCCTAAGAATTGAATCGTGGTTCAATACTTGTAGTGTGGCACCGATCACAAGGAGAAGCAATGAAGCTCAGCACACTGCTCGACGCCTCCGTCCGCCGCGACCCGGGCAAAGAGGCCCTGGTCTACGGCACGGAGCGCTATTCCTATGCCGAGCTCCGAGAGAAGGCTCTGCGCGCCGCTCGCGTGCTCGCCGATCACGGCATCGGGACCGGCGACACCGTGGGAATCATGACCTTCAACGTGCCGGGCTTCGTGTTCGCCGCGTTCGGCGCGTGGTACCTCGGTGCGACCGTGGTGCCGGTCAACCACAAGATGCAGGCGCCGGAGGTGAAGTACACGATCGAGCACTCCGGCGCGCAGCTCGGGATCGTCAGCGCCGAGCTCGCCGACATCGCGCGCAAGGGCGCCGGCGGCATCACGTGGCTCGAGACGGAGTCCGATGCGGCGGACTCCTTCGACAGACTGCTCACGGCGGCCGAACCCGCGGAACCGGCCGACTTCGACGACAGCACAACAGCCCAGGTGCTCTACACCTCGGGCACGACGAGCGCCCCCAAGGGCTGCGTCCACTCGCACCGGAACATCGCTCAGGTCGGCACGCTCATCTCGCTCAACCTCGCGCTCCGGCCCGATGAGCGGTACCTCATCTGCATGCCGATCTGGCATTCGGCGCCGCTGAACATCTGTCTGCTGCCGATGATGCTCGTCGGAGGCACCGCGGTGCTGCAGCGCGAGTACCACCCGGTCGAGTCGATGAAGATCATCGCCGAGGAGCGGATCACGACGTTCTTCGGGCCGACGATCGCCTACGTCGCCCCGATCCTCGCCGCGAAGAAGCTCGGCCTCGACTTCGCCGCCTACGACTTCTCCTCGATCCGGCGCTGGACCTATGGCGGCGCGCCGATCGACCGCGAGACGGCGAAGATGCTCATCGACACCTATCGGACGGATCAGTTCTACAACCTGTTCGGGATGAGCGAGATGGGTCCGACCGGCTGCCTGCTGTGGCCGGAGGACCAGATCCGCAAGGCCGGCTCCGTGGGCCGATCAGCGATGCTCGGCAACGAGATGCGCGTGGTCAAGGCCGACGGCACCGATGCCGGCCCGGGCGAGACCGGGGAGATCTGGTTCTCCGGGGACTGCCGGATGCAGGGCTACCTCAACAACCCGGAGGCGACCGCGGCGGCCTTCGATGGCGACTGGTATCGCTCCGGGGACATCGCGCGGCTCGACGAGGACGGCTATCTCTACATCGTCGACCGGAAGAACGACGTCATCATCGTCGGCGGGGAGAACGTGTACTCGCTCGAGGTCGAGGAGGCGATCATCGCGCACCCCGACGTCGTCGACGTCGCAGTGGTGGGCCGCCCCGATCCCGATTGGGGCGAGCAGGTGGTGGCCGTGGTGACGACCGCCGACGGCTCCCCGGTCGACCTCGAGACGCTGCGCGACCACCTGTCCGACAAGCTCGCCCGCTACAAGCTCCCCCGCGAGGTCATCGTCACCGAGGAGCTTCCCCGCAACCCCTCGGGCAAGCTGCTGAAGAACCGGCTGCGCGACACGGTCGCCGGGGCCTGAACGCACTCAGGTGGTCACAGATCCACGATCCGTAGGCTCGGAATCGTGGATCTGTGACCACCTGACGTGTCCCGGGGCCGAGGCGCCGGCCGGCAGGAGCCGGGCCGGCGCCTCGGCCGGGGTGCGGGTCAGTACTCGATGACGACGCGGCCCTCGATCTTGCCGTGCTCCATCTCGTCGAAGACGGCGTTGATGTCCTCGAGCGGGCGCTTGCTGTACGTCGGCTTGATCTTGCCGGCGGCGTAGAAGGCGAGCGCCTCGTCCATGTCCTGGCGGGTGCCGACGATCGAGCCGCGGATCGTCAGTCCCTTGAGGACGATGTCGAAGATCGGCGCCGGGAACTCGCCCGGGGGCAGCCCGTTGAACACGATCGTGCCGCCGCGGCGGGTCATGTCGATCGCCTGGCGGAACGCCGCCGGGTGGACGGCGGTGACGAGCACGCCGTGCGCGCCCCCGGTCTTCGACTGGATCTCCTCGGCCGGGTCGACGGCGAAGGCGTTGACGGTAATCTCCGCGCCGTGCTTCTTCGCCAGCGCGAGCTTGTCGTCGGCGACGTCGACGGCGACGGCGATCACGCGCATGCCCATCGCCACCGCGTACTGCACCGCGATGTGCCCGAGGCCGCCGATCCCGGAGATCACGACCCACTGGCCGGGCCGCACCTCGGTGCGCTTGAGGCCCTTGTAGACGGTGACGCCGGCGCACAGCACGGGGGCGATCTCGTAGGGGTCGGCGCCCTCGGGGATCTTCGCGGCGTAGTCCGCCTCGACGAGCATGTACTCGCCGAACGAGCCGTCGACGGAGTAGCCGCCGTTGGTCTGCTGCTCGCACAGGGTCTCCCAGCCGGTGCGGCAGTACTCGCACTGCCCGCAGCCCGAGGCGAGCCAGGCGTTGCCGACCATGTCGCCGACCGCGAGTGAGGTCACGCCCTCACCGACGGCCTCGACGACTCCCACGCCCTCGTGGCCGGGGATGAAGGGTGGCTCGGGCTTGACCGGCCAGTCGCCGTGGAGGGCGTGGAGGTCGGTGTGGCAGACGCCGCTGGCGATGAGCTTCACCAGCACCTGTCCGCGTCCGGGTGTGGGGGTCTCGACGGCCTCATCGACGGTGATGGAGTCGCCGAACTGCTCGACTACTGCTGCTCTCATGGTGGACATGTCACTGAATCCTTCTCGTAGCGGTTCACTTCAGGGATGGGAAGGGGTCACGTCGGGGACGGCGGAGCCGCCCGGGGACAGGTGGATCGGGGTGGGACGGGTGGCCCCGTCCGGGGGCGGTCCGGGGACGCGCCCGGGACCGAGGGGTGGTACCGGTGCCCTCCGGCCGCGCCGCGCAGGCGTCACGCAGCCCGGCCGGAGGCTCGGCGGACGCGGCTCAGAAGAAGCCGAGCGCGTTGTCCGAGTAGCTCACCAGCAGGTTCTTCGTCTGCTGGTAGTGGTCGAGCATCATCAGGTGGTTCTCGCGGCCGATGCCCGAGCTCTTGTACCCGCCGAACGCCGCGTGCGCCGGGTAGCTGTGGTAGTTGTTCACCCACACGCGCCCGGCCTGGATCGCCCGGCCGGCCCGGTAGGCGATGTTGCCGTTGCGGCTCCACACCCCGGCGCCGAGGCCGTAGAGGGTGTCGTTGGCCACGGAGATTGCCTCGTCGTAGTCCTCGAACGAGGTGAGCGCGAGGACCGGGCCGAAGATCTCCTCCTGGAAGATCCGCATCGAGTTGTCGCCCTGGAACACCGTCGGGGCGACGTAGTAGCCGTCGGCGAGGTCGCCGTCGAGCTGCGCCTGCTCACCGCCGACGAGCACCTTCGCGCCCTCCTGCTTGCCGATGTCGAGGTAGGACTTGATCTTCTCGAGCTGGTCGTTCGAGGCCTGCGCGCCCACCTGGGTGTCGGTGTCGAGCGGGTTGCCCTGCTTGACGGACTTGACGCGCTCGATACCGGCGGCGACGAAGTCGTCGAAGATCGACTTCTGGACGAGCGCGCGGGACGGGCAGGTGCACACCTCGCCCTGGTTGAGGCCGAACATTGCGAAGCCCTCGAGCGCCTTGTCGTAGAAGGCGTCCTTCTCCTGCGCGACGTCGGCGAAGAAGATGTTCGGGCTCTTGCCGCCGAGCTCGAGGGTGACCGGGATGAGGTTCTGCGAGGCGTACTGCATGATGAGGCGGCCGGTGGTCGTCTCACCGGTGAACGCGATCTTGCGGATCCGCTTGTTCGAGGCGAGCGGCTTGCCGCACTCGACGCCGAATCCGTTGACGATGTTGAGCACGCCCCGGGGCAGCAGGTCGCCGATGAGCTCGACGAGCACGAGGATCGAGGCCGGGGTCTGCTCGGCGGGCTTGAGGACGATCGCGTTGCCGGCGGCGAGCGCGGGGGCGATCTTCCACACCGCCATGAGGATCGGGAAGTTCCACGGGATGATCTGGCCGACGACGCCCAAGGGCTCGTGGTAGTGGTAGGCGACGGTGTCCTCGTCGATCTGCGACAGCGTCCCCTCCTGCGCGCGGATCGCCCCGGCGAAGTACCGGAAGTGGTCGACGGCGAGCGGCAGGTCCGCGTTGAGCGGCTCCCGGATCGCCTTGCCGTTGTCCCAGGTCTCGGCGACGGCGATCATCTCGAGGTTCTCCTCGATGCGGTCGGCGATCCGGGTGAGGATCACCGCGCGCTCCGCCGGCGAGGTCCTCCCCCAGGCGGGTGCGGCGCCGTGCGCGGCATCGAGGGCGACCTCGATGTCCTCGGCGGTGGATTGGGCGACCTCGCAGAACGGCTTGCCGGTGACCGGGCTGATGTTCTCGAAGTAGTTCCCCTTGACCGGGGCGACCCATTCGCCGCCGATCCAGTTGTCGTAGCGGGACTTGAATGTGACCTTCGAACCCTCGGTGCCGGGCTGTGCGTATACGACCATGCCAACTCCTTCGTCGTCATCGTGTACTCGTCCGGCCTCGTTGCCGGGAGATGCGTCCACGCTAATGCGACGGGGGTTGCCTCAAGGTTGCAGGCGAGGTGGGAGCGGTGCGCACGCCCGCCGACGGAGCACGGGCACCATGGCAGGGAGCCGGGGCCGAGGTGCGCGCCGGCCGGTCATGCTCCGGCGAGGAGCTCCTCGAGGTGGGACACGACGAGGCTGCGCTTGGGTGAGCGGGCGGGCAGGATCCGCAGGCCCAGTCGCCAGGCCTCCTCGTCCGCGGCGGCTTCCGGGAGCTGGAGGTACTCCCACAGCTGCTCCGGCGTGCCCGATTCGAGGACGGCGCTGCGCAGCGCCGCGGCGAGCCGGTGGCGCTCGGAGTCGATCGCGGCGGAGTCCGAGCACGGGAGCAGCTCGCCGCGGTAATCGGCCAGGGCGGCGTCGAGCTCCCCGGCGGCGATCGCCCGGGTGACGCGGAGGAAGTCCGCGCTCATCCCCGCGGGCAGGCGGTAGGGCCGGGACAGCAGGGGCAGCTCGGGGCACCAGCGCTCGAGCACCTTGCGCAGGCGCGTCATCTCCGCGCGCAGGGTCACTGCCGCCAGCGGCTCCCCGTCGGTGGCGAGCAGCGCGGCGAGCTCGGCGCTCGACACCCCGGCGGGGTGGAGGGCGAGGATCGAGAGTATCTCCGCATGGCGCTGGCGCAGCTGCACCGGCCCGCCCGCGACGTCGAGGAGCGGCACCTGCAGCCCGGTCGCCCGCAGCACCGCGACGGTCCGGGGAGAGTCCTGCGCGCCTCGGCGGTGGGGTGCGGTCTGGTGGCCGGATGGGGCCGGGTCGCCGGATGGGGCCTGGTCACGGGGTGCGGCGAGGGGATCCGGGGTGAGCGAGGGCATCGGGGCGAGCGGGGCTTCCGGGGCGGGCGAGTTCTCCGGGGCGACCGCATGCAGGGATCCTGCATGGCGCGGCGAGGTGGACGGACCGACCCGCACCGGCCTCGCATCCGGCCCCGGCCTCGCGACCGGCACCGAGCTTGGGTCCCGCACCGACCTCGGCGGCCATCCGGGCTCAGGTGCCGGCGCGCTGTCGTGGAGCAGCACCCGCATCTCCGCCTGGGCGGCGGCGACGGCGGCCTCGACGAGCGGCTGGCTGTGGCGGGCGACGGCCTTCTCGTCACCGGTGAGGTCGACGACGCCGAGCAGCCGGCGGGTGCGCGGATCGCGGATCGGCACCGCGGTGCAGCTCCACGGGTGGACGGACCGCGCGAAGTGCTCCGGCCCGGTGATCTGGACCGACTCCCCCGTGACGAGCGCAGTGCCGGGGGCGCTCGTGCCGATCGACTCCTCCGACCAGTCCATCCCCGCCTCGAACCCCATGCCCGAGGCGCGACGCAGCGCGTCGTCGTCGCCGAGCACCCAGAGCATGCGGCCGTGCTCGTCGGCGATCGCGACGAGCAGGCCGGTGCCGGCGGCGGGGGCGGAGAGGAGCTGCTCGAACACCGGCAGCACGAGGCGCAGCGGGTGGGCGCTGCGCGCCTCGGCGAGCGCCCGGGCGTCGAGGGCATGGGCAGGGCTGCTGCGGTCGGGGTCGCGCCGGTGCTCGAGCGAGCGCTGCCAGGAGGATCGCACGATCTCGCGCAGTCCGCTGACCGCGGTCAGCTCTCCGGTGTCGAGCTGCTCGTGGGCTCTGAGCACGTTCGACTGGTTCGCCATCGTCGGCACCTCGCAGGGGTCAGGATCCGCGCCTCGGTCGAGGCGTGCACCCGGCGGACGGCGGTGTCCCGGTGGGTGCAGGTGGATCCAGTGTAATCACGATCACAGCACCGAACCAGGCCGGTGCCCACCGGTCGAACGGCGCCGGGCGGCCGCGCGAGGAGGCCCGGAGGACTTCCTCGTGGTCACCGGGCGGACCGGCCACCTCGCCGTCGACAACCCTCCCTGTATTCTGTGTGTACTCGGACCGTCTGCTGAAAGGCCCCTGTGATGTCACCGTCGACCGTCGGACTGGCCCTCCTGCTCCTCGGACTCCTCGCCCTCGTCGGCACGGTGATCCGGGTGCGGACACGATTCACGCAGAAGCTCTTCCTCCCGGTGTCGATCATCGCCGGCTTCCTCGCGCTCGTCCTCGGGCCCGAGGTGCTCGGCCGGCTGGCCGGACTCGCCGGAGTCGGTGCGTTCGAGGAGGGCGGCCTGTTCGGGGCCGATGTCATGAGCGTGTGGTCGGAGCTGCCCGGCCTCCTCATCAGCGTCGTCTTCGCCACCCTGTTCCTCGGGGAGCGGATCCCCTCCCCCAAGCGCGCGGTCACCCTGCTCGGCCCGCAGCTGTCGCTCGGCGTGACCTTCGGCGCCGGCCAGTACGTCGTCGGCATCCTGCTAGCCGTCGTGCTCCTCGTCCCGCTGTTCGGGGTGAGCCCGATGTTCGGCGCGCTCATCGAGATCGGCTTCGAGGGCGGCCACGGCACCGCGGCCGGGATGGCCCCGGTGATGACCGAGCTCGGCTTCGAGGAGGGCGGCGACCTCGCGCTCGCGATGTCGACCGTCGGCATCGTCAGCGGCATCCTCATCGGCGTGTTCGCCGTCAACTGGGCGGCCCGGCGCGGCCACTCGGACTTCCTCGACTCGAAGGCGGAGATGCCCGAGGACGAGCAGCGCGGCCTCTACACCGGCGAGGACCGGCCGTCGAGCGGCAGCCTCACGGTGCGCGCCTCCTCCCTCGAGTCGCTCACCCTCGCGATCGGCGTCGTGGCGCTCGCGATCATCATCGGCCAGCTCATGCTCACCGGGGTGCAGGCGCTCGAGGCCGCGCTCTGGGCCGACTTCGTCGAGATCTTCGCCTACGTCCCGCTGTTCCCGCTCGCCATGCTCGGCGGCGTGATCATCCAGATCATCGCGGACCGGACCGGCCGCGGCGGACTGCTCGACCGGGGCACGATGGAGCGCATCCAGGGCGCGGCGCTCGACCTCCTCATCATCAGCGCGCTCGCCACCCTGTCCCTCGATGCGATCGCGAACAACTTCGGGCCGTTCGCGATCCTCGCGCTCGCCGGCATCGCGTGGAACGTGTTCGTGCTCTTCGTGCTCGCCCCGCGGTTCATCCAGCGGTACTGGTTCGAGCGCGGCATCGGCGACTTCGGTCAGTCGATGGGCGTCACCGCCACCGGCCTGCTCCTCATGCGGATGGCCGACCCCAACCGCAAGAGCCCCGCGTACGAGGCGTTCGGCTACAAGCAGCTCGTGTTCGAGCCGTTCTTCGGCGGCGGCATCATCACCGCCGCCGCGATCCCGCTCATCGTGCAGTTCGGCCCGTTCCCGCTGCTCATCGGCATGAGCATCCTGCTCGTCGTTGCGATCGTCTCCGGCCTGTTCTACTTCGGGAGGAACCCCCGCTTCAAGAACTTCGAGGCCGACCCGGAGTGAGCCGGGCCGGGGTCCGCTGACCGGTGCTCTCCGGTTATTCGTCGTCGCTCGTGCGCAGGCCGCGGTGGGCCGACAGCAGCTCGATCTCCGGCCGGGCGGCGACCAGGCGCTCGACGGCATCGAGCACCTCGACGACGTGCTGGTGGTCCGCACTCACCACCGCCGCCCCGATCGCCGCGCGCCGATGCAGGTCGAGGTGGTCGACCTCGGCGACGGTGACCTGAAAGCGCTTGCGCACCTCGGCGATGATCGGCCGGACCACCGAGCGCTTGGCCTTGAGGGAGTGCACATCGCCCAGACGCAGGTCCATCTCGATCCATCCCATCCACATGCCACCAGGATCGCAGACCGGGGCGGGTTCGTCGCGGCCCCGGCAGAGGGTGGGCCGCCTGCCGGTGAATGCACTGCGGGCCCGGAACCGCAGTTCCGGGCCCGCAGGCGCATCACCGTGCGGTGATCACCGAAGGGTGTCGGGGGCGACGATCAGTCGTCGTCCTCCTCTTCCTTCTTCTCGACCACGAGGGTCTCGGTGGTGAGCACTAGGGCCGCGATCGAGGCCGCGTTGCGCAGCGCCGAACGGGTCACCTTGACCGGGTCGATGATGCCGGCGCCGATGAGGTCGCCGTACTCGCCGGTCGCGGCGTTGTAGCCCTGGCCGGACTCGAGCTCGGCGACCTTGGAGGCCACGACGTAGCCGTCCTGGCCGGCGTTCTCGGCGATCCAGCGGAGCGGCTCGACGACGGCCTTGCGGAGGATGGCGACACCGGTGGCGGCGTCATCGCTCAGGCCGAGGTCGGTGCCCTCGATCGCCTTGACGGCGTGGACGAGAGCGGAACCGCCGCCTGCCACGACGCCCTCCTCGATGGCGGCACGGGTCGCGGACACGGCGTCCTCGACGCGGTGCTTGCGCTCCTTGAGCTCCACCTCGGTGGCGGCGCCGACCTTGATGACGGCGACTCCGCCGGCGAGCTTCGCCAGGCGTTCCTGCAGCTTCTCCCGATCCCAGTCGGAATCGGTGTTGGCCACCTCGGCGCGGATCTGGGCGACCCGGCCGGCGACGTCGTCATCGGACCCCGCACCGTCGATGACGGTGGTGTTGTCCTTGGTGATCGTCACGGTGCGGGCGCTGCCGAGCTGATCCAGGGTCACCTGGTCGAGCTTCATGCCCATGTCCGCGGTGATGACCTGGCCGCCGGTGAGGACGGCGAGGTCCTCGAGGATCGCCTTGCGACGGTCGCCGAAGCCCGGGGCCTTGACAGCGGCGACGTTGAGGATGCCGCGGATCTTGTTGACCACGAGGGTGGACAGGGCCTCGCCCTCGATGTCCTCGGCCACGATGAACAGCGGCTTGCCGGCCTGCTGCACCTTCTCGAGCACCGGGAGCAGGTCCTGGATGTTCGAGATCTTGCCCTGGTTGATGAGGATGTAGGGATCGCTGAGGACAGCTTCCTGACGATCGGCGTCGGTCACGAAGTACGGAGACAGGAAGCCCTTGTCGAACTGCATGCCTTCGGTGAACTCGAGCTCGACCGAGGAGGCCTGGCTCTCGTCGATCGTGATGACGCCGTCCTTGCCGACCTTGTCGAAGGCCTCGGCGATGAGCTCGCCGATCTCCTGCGACTGGGCGGACAGGGCTGCGACGTGGGCGATCTCCTGGGAGTCGGCCACCTCGCGGGCGATCTTCTTCAGCTGCTCCTCGACGGCGTCGACGGCCTTCTCGATGCCGATCTTGAGCTGGCCGGGTGCGGCACCGGCGGCCACGTTGCGCAGTCCCTCGTGGACGAGGGCCTGGGCGAGCACGGTCGCGGTGGTGGTTCCGTCGCCGGCGACGTCGTTGGTCTTGGTGGCGACTTCCTTGGCGAGCTGGGCGCCGAGGTTCTCGTACGGGTCGTCGAGCTCGACCTCGCGGGCGATGGTCACACCATCGTTGGTGATGGTGGGCGCACCCCACTGCTTGTCGAGCACGACGTTGCGGCCGCGCGGGCCGAGCGTCACCTTGACGGTGTTGGCGAGGACGTCCACGCCGCGCTCGAGCGCCTTGCGGGCGTCATCATCGAACTGCAGAGTCTTGGGCATACGTCACTTCCTTAGAGATTGATGGAATCCGGTGAGCGGATGGAATCCGGTCGGAAGCGGTTCAGCCGATGACGGCGAGCACGTCGCGCGCCGAGAGGACGAGGTACTCCTCGCCCTGGTACTTGACCTCGGTGCCGCCGTACTTGGAGTAGATGACCTTGTCGCCGACGTTGACGTCGAGCGGGACGCGGTTGCCATTGTCGGCGACGCGGCCGGGGCCCACAGCGACGACCTCGCCCTCCTGGGGCTTCTCCTTGGCGGTGTCGGGGATGACGAGACCGGAAGCAGTGGTCTGCTCGGCCTCGACCTGACGGATGACGAGCCGATCTTCGAGCGGCTTGATGGAGACCGACATGTTCGGCACTCTCCTTCGTGTGTAGTCGTTCCGAATTCTCAGATCCGGGGGCGTCCGACGGGCACGCGCACGGTGCGCGCGTGACCGGTGGACGTCCGGTCGACCTCTCGTCGTCGCGGGTGCCGAGTGGCCGGAGCCGTTTCTGAGTCCTGTTAGCACTCACTGGTGTGCTGTGCTAATTCGACTCTAGGACGGGGTTGGCACTCGGTCAACTCGAGTGCCAGATCGAGTGTCGGATTTTGAGTCGGCCCACAGGGAACAGGGTCGTGAGGACCTGCGGTCGGGCCGGCGGGGCCTGAGACGAAGGGGGCCTTTGCCCTGCCCGTCAAGGCTGCAGCCGGCACTGCAGACTCCGTCGCACGCCCGACCTGAAAGCGCGATCGGAACGAGTCTGGGGCTGGAGACTCCCGCGATTCCTGCAGCCGCCCACTCGAACAGACCTGTTTTCGCGGGAGTTTGCAGTTCCGGCAGGAGTTCTATCACCCACCGCCCGCGAATGGGCCGTTCTGAGGTCGTGATGCGTCCAGAAGCGCGATGCAGGCAGAAGCGCGATGCAGGCAGAACCGCGAGGCAGCGAGAAGCGTGATGGAGCCGAGGACCCGGTGGCGCGAACCGCTCTCCTGCGCGTGGACACCATAGTGCGCGCCCTTGACACCTGGTCTAAAATCGCCCTAGCGATCATTCACTGATTCTGTCGCCGAGGTGCCGGCCCGGTCACCGGGCACGTTGCCTCAGCTCGCGCTCGCCCGCCGGGCGGAGCCCCCGTCCACGAGCACCCGCACCGCCGCACGCACCACCCGTCACCGCTGAACACAGTCGTTTGGAGGCCCCATGTTCACCACGCCCGCCGAGATCTACGAGCACTCGTTCCGGATCCACGCCACCCGCCCCGCCGTCCGCGAGGACGACCGCGAGTTCACCTATCGCGACATCTGGGCCTGGTCGGACGCCACGATCGATCTGCTCCGCGAGCTCGGCGTCGGCCCCGGTGACGTCGTCGCGATGTACGCGGGCAACCGCGCCGAATGGATCGTCTTCGACACCGCCGTCGCCCGGCTCGGCGCGGTGAAGACCCCGGCGAACTACATGTCCGCGCTCGACACCGTGCTCTACCAGCTCGAGTTCGCCGGCGCCTCCGTCGTCATCACCGACTACGAGCTCGGCAGCGCGCTCGCCGAGCGCCTCGCCAGCAACCCCGAGGCCCCCGCCGGCACCACCACCCCCGGCCGCCCGCGGATCGTCCAGCTCTCCGATCCGGCCGGCCGCACGATCCCCGGCGCGATCCCCTTCCCCGAGGTCCCGGGAGCCGACTACACCCCGCGGGCCGGCGAGATCCCGGCCGACCCGCACGTCCGATCCCAGCTCAACTTCACCGGCGGCACCACCGGTCGGCCCAAGGCGGTCGCCCACACCCGCCGCTCGGCGGCCGCCGCGTTCTACATCCAGATGATCGAGGCGGACATCGCCGTCGGCGAGCAGATGCTCGTCATGTCCCCGCTCGCCCACGCCGCCGGCGCCCTCGCGCTCGCCGGGATCGGCCGCGGCGCCACCGTGCGCATCCTCGCGGCCTTCGACGCCCAGCGCGTCGTCGATCTCCTCATCGAGGAGGGCATCACCTGGACCTTCATGGTCCCGACGATGATCTATCGGGTGCTCGACATCATCGACGCCCTCGACGAGCTCCCCGATCTGCGCCTGCGCACGATCGTCTACGGCGCCGCCCCGATGTCGCCCACCCGCCTGGAGCACGGCCTGCGGATCTTCGGTCAGGTGTTCATCCAGCTGTTCGGCCAGACCGAGGCGCCGCAGTTCTGCACCCGCCTGTCCAAGCTCGACCACGACCCCGCGCGCCCGCACCTCCTCGCCTCGTGCGGCAACCCGACGCTCTTCACCTTCGTCAAGGTCACCGACGACACCGGTGCGGAGCTGCCGCTCGGCGAGCTCGGCGAGATCACGGTGAAGACGCCGTTCGCGCTCACCGAGTACGTCGGCAACCCGGAGGCCACGGCGGAGAAGTTCTGGGACGGGTGGGTCCGCACCGGCGACATGGGCGTGATGGACGCCGACGGCTACGTCTACCTCAAGGACCGCCGCAATGACATGATCATCTCCGGCGGCTTCAACGTCTACTCCCGCGAGGTCGAGGACGTGCTCGCCGGCCACCCGCAGGTGGCGCAGGCCGCGGTGATCGGGGTCCCGCACCCGGACTGGGGCGAGGCCGTCCACGCCATCATCGTCGCCCGCACCGTGCCCGAGGCGCCCCTCACCGATGCCGCCCTCATCGAGTTCAGCCGGGACAAGCTCGCGAACTATGCCCGCCCCAAGACCGTCGAGTTCGTCGCCGAGCTGCCGCAGACGCCGTTCGGCAAGATCGACAAGAAGGCGCTGCGCGCCCCGCACTGGGAGGGCCGCGACCGCTCGATCGGCTGACCGGACGGCTGGGCGGGTCGGGCCTACCGGATCTCCGGGCCGCTCGATCCGCCCCTGGGCAGCCCCACCCGGCCCCTCAGCTCGCTTCCTTCTCGAGGTCCTCGAGCGAGAGGTCACCGCGGCGCACCGCGGAGAGGATGCGGTGGGTGCGCAGCAGGCGCGGCAGGGTGATGATCAGCAGCCCGCCGAGCATGTTGAGAGGGATGACGACGACGAACCACGACAGGAAGTCCCCCACGGTGACGGATGCGCCGGCGAGCATCGCGCCGAAGATCACGATCGCGTTGAGCGCGCCGTGGAGCATGCCGAGGCCGATCACGAGCAGCCCGGAGATCATGCAGATGAGCGCGACGACGACGTCGTTCGAGGTCCCCTGCTGCATGCGCGTCGAGAGCGTGATCGTCGCGCCGGCGAGCAGGGAGAGCCCGATCATCGTCCCCACGGATTCGGGGTAGAGATAGCCGTAGGCGGTGTCGATGAGGGTGTCGTGGTAGTCCGGCAGCGCGAGCACGGTGAGCCAGGCGAAGACGAAACCACCGACCAGATTGCACACGAGGGTGACCGACCACAGCCGGAACAGCTGGGTCCACGTCCCCTGCCCGGCGACGATCGCGTTGATCGGCAGCAGGAACTCCTCGGTGAAGAGCTCCGAGTGGGCCATCTTCAGCGCGAGCAGACCGACGCCGAACGCCATCCCGGCGAGGATGTCGGAATCGGTGGCCTGCTTGACGAGGATCATCGCGAGGATGCCGAGGCCGATGTCGATGCCGCCGAACAGCCCGGTGACGATGAGCTCGATCCACGTCCGGTTGAGACGCTCGGTGCCTTCGGTCACCGTGAATGCCGCTTCGCCGAGCAGCTCCTCCTCGATGTCGAGGTCGGTGTCGCCCATCCGTTCGCGCTGTGCCTGCTGATCCACCATGGGCACAGACTATCGGCCCGGCACATGCGTGCCGGGCCGAGGGAGTCGGGGTTCCGCAGCACATGCCGCGGATCGCGGGGTCAGTCGCTCAGGCGCAGGCCCACTGTCCCCAGCCGGCCTTCTCCTGGAGGATCTTGGCGCGCTTGAACTGCTCCTGCGGGCTGGCGTCGACCGGGTTGCCCTTGCCGCCCACCGACTGCCAGGTGGCGAGCTTGAACTGGAAGAGCCCGAAGTGCGCCCGGTTCTGCTGGTTGACGGCGCGCGGGTTGAACTCCGACTCGCACTTGACGATCTTGTACCAGCGGGTGCCGGGGCCGCCGAGCATGTCAATGATCTCCTGCTTGCTCATCGTGCCGCCGGAATCCCCGGAGCCGGAGCCGCTGGAGCCGGAGCCGCTGGAGCCGGAGTCTTCGGACGACCCGGAATCGGAGCCGCCGCCGGTGGAGGAGTCCTCGGACGGTGCGGGCTCGGGCGCGCGGGTGCCCTTGACGACGACCGCGTCGACGGGCTCGGCGACGACCTTCTCCGAGACCTTCTCCTTCTTGACCTCGGCGCCGTCGACGGTGCGGATGTCGTAGACGACCTCGCGCACGCCGTCCTTGCCCTTCTCCTCGACCTTCGTCTCACCGCGGTCGAGTGATGCGGATTCCTTGACGGTGGTCTTCTTCTCGATCTTCTCCTCGACGGCCTTCGTCTCCGACTTCACGCGGAGCACGTCGAGCACCTGGCCGTCGGACACGGGCGCGGTGAGCGGCGCGGACACGATGTCCTCCCCGGAGACCTCGACGCCGGCCTCGGCGAGCACTTCGGAGACGGTCGTCGTCGTGGCGTTGACGACCTTCTGCTCGCCGTCGGCCACGACGGTCACGCCCTTGGGGGTGACGACCTCGAACGCGGCGCCGTCCTCGGTGAGGGTCTCGTCGAGCGGCAGGGACACCTCGGCGCCCTCGGCCTCGACGCCCAGGTCGGCCAGTGCCTGGCCGACGGTGTTGGCGGTGGTCCACTCCTCGACGGGCACGCCGTCGATGGTGAGGTCGAGGTCCTTGGCGGTGTTGAGCACGATGTTCATGTCGCGCTCGATCTGCGCCTCGGCGCCGGGCTGCACGGCGTCGCGCTCGTCGACCTCGAGGCCCTGCGCGGCGAGCACGTCGCCCACCGAGGAGCCGAAGGTGCGCACCTGCTCGGACTGCCCGTCCACGGTGAGGTTGACCGACTTGTTCAGCGCGACGAACGCACCGGTGCCGCCGACGAGGGCGGTGATGATCACTGCCTGTCCGGCGATCTGAACCTTGCGGTTGCGCAGCATGTCCATGTGTCTCCTCCAGATGCGCTCGGTGAGGATCGCTCACCGGGTCACGCTTCCGTGCTCCGCGCGGCCCCTGTCGAGGTGCCCGCGGGCGGTGCGTTCGTGTTCCGTCGTCGTGCTCAGTGGTGCGGTGGTGCTCGGTGGTGCAGTCGTGCCGCGGCGCTCAGCAGCTCCGGGCTGTGGGGAAGTGTTCCGGGTCCGCTCAGCGGATCCCGAGTTTGCGGGTGCAGGCCGGCCAGGCGCCCCAGCCCTGCTGCTTCTGGACCTTCTTGGCGATGTCGATCTGCTGCTCGCGGGTGGCCTGGTGGGCGTTGGGGGCGTACTTCCCGCCGCCGAATCCCTTCCAGGTCTGCGAGCTGAACTGCAGGCCGCCGTAGTAGCCGTTGCCGGTGTTGATCGACCAGTTGCCGCCGGACTCGCACTGCGCGAGGCGGTCCCACACGCTGCCGTCATCGACGTCCGGGGCCTTCTTGCCGGAGTTGCCGCCCTCGTCGGAGTCCGTCTTCTTCGAGGAGTCCTTCTTCTTCGAGGAGTCCTTCTTCTTCGAGGAGTCCTTCTTCTTCGAGGAGTCCTTCTTCTTCTCCGAACCGCCGGTCGAGTCCTGGGAGTCCTTCTTCGAGTCCGAGCTCGAATCCCGCTCCGGGGCCGGGGCGGGGGCCGGCGCGCGGGTGCCCTTGACGACGACCTCGTCGACGGGCTCGGCGACGACCTTCTCCGAGACCTTCTCCTTCTTGACCTCGGCGCCGTCGACGGTGCGGATGTCGTACACGACCTCGCGCACACCGTCCTTGCCCTTCTTCTCGACCTTCGTCTCACCGCGGTCGAGCGATGCGGACTCCTTGACGGTGGTCTTCTTCTCGATCGTCTCCTCGACGGACTTGGTCTCCGACTTCACGCGGAGCACGTCGAGCACCTGCCCGTCGGTGACCGGGGAGGTGAGCGGCGCGGACACGATATCCTCCCCGGCCACCTCGACGCCGGCCTCCGCGAGGACCTCGGACACAGTGGCGGCGGTCGCCTCGACGATCTCCTGCTCACCGTCGGCCACGACGGTCACACCCTTGGGGGTGACGACGTCGACGGTGGCTCCGTCCTCGGTGAGGGTCTCGTCGAGCGGCAGGGACACCTCGGCGCCCTCGGCCTCGACGCCCAGGTCGGCCAGCGCCTGGCCGACGGTGTTGGCGGTGGTCCACTCGTCGAGGGCGATGCCGTCGACGGTGAGGTCGAGGTCCTTGGCGGTGTTGAGCACGATGTTCATGTCGCGCTCGATCCGGGTGTCGGCACCCGGCTGCACGGCGTCACGCTCATCGACCTCGAGGCCCTGCGCGGCGAGCACGTCGCCCACGGTCGACCCGAAGGTGCGCACCTGCTCGGACTGCCCGTCGACCGTGAGGTTGACCGACTTGTTCAGCGCGACGAACGATCCGGCACCGCCGACGAGCGCCGTGATGACCACGGCCTGGCCGGCGATCTGGACCTTGCGATTGCGCAGAATCGAGTGCACGCGTGTTCCTCCGAGGGAGTCTGAGGGCAGGAAAAAGACTGCACCAAGCGTAACCGGTTCGTTATCAAAATGGCAATCCTGTTACATGCGCAAGACAACGCCCGAGGTCAGGGCCGCGTTACCGACCTCGCACCGGGTCACAGCGCAGGTCACGAAAGGGTGTCGCAGCCCGCTCCCAGCTGTCCGCTCCCAGCTGCCTGTTCACCGTTTCCCGGTCACTGCCGTCGGTGCGCCACCAGTCGGCGCCCCCGCCTCACAGGGCCCAGGTGCCGAAGGCCTGCTCGGCGTTGGCGGTGATCTGCTCGCAGAGCTCGGCGAGCGGGGCCTCGCGCACCTCGGCGAGCTTCCGCAGCGTCACTGCGGTGAGGTACGGTCCGCCCGGCCGGCCGCGGTGCGGGTGGGGGGTGAGGAACGGGGCGTCGGTCTCGCTCAGCAGCAGGTGCGCGGGCACCACTGCCGCTGCGTGCCGCAGGTCAGCGGCGTTCTTGAAGGTGATGTTCCCGGCGAAGGACATGTAGTAGCCGCGCTCGGCGCACTCCCGGGCGAAGGCGGCATCCCCGGAGAAGCAGTGGAACACCGTGACATCCGGCGCACCCTCCTCGGCGAGGATCCGCAGCACGTCGGCGTGGGCGTTGCGGTCGTGGATCTGCAGGGCGAGGCCGCGCCGCTTGGCGGTCTCGATGTGGGCGCGGAACGACTCCTGCTGCGCGATCACGCCCTCGCCCTCGGTGCGGAAGTAGTCGAGGCCGGTCTCCCCCACCACCCGCATCCGCGGGCCGGCGGTCAGCGATTCGATCTCGGTGAGCGACTCCTCGAGGAGGCCCACCGCGGCCAGGCGCGGGGCCTCGTTGGGGTGGATCGCCACCCCGCCGAGCATCCAGTCCCGGCCGGCGGCGGCCTCGCCGGCGACGAGCTCGGCGGTCCAGCGCGCCGAGCGCATGTCGCAGCCGATCTGCATGATCCGGGTGATCCCGGCCTGGATCGCGGTGTCGTGGAAGAACGACAGCGGCGGGAACTCCTCGTCGTCGCCGGGTTCGACCTCCGGGCTCGGCTCCCCGGACTTGATCGGCCCGCGGGCCCCGGTGCAGATGTCGAGGTGGGTGTGGGTGTCGACGCCCGGGTGCGGGAGCGGTGCGGGCACCTCGGGATAGTCTCCGGCGGCGCGGGATGCCATCAGTCCTCCTGGAACTTGGGGAACACCGGCACGGGCTTGGGCAAAGGCGTACCGGCGACGAGCGGGGTGTCGAGGGCGGCGAAGTCGCGGGCGTCGGCCGGCACCGCGAGCAGGTCGAGGAGCTGCGCGGTGGACTGCGGCATCACCGGCTGCACGAGCAGGGTGATGATCCGCACGACCTCGATGGTCACCCACAGCACGGTGGCCATGCGCGCCTCGTCGGTCTTCTTGAGCTTCCACGGCTCCTGCGCGCTGAAGTACTTGTTCGCCGCCGCGAGCACCTTCCAGCACGCCTCGAGGTAGAGGTGGAGGCTCTGCGTGCCGATGTGCTCGCGGGCCTGCATGTAGGCGCCGCGGGCGGCGGCGAGCAGCGCCTCGTCCTCGGCGGTGAGCGGTCCCGGGGTGGGCACCGCGCCGTCGCAGTTCTTCGCGACCATCGACAGCGAGCGCTGCGCGAGGTTGCCGTACTCGTTGGCGAGGTCGGTGTTCTTGCGGGTGACGATCCCGTCGTGGGAGTAGGAGCCGTCCTGGCCGTAGGAGATCTCGCGGAGCAGGAAGAAGCGCACGGTGTCGAGCCCGTAGCCGTCGACGAGGTCGTAGGGGTCGACGACGTTGCCGACGGACTTCGACATCTTCTCGCCCTTGTTGAAGAGGAAGCCGTGGACGTGCACGCGGCGGGGCAGTTCGATCCCGGCGCTCATGAGGAACGCCGGCCAGTAGATCGCGTGGAAGCGGGCGATGTCCTTGCCGATGATGTGGACGTCGGCCGGCCACCAGCGCTCGAACGCCTCCGCGTCGTGGGGGAAGCCGGCACCGGTGAGGTAGTTGGTGAGCGCGTCGACCCACACGTACATCACGTGCTTCTCGTCGCCCGGCACCGGGATGCCCCAGTCGAACGTCGTGCGCGAGATCGACAGGTCCTTGAGCCCGGAGGCGACGAAGGAGGCCACCTCGTTGCGGCGCACGTCGGGGCCGACGAACTCGGGGTGCTCGCGGTAGAGCTCGAGGAGCGGCTCCTGGTACTTCGACAGGCGGAAGAAGTAGGACTCCTCCTCCGTCCACGTGACCTCCGCGCCGGAGGACTGCGCGACCCGCACGCCGTCGACGAGCTCGGTCTCGTCCTCGGTGAAGTACGCCTCGTCGCGCACCGAGTACCAGCCGGAGTAGGAGTCGAGGTAGATGTCGCCGGCGGCCTCCATCCGCCGCCACAGCTCCTGGCTGGCGGCGGTGTGGTCCGCGTCGGTGGTGCGGATGAAGCGGTCGTAGGAGATGCCGAGCATGTCATCGAGCGCCTTGAACGCCGCGGAGTTCGTGTCCGCGAGCTCCTGGGTGCTCACGCCGAGCTTCTGCGCCGTCTGCTGCATCTTGAGGCCGTGCTCGTCGGTGCCCGTCATGAAGAAGACGTCCTCGCCGGCGAGCCGTTGGAACCGTGCAATGGTGTCCGCGGCGATGTACTCGTAGGCGTGCCCGATGTGCGGGGTGCCGTTCGGGTACGCGATGGCGGTGGTGATGTAGAAGCTCATGGGCACCCAGTCTACTGACCTCGCAGGGATCCTCGGGCCCCGGTCCGCGGGCGCTCAGCCCTTGGCTCGGAGGTGCTCCTCGTACATCGCGCGGGTCGACATCCCGTGGCGGGCGGCGACCTCGGCGGCGGCGGTCTTCGCGCGCATCCCGGCGTCGACGAGCCGCTGCATCTCCTCCAGGTGGTCCGCCGGCGCCTCGGCTTCTCCGGAGTGCCCGGCGATGACGAGGGTGAGCTCCCCGCGCAGGCCGTCGGCGGCGCGCTCGCGGAGCTCGGCCGCGCTGCCGCGCAGCACCTCCTCGTAGGTCTTGGTGAGCTCGCGCGAGATCGTCATCCGCCGCTCGGGGCCGAACGCCGCGACGATGTCGGCCAGGGCGTCGGCGATCCGGTGGGGGCTCTCGAACAGCACGAGCGTGCGCTCCTCGCGGGCGAGCGCGGCGAGCACCCGGGCGCGCTCCCCGGCCTTGCGCGGCAGGAACCCCTCGAACGCGAACCGGTCCGAGGGCAGACCGGACAGGGCGAGCGCGGTGAGCACCGCGGACGGGCCCGGGGCCGAGGTGACGGGCAGCCCGCGCTCGGCGACCTCCCGCACCACGCGGTAGCCGGGGTCGGACACGGCGGGCATGCCGGCGTCGGTGAGGAGAACGACACGCTGCCCTCGGGCCACGGCATCGGCGAGCTCGCCGGCCTTCGCCTGCTCGTTGTGGTCGAACAGGCTGACGACCGACCCCGTGTGGGTGATCCCGAGCCGGTCGGCGAGCCCGAGGAAGCGACGGGTGTCCTCGGCGGCGATGAGGTCAGCGGCGGCGATCTCGGCGCGCATCCGCTCCGAGGCGTCGCCGAGGTTGCCGATCGGGGTGCCGACGAGGACGAGGCGCCCCTCCCCGGGATGGGGAGCGGGCACCTCGGGCGCGGTGGAGGTGTGGGTCATGGGTTCATGGTGGCGGGTCAGTAGGTGGTGGTCTGGGAGCCCCAGATGGCGAGTCCGAACATCCCGACGATGATCAGGATGTAGACGATCCAGAACAGGATCCACAGGCCGAGCACGACGTAGCCGACGATGAGGCCCCACAGCGCCATCTGGTCGCCGCTCTCACCGGTGCGCTTGATCTGCTTGCGGCCGATGTGGCCGAAGATGACGCCGAGGATCGAGGTCATGCCACCGGTCACGATGCCGACGAGCGACATGATGAGGGACAGCAGCGCCATGGTGTTCGTCGGGGGCGGCTGCACGTATCCCCCGCCGACCGGGTAGTGCTGGGGTGCGGAGTAGGCCGCCTGCGCGGCATAGGGGTCCGCGGCGTACGGGTCGCTCTGCGCGGCGTAGGGGTCGTACTGGCCGCCGCCGGAGGTGGCGTAGGGATCGGACTGGTAGCCGTAGCTCGACATGGTGGTGACCTTCTTCTCTGCGGGCGTCTGCAATCAACGGTAGGACTTCACCGGTCCCGCGGCAATCGGCGGATGTCACGGTTCGGCCATACTCGCGCCGATCCTGACGCAGGCGCCCGCATGGACCCGGAGCCGAGGTGCGGCCGGAACCGGGGGCTGCGGGTGATTGTCCGGAGCCGGGGCGAGGACGAGTCGTTCCGGATCGTTCGCAGTGCGACTCAGAGGGCTCCGGCGAAGCCGTAGGCGAACCCGATGATGAACGCGATCACGGTGAACAGCACGCAGAAGCCGACGACCACGTAACCGGTGATCATGCCGGCGAGCGCCAAGCCGCTGCCGCTCTGACCGGTCCGCGAGATCTGGGACCGCGCGATGTGGCCGGTGACGACCGCTCCGGCCCCGGCGAGGAAGGCCGGGATGATGAGGATCCCGATCAGCAGGCCGACGAGTGTGAGGAACGCGGCGACGCCGCCGAGGATCAGCGAGGTCAGCGCCAGCGGGTTCGACTGCTGCTGCCCGGCGATGCCTCCCAGAGCCGCAGCGTACTGCGGCGATGCGTACTGCGGTGCCCCGTACTGCGTCGATCCGTACTGCGGTCCCGGCGTGCTTCCCGGCTGCCCGGGGTACGGCGATGGTGCGGCCGGGTAGGGATCCGGCTGGGCGGCGCCGGGATACGGCTGCGGCGCAGCGCCGAACGGGGATTGCTGCGCACCGGGGTACGGCTGCGGCGGACCGCCGGCGGAGGGATTCTGCGGGGGACCGGGGTACGGCTGCGGCGGACCGCCGGCGGAGGGATTCTGCGGGGGACCGGGGTACGGCTGCCTCACGCCGCCGGCGGAGGGATCCTGCGAAGCGTACGGGTCCTGCGGGTTGAACGACATCGTCGCGTCAGCTTCTTTCGTGAAGGGGATGTTGTATCCCAGCGTAGGTGCCGTCCGGACCGCGGACCAGCGGCTCGCGCACCGCCGCGCCTCCGGCGGATGCCGCGCGCCTGTCTACACTGAGCCGTGTGAGCTTCTCCACCCTCGAGTCCCGCCTGCTGCCCCTGCGCTCCCCGCGCGGGCCGCTCGCGTGGCTGATCCCGGCGCTGCTCGCAGTGCTCGGCGGGGTGATGCGGTTCATCCGCCTCGACTTCCCGAACCGCCTCGTGTTCGACGAGACCTACTACGTCAAGGACGCGTACTCGCTCACCCGGTTCGGATACGAGAAGGACTGGCCGGACGAGCCCAACCCCGCGTTCGAGTCCGGCGACACCTCGATCATCCTCGACTCCCCCTCCTACGTCGTCCATCCGCCGCTGGGCAAGTGGATCCTGGGCGCGGGCATCGAGCTGTTCGGCGCCGACTCCTCGTTCGGCTGGCGGTTCGGCGCCGCGCTCGTCGGCGCGCTCTCGATCTTCCTCCTCGCCCGGATCGCGATCCTCCTGTTCTCCTCGGTGTGGATCGGGTCGATCGCCGGCCTGCTCCTCGCCGTCGACGGCGAGCACTTCGTGCACTCGCGCACCGGCCTGCTCGACATCTTCCTCATGTTCTTCATCCTCCTGGGCTTCGGATGCCTGGTCCGCGACCGGGCGTGGGCCCGACGCCGCCTCGCCGAACGGATGAAGGACCACCCCGCGGTCCTCGCCGCGCACCGCCGACAGTCCTCGACGGGATCTGCGGACCGCGCAGACGCCCGGCACGGCGGCACCCCCGCCGCCACGGATCCGCTCCACCTCCTCTCCCCCCGGAAGCTGCGCGGCCTCGCCGGCCAGCTCGCCGCCGCCCGCCGCTGGCTCGTCTCCGCCCAGCACGGCCCCGGGCTCGGTTGGCGCCCCTGGCGGCTGGCCGCCGGTGTCAGCCTGGGCCTGGCGATGGGCGTCAAGTGGTCCGGTCTCTACGCGCTCGCCGTGTTCGGGATCCTCACCGTGCTGTGGGATGTCGCCGCCCGCCGGCAGGCCGGCATCGCGCGTCCGTGGCGCGCCGTCCTCGTCAAGGACGCGGTGCCGGCGTTCCTCTCCCTCGTGCCCGTGGCGTTCGTCGTCTACGTACTGTGCTGGCTCGGCTGGATCCTCAACCCCGGCGGCTGGGACCGGGAGTGGGCCGCGGACAACGAGGGCTGGTGGTCGTTCCTCCCCGACTGGCTCGCCGGCCTCGGCCACTACCACTACACCGCCTACACCTTCCATGTGGGCCTCGACTCCGAGCACCCCTACATGTCGAACCCCTGGGGCTGGATCGTCCAGTGGCGGCCCACCTCGTTCTTCTACGAATCGGTGGAGAACGGGCAGGCCGGCTGCACGGTGGAGAAGTGCTCCCAGGCGATCACCTCGCTCGGCAACCCGGTGATCTGGGGCCTCGCACCGGTCGCGATCATCATCCTGCTCGGCGCCTGGCTGCTGCGCCGCGACTGGCGCGCCGGCGGCATCCTCGCCGGACTCGCCGCCACCTGGGGACCATGGTTCTTCTACCAGGACCGCACGATCTTCACCTTCTACACCATCGTCATGGCGCCGTTCGTCGTGCTCGCCGTCGCCTACTGCCTGGGTCTGCTGTGGGGCGAGACCTCCGGAGACCGGTCCCGGCCGGACGGGCGGCTGCTCGGTCGCCGGCTCGCGGTCGCCGGGATCGTCGCCGCGGCGATCCTCGCCTTCGCGTGGTTCTACCCGATCTACACCGGCCAGCTCATCCCCCACGACGCCTGGCGCGCCCGCATGTGGAACCCCACCTGGGTGTGACCCTCCCCACTCCGACTCCGCGGCCGTCTCCCTCCGGCCCCGGTGGGACCCGGCGACGTCACCTGCAGTCCACCTCCCGGACACCCGACTGACACCCGAACAGGTATCCTGGAGGCCTTGTGACTGTCCAGAATGAGCTCCCGCGCACCGTCGCGATCATCCCCGCCCGAGGTGGATCGAAGGGCATCCCCCTCAAGAACCTCCAGAAGGTCGCCGGCAAGACGCTCCTCGCCCGCGCCGTCGAGGCCGCCTCCGAGGCGACCGGCGTCGACCTCGTCGTGGTCTCCACCGATCACGACGGCATCGCCGCCGAGGCCGAGCGTGCAGGCGCCACGGTGGTGCGCCGCCCCGACGAGATCTCCGGGGACTTCGCGAGCAGCGAGGACGCCCTCCTCTACACCCTCGAGCAGCTGCCGGAGCAGTACGCGATCACCGCGTTCCTCCAGTGCACCTCGCCATTCATCGACCCGCAGTCGATCGGCAACGCGATCGAGCGCGTCGCCGCCGATGCCGCGGACGTCGTGTTCTCCGCCGTCGAGGACCACAGCTTCCTGTGGACGCTCGATGACGAGGGCCACGCGCAGGCCGTCGGCCACGATGCCGCGTTCCGCCCGCGCCGGCAGGACCGCAAGATCCACTACAACGAGACCGGCGCGTTCTACATCATGCGCACCTCCGGTCTGCAGGAGCACCGCCACCGGTTCTTCGGCCGCATCGAGATCGAAGAGGTGCCGCTCGAGCAGGCGCGCGAGATCGACACGATGGCCGACCTCACGCTCGTCCGGGCGGTCGCCGCGGCCGGCGGTCAGCCCACCGTGCTCGACGTCGACGCCCTCGTCACCGACTTCGACGGGGTCCACACCGATGACGCCGGCTACGTCAACGAGCACGGCGACGAGATGGTCCGCGTGCACCGCGGCGACGGGATGGGCGTGAGCCGGCTGGTCCGCAGCGGCCTGCCGTTCCTCATCCTGTCCAAGGAGCGCAATCCGGTCGTCACCCGGCGGGCGGAGAAGCTCGGCGTGGAGGTCGCGCAGGGCATCGACAACAAGGCCGACGTGCTGCTGGCGTGGATGCGGGAGAAGGACCTCGATCCCTCCCGCGTGGCCTACGTCGGCAACGACATCAACGATCTCGAGGCGTTCTCCGTGGTCGGCTGGCCGATCGCGGTCGCCGATGCCCATCCGGAGGTCCTCCTCGCCGCGCGGCTGGTATTGTCGCAACGCGGAGGCCACGGGGCGGTGCGCGAAGTATGCGACCTCATCCCGGACAACTGAATGATCCAGCACCCGAATCACCCAGCCCGCTCAACCACCAGAAAGAAGGTCTCATGTCTGTGAACGAGATCAAGCCGGTCGCCATCGGCGACATCCTCGTCGGTCCCGGCCAGCCGGTCTACATGATCGGTGAGATCGGCATCAACCACAACGGCGACGTCGAGATCGCGAAGCAGCTCATGGACGTGGCTGCCAAGGCCGGCGCGCAGGCGGTGAAGTTCCAGAAGCGGAACCCCGACGTCGCGGTCCCGGAGGACCAGAAGTCCAAGCGGCGGGACACCCCCTGGGGCGAGATGACCTACCTCGAGTACAAGTTCCGGGTGGAGTTCGAGGACGAGGAGTACACGGAGATCGACCGCTACGCCCGGGAGCTCGGGATCCAGTGGTTCGCCTCCCCGTGGGACATCGACTCGGTGAACTTCCTCGACCGCTTCGACGCCGTGACCTTCAAGATCGCCTCCGCCTCGGTCACCGACATCCCGCTGCTCGAGGCCGTCAAGGCCACCGGCAAGCCCGTCATCCTGTCCACCGGCATGTCGACGCTCGAGCAGATCGACAAGGCTGTGGAGACCCTCGGCACCGAGAACCTCGTGATGATGCACGCGACCTCGACCTACCCGCTGCCCCCGGAGGAGGTCAACCTCCTGGCGATCCCGGCCCTGCGCGAGCGCTACAACGTGCCCGTCGGCTACTCGGGACACGAGATCGGCACCGCGATCTCCGTCGCCGCCGTGGCCCTGGGCGCGGTCACCGTCGAGCGCCACATCACGCTGGACACCTCGATGTGGGGCTCGGACCAGAAGGCCTCGATGGAGCCCGAGGAGTTCACTGCACTCGTCGCGGACATCCGCACCGTGGAGACCGCCCTGGGCGACGGCAAGAAGCGCGTCATGCCCGGCGAGGAGTCGAAGATCGAATCGCTGCGCGTCGTGAAATGAACACTCCGGTCCAGGGCAGTGCCGATGCGACATTCGGCACTGCCCTGGCGCAGAAGGGCTGACATGACCGACCCGCTCGTCACTGTCATCGTCCCGCAGAGGAACGCCGGAAATCTGCTGGGAATGGCACTCCACAGTCTTGAAATTCAAACCATCGGCACCGACGCGTTCGAGGTCGTCGTCATCAATGACGGGTCCACGGACTGGACACCGGAGATCGTCGCGGAGTTCTCGGAGCGCCTGAACCTCACCGTGATCGACAATGCCGAGCCCCGCGGTGTCTCGACCGCACGCAATCAGGGTCTCGACATCGCCGGTGGCGAGCACATCGCGTTCCTCGATTCCGACGACTGGTTCGGCCCTGATCGGCTGCGAACACTGGTCGACGAGATCACGCGCCTCGACGTGGAGTTCATTCGGACTGATTACGTCCGTGTTCGCGGGTTCCAGCGGTTGCTCTCCGCCGCTCCGCTGCGGCGGCGCTGCGAGGCACTGGACCCTCGGGACTTCATCAACCCGCTCACAGTTCCGACCATGGTCGACTATCCGCAGGTGTGGAACGGTCTGTACTCGCGAGCGATGAAGGAGAAGGGCCTGTTGCACATGCGCCCGGACCTCCGGACCTGCGAGGACCGCGCCTGGACATGGCACCACCACATTGCTGCGGAATCGTTCGCTGTAGTCGATTGCCCAGATGTCTTCCACCGACGAGACCTGGAGTCGAGCCTGGTGAGCGTCATCGATGATCGGCAGCTCGACTTCATCCCGGCTTTCACCCATATTTTCCAGCTCCTGATCGAGCACCCTGAGCTGGAGGAGTTCTATCCGAAGGCCCTGCGGTCCTACCTCGCATTGGTGAACAACCATATTGAGAAGAGGGTCGCGAAGCTGCCTGACGTCCTCCGCACGAAGATGTTCGAAGACGCGCCCGTCCCGATCGGGATGTTCGGCGAGGAAGTCCTCGACCGGGCCCTCCTCCGTTTCGGTCGCGATCGGCTCGACACCATCTCTCCGATCCTCGAAAGCGCGAAGGCAGACCGATGACCACTCTGTATCTGGCTTCCGGAATCTACGACCTCGTCTGTCTGACAGAGCTCCTGCGCAACGGCTCTGCGCTTCCGCCCGACGATGAGAAAGTCCTGGTGGCATACGACAGCACCTACGCCCCGGAGCTCAATGTCCCGCTCCAGGATTCTCCTTTCGCGCAATCGATGCTCACGCACTTCGATGCGGTCGTCGACTGGAACGCCGTCTGCTGGCCATCCCATCCAGCTCACTTCAACGTCGACGACGAGAACCGAGCTGCCCAACTGCGAGGCTTGATCGAGCGCGCGTGGCAACTGGACGGTTCTCCCACTGCGCTCGTGCTCAACAGCTTCTCCGACCGACCAGCGCAGACGATCGCGCGCATCTGGTCCTCCTCTCAGCTGACCGTCTACATGAACGGTCCCGAGGTCTACGGCCCGCTCACGGCTGAGAACCGGTCGTTCTCGCGACCTGTGCAGGCATGCATTACGTGGGATCTCGTTCCCCGGCTCGAGCCGCGCACGCCGCGCGGGGGATCGCCTGCATGGCAGGTGAGGAGCATCGATTCGATAGGAACGGTGATCGACGAGGCGGTACGCAAGAACCCCGATGCCGACGTCGTCCCGGCACTCCGCCCGGGACGCCGACGAGCCCTGATCGAGCGAGCCGACCTCATCGGCATGAAACTGGCTACCGAATCCGAAGAACGCGCCCAGCTCGACAGGATGCTCGCATACGCCGCAGACGCGGGCGCAGATGAGGTGATCCTCTGCGACCCGCCCTCATCGACGGGCCCGGCCACGACCATGCACAGCAGAGCGGAAGAACGGGGTCTGGACCTGTTCGTGGCATCCCCGTCGGTTCCACTGTCATTCCTCAACAGGATCGCAGAACCTGAGATCACCATCTGCATGACAGGGCGGGGGTTGGCGGAGGCGCGATCCGCCGGCGCTCGGCGGATCGATGCGCCCGAGGCCGGGAAACTCCTGTCCGGCCTGACACAGATGAATGACGCGCACCGTGTGCCATTGACGGTCCTCGACATCCTGTACGGCCCGAGCACGGATCCAGGACGTCCGGGCATCGAGCGCTCCGGCGCTTCGGAAATTCTCGATGCGGTCGTCTACGCAATGTCTCCGCAGGATCGAAGAGCACTGAGAACGGCTGCCACGGCAGCTGCGGATGCAGCCGACGATGACATTCTCACCCGATATTTCACCCCAGAAGCTCGTGACCTGCTGAGCAGCGCTTCATCTCCGCGACCGCCCACCGACGCCGGCCTCGACCGGCCCAGTGAGAACTCCGTCGCGCAGCGCGCCGAGCGGTCCCCCCTCGCGTCCATCGGACGGCGACTGTTCGGCCGGCGGCAGTGATGGGGCCGCCGAATCCGGCTAGACCGGACGCCGACACCCCCACCTCGCTCATCGGCCGGGACCCTACCAGATCTTCCCGGAACCCCGAGATCAGTCGTGAATCCGACAGAACCCTGAAGGAGAACATGTCCTCGATCCGTCTTCTCGCCATTGCGGACAGTGAGTCCTACCTCAAGTGGGCGGCGCACCTGCTCCAGGCGCTCACCGACAACCACGCCGACGCTTCCGTGGACGTGGCGATCATCGATTCGCCGATCCGTCCGACTGCCGCCCAGGTTCAGCATGCGGTCGCGGGAACACAGTGGGCGCACGGCCGCGTGCGCGTACTCGACGGCGAGCAGCTCACACAGGAACTCGACGAATCGCAGCCGAACGTCATCCTCGCCGCGGCGACCGGCCCGGTCGTCGAACGGATCTTCTCCGTTGCAGCCTCGAGGCCGCAACGACCTGCCCTCGTCTCGGGGCTGCCCGGGATGGGGCTGCCGGCCACGGTCAAAGGCCAGAAGTACCGCCGACTCGGCGATCTCTTCATCGCGCATTCTGAGGTCGAACGGGAAGCGTACGCCATTGCCGCCGAACGGGCAGGGATCGGCACCAGACAGGCTGTGGCGCGCCTACCGATGCTCAAGTCCGCGGGTCTCCCCCACATCGTGTCGCAGCATGATCACCCAGTGACGACGGTGGTCTTCGCCACCCAGGCGAAAGTACCCGTCCAAAGGGGACAGCGCCGACAGATCCTTCTGGCGCTCGCAGAGTTCGCCCGCCGAGACCCTGACCATCGCGCGATTCTCAAAGTGCGCAGCCTCCCAGGAGAGCATGAGACCCACCGGGAGAAGCACAGCTTCATCGAGATCCTCGACGAACTCGTCTGCGACGGGGTGGTCCCCGAATCCGCGATCGACGTCATGGCCGGTCCGATGACCGACTTCCTGCAACCGGGCACCGCCCTCGTCACGGTGAGTTCTACAGCCGCACTCGAATCCTTGGACCGCGGGCTGCCGACTCTGATCATCGGTGATTTCGGCGTGACCCTCCGCAACCTGAACAAGGTTTTCATCGGGTCCGGGATCATCGGATCACTGTTCGACGTGGCCGCCGGGAGGTTTCAGTTCGCCCGTGAGGAGTGGCTGCTCGACAACTACTTCCAACCGCGCACCGAGGAAGTCCACGCAGAGCTGTCCGGGCTCGCGAAACTCGCCTCGGCAGGCCGTCTGAGATCAGTGCCCTGGGCGATTGAGATATACAAACTGCGACGGTTTCGTCAGCAGATCCGCGCATCTGCACCGCGACCTGTTCTGCGGAGCTACCGGAAGGCACGGAAGGCACTCCGCTTCTGAACCAGCAGCAGCCCGACCATGTGACCGAACACCGATGGAAAGCGTGCAGCCCGGCGACCGGGCCACGAGCATTCGCCCCACGGCGAGGAAGGAGACAGGAGCGATGCAGTCGTTCGCGTGGATCGAGTCACCGCTGCAGTTCCTCTCGGCACTCGAAGCACGCGCTGAGGGTGAGTTCATGGAACTGCAGGTGAGAGGCGACGCGAGTGGAATGCAATCCTTCCTCAAGTCGTTCGAGACCAGGTGGCTCCCCGCGGAGGTGACCTTGCGCACAGCAATGGCCCGGCCGGAGGTCCCTGCCCGACCGCCCCAGGCCACCGTCACCCGGGCGCGGCATCCTGTGCGTCTTCTCGTCGGGGATCCCTGCTCGGGACGGTTCCAGTCTGCGCTGGCGAACGGATCCCTCGGGCGGCCGGAGCACATCACTCTCATCGATGACGGTTTGGCCACTGAGCATGCAGTTCGTCTGCTCACCACGACCTATCCCACACCGCTTCGCCGAGCGCGGCAGCAGCTGTCTCCCACTCGAGCGGCTCTGGCGTACAGCACTGCGCTCAATCTGCGTTCAGCGCTGCGCTCGGGCCGCATGAGCTGGACCACCGCCCTACCGCTCCCCGGATACCTCATCGCCGCTTTCACCGCGCTCGGCGGAACCGTTGCCCGGCACGATTTCGAACGTCTCCGATCGTTGGATCTGCCTGCACCGGATCTGCACGGCGAGATCGTGCTCGGCTCGTCGCTGGCCGTCGACGGCCTGATCCATGACGACGCGTACATGTCCTGGGTGGAGACGGCGACGGCCGGCCGCACCTGCGCCTACCTCCCCCACCGCAGAGAGAAGCCCGAGGATCTCGCACGGATCGCAGCACTGCCCGGGGTCACTGTCCTTGCACCCGGGCTGCCGGTCGAGCTGCGGCTCGCATCTGCCCCGCGCGGTGCACGACTCCTCAGCCTTCCGACCACGGCGGCGAGCACCTTGCGGCTCACCATGGACTCCCCACAGATCGAGGTGACACCTATCCCGCCGTCGTGGTGGACAGATGCGGCTCCCGACGGCCTCCGCCGAGCTCTGAACAGGTCATTCAACATACGGCAGTACGATGAGCGCGTGGATCCATTCACTATCGTCGCAGTGTGCGACAGCGAGTCCTATCTCAAGTGGGCTGCACGCACGATGGACGCGCTCGGACCTGATGCCGACAGCCATCTCTGGTTGATCGACACTCCCATCCTGCCCACCGCGGAGCAGACTCGGAATGCTCTTCTCGGATCGTCGTGGGCAGGACGCACGATTCCTGTGGTCAAGCGCGGCGATCTCGCGGACGGTTTCCTGAATCTCACCCCCGATGTCGTCCTGGCGGCGGCCACCGGCCCCGTGGTGCAGCAGATCTACGCGAGCGCCGCACGGCTGCCCCGGCGGCCCGGGCTCGTGTCCGGTCTCCCCGGAGTGGGTCTCCCAGCCACGTCGAAGGGGATGCGCTATCGGCGGATCGGCGATACGTTCATCACCCACTCTTCACGAGAGCGCGAGGAGTACCTGCGCATCACCCGGGAGCTTCGGATTCCCGCCGAGGTGATCGTCAGCCGGTTGCCCCTGCTGGCGTCCGCTGAACCGCCGACTCCTGCATCCGATCTCGGTCGTCCCCCGGAACGGATCGTCTTCGCCACCCAAGCGAAGGTGCCGCACGGAAAAGAGGACCGAGTGCGGATCCTGCTGGCGCTCGCGGAGTACCGCAGACGCCACCCTGGGAGCGAAGTCATCGTCAAGGTGCGTTCGCGCCCGGGTGAGCAGGAGACGCATCGCGAGGAACACACGTACATGTCCCTCATCGACGAGCTCGTCGCCGACGGGCGAATGCAGCCCGGCGAGCTCACCGTCGGCGTCGGAGCGATGTCGACGTTCCTCTCCCCCGGCACGGCGCTCGTCACGGTCTCGTCGACCGCGGCGCTCGAAGCGATCGACCACGGCCTGCCGACGCTCGTGCTCGGAGATTTCGGGGTGGGCGAGGAGATGCTCAACCTCGCGTTCGCCGGTTCCGGGGCGATCGGCACCCTGCAGGACCTGGTGGCCGGGAATATCGGATTCCCGAATCGCGAGTGGCTGCTCGCGAACTACTTCCACCCGCCCAGCACCGAGCTCGCGGATTCGATCGCGCTGCTGGCGGTGCGCTCCCGCGAGCGCCAGCTGCCCGACATCCGTACCGCCGCACGGGTGCAGGACTTCCGCCGGATCCGAGCCGAACTCCGAACCTTGGCCCCGGACCCGGTGGTGCGCGGCTACCGCGCTGTTGCCAACCGTGCCCGGCAGATCGGCAGGAGGATCACCGACTCCTGAGGCAGATCGGGGTAGTGCCGACGAGAGTTCGCGCATGCGTCGACACCGCCCCGATCAGTCGGCTCAGGAGTAGAAGATCCGCGCCCCGGCCTTCGAGGACCAGAGGATGTAGCCGCCCTCGTAGTTCTGGCGCTTGTCGCACCGGAACTGTATTCGTCGCTCGTCGGGTAACCCAGACGACCGCGCTCATAACCCTGGGTGCGCCACGCACGTTGGATTCTCCCCTGAGTGAAGTGGGCACCCGTGCTCTGGGTCCAGTGCATCGACCCGCCTTCGAACTTCTGGTAGCACCCGCCACGAATCAGGCCACAATCCTGATTCGAGGTCGGCAGCCTAGCCGCACTGCGCTCCCATCCATCGGCCTTCCAAGCCCTTCCGATCGGACCGTAGATCGACCACGCGCCGGTCCCCGCCGAGTAAGAGATGATGCCGCTCATGAAAGATTGAACATTCGCACCGGAGCGGAACTTGAATGGCTCCTCTTCACTCTTGGGATACCCCAATTTCCCGCGCTCGTACGACTGGACGCGCCACTGCCGCTGGATCGGACCGCCGGCCTTCGTGAAGTGAGCACCTGATACAGAGCTCCAGTGGACGGAGCCATTCTGGAACTTCCGGTAGCACCCCTTGTTCTTCAGGCCGCACCGCTCGTCCGTGGTCGGGGAGCCGGTCTTCGCAGTGTTGGCGTAGTAGAACTTCGTGATGGCCGAGGCGTTCGTCGGCGGGGTGAACCCGGCAAGGGACTTGGTGCGCACCTGGCGGAGCTGGCCGTAGAGGCCGTTACCCGGGCAGGACGTATGGGAGGTATCGCGATGACCGAAGATCCGCGGCAGCGTGACCTTCCGACCTGCCGGATAGCGTGAGGTGTCGCCGCCTCCCGAGGTCAGGGTCACCCGGCTGGTCGGGTCCCATCCCCACTTGTTCGCCTGCCATGCGCCGACCCTGCCGAGGGCGTTCACTACCGCCCCAGGAGCGGGCGACGAGTAGGTGCCCATGACCGACACCCCGAATGTCCCGGAGTTGAAGCCGGAGGCGTGCGCTCCCACGACGGCCCGGTCGAGCCCGCCGGATCGGCCCTCGTAGATCGTGCCGTAGCGGTCGACGAGCATGTTGTACCCCATGTCGCACCAGCCGCGGCTCTGCGTGTGGTAAGTCAGGATTCCGCGCAGGATGCCGGGCACCTGAGCACGGGTATAGCTCGTCGCACCCGCGGTGTGGTGCACGACCATCGCCCGGTTCGTGGACGTCGTGTCCGCTTCGGCACTTCTTGAGGCTCTCGTTCGCACCCCATTCAGCACGGGAGACATGTGTCAGGCCGGCGTTGACCGCGACCGTGGCGGCGCCGAAGCGGTGCGCATCGCTGTCGACCACCGCGGCAGCAGCTTCACTGCGTGGCACAAGACCCATCCCGGTGTCCCAGGCTCCGCCGGTGAAGGACGAATTCTGCGCGATCTGTTCGTCTGCGCCCGTGGTGGGAGTGGTCACGGTCTCGACGCTCACCTCCGCGTCGGCCGGACCATCGACCTTCACCTCCACGGCTACGCCCACGGCGACCACGACCGGTTCCGTGCCGGCGGTGGCGCCGCCGGACTCCGAAGTGCCGGCATCGGGGCCGGCACCATCGCTTACCTCGAACTGCTCCCATGAACTCCACGCACCTTCGGGGTCCTGCGTACGGTAGCTGATGGAATCCGGGGTGTGCGCACCGTCCCACACCGCTCCCATCACGGTGACGGAGTCTTCGCCCGCCCCTCCCCCGGCGTCGCCGTCGAGTTCGATGACCGAGGAGTCATCGCCGTCGACGGCCCGAGAATCCGTGCGGGCCTCCGCCTCCTGCGGGCCTGCACCCGGCGAGGGTTCCGAGGACGACCCGCTCTCCGGAGGGGCCGATTCGGCCGGGGCCTCAGGGGTACCGCGTTCGCCGGGATCGGTGCTGCCGAGTTCCGGCAGGCCCGTCGCCGCGGATGCGGTGGCTGGCGCGAACACCAGGCCTGTGATGAGCAGGGGGATGACGAGCTGCCGCTGCATGAGATCTCCTCGCGGCGGGTTACGAGCCCGCAGTTCGGTGGGGCGGGCATGTGCCTGATCGTCATGCACCGATATTCGGCTAATCGTAACCGAAGTCACAGGGAGCTCGCGGACCTCTTAGTCGAAGAAGCCGCGTTCCGGACACCGCAGGCCGGACATGCTCCGTACTGCACGGGCCGCCACCGACTCCGCAGAGCCCTGGTCAGTGAGAGTGCGCCTCGACGCCCGCGCTGGTGTCGAGATCGAGCTTCTCCACCCGTGGGCGATCGCGGAAGACGAAGGTGCGGTAGGCCCAGAACCGGAACACCATTGCCAGCCCGATGCCCACGATGTTCGTCGAGATGTTGTAGCTGATGGGGTCGCGCAGCCCGAGGACGTACCAGGTGAGGCCCAGCGGTGCGATGACGATGACCATGCCGAGCGCGTTGACGACGAGGAACGACCACAGGCCGGTCGTCGACGAACCCGTGCTCCGCTTGCCATAGGTCCAGAATTTGTTGCCGATCCAGGCGACGCCGACGGACACAACCGTGGAGACGATCTTCGCCTTGAGCGGCCCGTCGTGGAGCACGGCGGGGAATCCGAGGAAGCCGTAGACCAGGAGGTTCGAGAGCCCCACGTCGACGAGATAGGCAGCACCGCCGACTGCGAGGAACTGGAGGATCTCGGTGAGCAGGCGACGCCATCGGCCGAAGCGTGCGGCATTGCGTCCAGCCGTGTCCGCCAAGTCCTCAGCGGCGCTCCGGGCCTCTTCATCCTGCATAGGTCTCCACGGTACCGCGTCCGGACGCGCCGGGACCGACCGGCCGACCCGTGTCATCCCATCTCGGTCGCTGGCATCGGTGTGATCTAGCCGACGTTCACCCCCGAATGCGTCGTTCCGTGTCATTCTGATCCACCCCTCCCCCGCGCGCGGCGCATCATGGACGACGGTCCCCGCCTCCCCGCGCCTGCCCCCACCGGGCCGGCACGGACGCGGCACACGGACCACCCCGACACCTGACCCAGGAGAACCCCGTGATCGAACTGCGCAGCCTGCGCAAGGAGTTCGCCGGCGTCGTGGCACTCGAGGACATCGACCTGTCCGTGCCCGCCGGCGAGATCCACGGCATCGTCGGCCGCTCCGGCGCCGGCAAGTCGACCCTCATCCGCTGCCTCACCGGGCTGGAGAGGCCGAGCGCCGGAACCGTCGCGATCGACGGCGTGGAGATCAGCGGCCGCCGCGGCGAAGAGCTGCGCCGGGCCCGCCGGAGCATCGGCATGGTGTTCCAGCACGCCAACCTGCTCGACTCGCGCACCGCGCTGGGCAACGTCGAGCACCCGCTCGAGATCGCCGGGGTCGGCAAGCGGGAGCGGCGCGAGCGCGCCCGGGAGCTCCTCGAGCTCGTCGGGCTCTCCGACCGGGCCGGCAACCACCCCTCCCAGCTGTCCGGCGGCCAGCAGCAGCGCGTCGGGATCGCCCGGGCGCTCGCCGCGGACCCCAAGATCCTGCTGTGCGACGAGCCGACCTCCGCGCTCGACTCCGGCACCACCCGGCAGATCCTCGGCCTCATCCGCTCGCTGCGCGAGCGCCTGGGCATCACCGTGCTCATCATTACCCACGAGATGTCGGTGGTGCGCGAGGTGTGCGATTCGGTGACCCTGCTGGAGAACGGCCGGATCGCCCGCACCGGCACCCTGCTCGAGGTCATCCGGGACACCGATTCCCCCCTCGGCCGCGAGCTCCTCCCCCTGCCGCCCCGCCAGCCCGGCGAGGGCACCGTGATCGAGGTGCTGCTGACGGACGTGGCGCTGCGCACGCTGCTCGAGATCGTCGACCGCCACGCCGTCGACGCGCGCGTGGACTCCGGGGCGATCGAGACCATCACCGGCTCCCAGGTGGGCCGACTCCAATTCACCGTGGACGATCCCGGCGCCGCCCAGGCGCTCGTCGCGGATCTCACCACGGCAGGCATCCACGCGGAGGTGGCACGATGAACGCACCGACCTGGTTCGACAACCCCGCGATCACCGTCGAGCTCCTCCCCTCGCTCGGGGAGACGATCGCGATGACCGCATGGTCGACCGCGATCGCGATCCTGCTGGGCCTGCCGCTGGGGATCTGGCTGTTCGTCACCACCCGGGATTCCCTGGCCCCCAACGTCGTCGTGCACCAGGTGCTCGGCGCGATCGTCAACATCGGGCGCTCGATTCCGTTCATCATCCTCATCATCGCGCTCATCCCGTTCACCCGGTTCGTCGTGGGCACCGCGCTCGGCTGGCAGGCGGCGGTCGTCGCGCTCACCATCAGCGCGATCCCGTTCTACGCCCGGCTCGTCGAGATCGCCCTCCACGAGGTGGCGAGCGGCAAGGTCGAAGCCGCACAGATGATGGGGGCGTCACGCGGGCAGATCATCCGCCAGGTGCTCGTCCCCGAGGCGCTGCCGGCGCTCATCAGCGGCGCCACGGTGACCGCGGTCGCGCTCGTCAACTACACCGCGATGGCCGGTGCGGTGGGCGGCGGCGGCCTGGGTGACCTCGCGATCTCCTACGGCTACAACCGCTACCAGGCCGACGTCATGCTCGCCTGCGTGGTGCTCCTCGTCGCTTTCGTCGGGATCATCCAGCTCGTCGGCGACCGCCTCGCCCGCCTCGTCGACCACCGCTGAGGCGCACCGTCCTCCCGCTCCACCGTCCTCATCCACCCCGTCCTCATCCAAGGAGAACCATGAAGCTCACGCACGCAGCACTCGCCGCGACCACCGTCCTCGCCCTCACCGGCTGCGGCCTCACCGGCGGCGGCTCGGGCGAGGTCGGCACCGAGTCGAACGGCGTCACCACGCTGACCATCGGCACCTCGGTCACCCCGCACGGCGACATCTGGCGCTACATCGACGAGAACCTCGCCGCGGACGCCGGCCTCGACCTCGAGATCAAGGAGTTCACCGACTACTCGCTGCCCAACCGGGCGCTCGTCGACGGCGAGCTCGACGCGAACTACTTCCAGCACCTGCCGTTCCTCGACTCCGAGCGGGAGAACCAGGGCTACGAGCTCTACAACTTCGAGCAGGGCCTCCACATCGAGCCGTTCGCGCTCTACTCGGAGAAGCACACCGACGTCGCGGAGCTGCCCGACGGCGCGACGATCGGCATCAACAACGACCCGGCGAACCAGGGACGTGCGCTCAAGCTGCTCGCCGACAACGGGCTGATCGAGCTGGCCGACGGCGTCGACCCGATCACCGCGACGATCCACGACGTCGCGGAGAACCCGAAGAACCTCGAGTTCGTCGAGGCCGAGGCCGCGCAGCTCGCTCGTACCCTGGCCGACACCGACGCCTCGGTGATCAACGGCAACAACGCGCTCAACGCCGGCCTGTCCTCGAAGGAGGACGGCCTGCTCGTCGAGTCGCCCGAGGGCAACCCGTACCAGAACGTGCTCGTGGTGCGCGCGGGGGACGAGGAGAACGAGGCGATCCAGAAGCTCAACGAGATCGCCCACGACGACTCGGTGCGGACCTTCATCGAGGAGACCTGGCCCAAGGGTGAGGTCATCCCCGCCTTCTGATCGACCCGCTCCTCAGCGACTCCGCCGGATGGGCCGACAGGACGGTCCTGCGACCGGCCGTCGACAAACACCCGAAGGGCCTGCACACCGCCTCGGTGTGCAGGCCCTTCGGCGTACTGTCGTGGTGCACGGCGGACGGCTCAGCGAGCTGCGGACAGTTCGCGCGTTCGCGTCACGACGACTTCTCGAACTCCGTGGGGATGGGCAGGATCTCCTCGAGGAAGTTCGCGACGGCGAAATCGATGATCTCAGGATTCTCCGGGGTCTCCGCCGGCTCACCGAGGGTGATGACATCGAACGATCCCCGGCGCGCCCGCTGCATCCGGCGGCCGAGGTCCCCTGCCCCGAGCGGCAGGTAGGTATAGCGGACGCTGCCGGGCACCGCCCGACCGGTCGCAAAGGCGTAGTACATCGAGAGCGACGAGGCAATAGACAGGTCATCGCTGCCGCGGAATTTCGAACGTACGGTGTCGGCCCATTCCGCGGCATAGCGCTCCTCGATCTCTTCGTTGACCGAACGCCGCTGCGGGTAGGGAGTGTGAAGCATTCCCTGGGTGATGGTGATCCCGAAGTCCCGCTCGAGGAGTGAGCGGTTGCGCATCCCCGCAGCCAAGTGCGGCGGGATGAGACCGGGCAGGTCGTTGATCTTCGTCGGGGAGACGAAGAACTTCATGAGCCCATTGCTGAGGAAGTAGTTCTCCGGCCGCTGGTAGCGCGTAAGCAGGGTGTCGTCGTTGAAGTACAGGTAGTGCTCCGACAGTCCCTCGATGTGGTGGAGGTTCGCCTCGATCGCGTGGGAGTTGAAGGTCGGCAGCGCAGAGTCGTCGGAGAAGATCTCGGAGTGGTCGACGAACTTCAGGCGGTCGCTGCCGGGCCGGTACCACGAGGGACGCTGGCCGGCGGTGACGACGTAGATGTTCCGGATCCAGGGTGCGTTCGCCTCGAGCGCGCGCAGTGCGTACTTGAGCTCGTCGCGGTTCCGGAACCGCCCGGCACTCGTCGCCTCGGCATGGACGGCCCGGTGGAGGAGGACCGACTCGCGGGCGCGTGCCTGCTGCCACTGCTCATCGGTGTCATCCACCCACGTGAAGACCGCGTCGATCGGGAAATCCACGGTCGACCAGAGCCGGCGGGTGACGACTGCTGGGGCAGGGACATTGCGCTCGCCCACCGTGACGTTGGAAAGTGTTCCGAGCTGCTCGGGGGCGATGAGATCGAGCGCTCGGTTGTGCCGCGGCGGGACCAGCCGCCCCTCATCGTCCTCCGCCCAGAGCTCGATGTCGCAGTAGGTGACGGATTCTCGCGTCCCGGCGGTGTCCGCTGCGCTGAGAACGACCCGGAGGACATCGGCCTGTGCCATCTGCACCGGCGGCTCCTCCGCGCTGCTCGGGTTCCAGTGCTCCGTGATGAGACGGGAATTCCCCTTGAACAGGATGATCGACGCTGCCGGTGGCACCTGTTCCGCCAGCGCCGCCACGAGCGCGGGCCTCTCCTCGGCGGGCACCGCGAGCACATGGTGGACGGGGTCGTATGCCGGGATCCAGAACCGTCGGATCCTGGCATCGGCGAGGATCGCGTCGACGGTCGCGAGAACTCGCCGGCTCAGCTGCACCGGTCGCAGGTCGGAGGTCTCCAATCGCATCACCGCATCGGGCCGACCGGTCTGCTGGAGCTCCGGTTCGGAGTCGTGACCGAGGCGGTCCGGACCGGTGTCGGTATTCGCGTGATCCGCAGCGAAGCGGGCTGCGCGATCGAGTCGGTTCGGGATCTCTGACCGGCGTGCGATGAGGTCGCAGAAGAGGGACTTCCACTGCGTGTGGATCCGCTCGGCGGAGAACCGCTCGGCGACGGCCGGGGCACCCGCGGAGAGCTGCTCCCGCAGTTCGCGGTCCGACATGACCAGGGACAGCGCGCTTGTCAGACCGCCGATGTCCCCTGCGGGTACGAGCAGCCCGTTGACTCCGTCGTCGATGATCTCCGCCGGCCCGGTGTCGCAATCGTACGCGATGAGCGGCAGGCCGGCGGCCATGGCTTCGAGAGCGACGAGCGGCAGTCCCTCGGATCGCGAGCTCAGGGCGAACACCGAGGCCTTGGACCACTCCGCGAGCAGATCCGGGACCGGGGGGACCAGTTCGATCCGGGATTCCATCCCCAGCGTCCGGATGAGCTTGCGGAGCGCCTTCTCCTGCGGTCCGCGGCCGTGGATGCGCAACGTCCACCCGGGGTTGTCCGCAGCGGCCTCCGCGAAAGCTTGGATCAGATGGGCGAAGCTCTTCTGAGGCACGAGCCGGCCGGCGGCCAGGATCCGCGTGGAGGTCAAGGACGATTGCGGGTAGAAGATGTCCGGGATGGAGTTGTAGATCGTCTCGAGGCGCGGGGCCATGGGGCCGAGCTCCGCCCGCAGCCATTCGGTGGAGCGGTCGGTCAAGGAGACCAGGCAGTCGATCTCCGGTGCTGCACGCCGCAGCGGCTCCATGCTCGCTGCGCTGCGGCTCACTGCCGCGCGGTGCTCCTGTTCGACGATCACGACCTCCGGCGGTGCGAAGCGTGCCGCCAGGACGGTGAGCGCGGGGGTGGTCGTGACGAGGACGTCGCACTCGACGGCCGCGAGCGCAGCGGGCAGGGCGCTGTCCGAGGCCGAGCAGAACTGATCGTCCCAGGCCTCCGGGATGAGTCTCGACGGGCCCCACCGGCGGTGGATCCTCTGGCTCAGGGTCAGGTCGGACTCGTTCGGCTCCGGCTCCGCTTCGACGACGTAGTCGACCCGGCATCGCGGATCCAGGTCGAAGTAGGGCGTTCCGACCTCTCGATAGACGCTGAGGATCGAAACGACGTCACCGTCATCCGCAAATGAGTTCGCCTGCGCGAAGATCGCGCGCTCCGTGCCGGCTCCGGCATCCGCCGTGGTGAGGACGTAGGTGATTCTCATGCAGGTGCTCCTGGGGTTCGGGTGAGCGGATCGGACCGGATCGCAGGGATCACGGAGCCGGCGGGGGCTCCGTTCCGGTCCGTCGGTGTTCGACGACGAGCGCCCCGCCGGTGGTCCAGTAGGGCCGGAACCGCTCGCGCTTCGGGTGGGCGGCCAGGACGACGGTGTCGTAGCGGACGGCCCCCCGCGGATTGCACAGGTCGCTCAATGAGCGAGCGGGGCGCAGGCGGCCCGCTCCGGTCTCGCAGAAGATGTTCCACACTATCGATGCGCGGTCCTCCGGGAGCTCCGTGCACTCGGACAGCGCTGCGAGCGGGATCTCGAGGATCCACCGCCCGTTCAGCGGCCGGGCCGGGATGGGGACGGCCACCTCCGTGCCGCGGAGCTGGAGCGCCGCGCCGGTGAGATCCGTCGCCACCGGCCGGACCTCGACGACCATCCGGTAGAGAGTGGTGTCGACGTTCTCCACGTGGACCGACGGCCGAGGTGCCAGCACCTGCAGCCCCAATGCTCCGGCCGGGGTCGCCTCCGTGCGACGGACGACGCCGTCGGCATCGTCGGCCGGATCCCGGCGCATCGTCGCGGAGTTCGGCTCGCTGCGCGGTTCGTGGACGAGCGGCCGGATGTCCCGGCCGATCCGGACCCCGATGTCCCAGGCACCGGGTGCGAGGTCGAGGCCCGAGGCATCGAGCACCGCCGTGGCGGTGAGGCGCCGGGGGCCGCGGATGATCGTCGATCCGGCGGTCCGCGGTGCTCCGCCGCCGCGCGGCGTGACGACCACCTCGACCGGGCCGGCCGGTTCCCTCCACAGCTCGATGTCGATGTTGAGGGTGCGGCCGTCGAGCACCACCGCGCGGTGAGCGGTCCCGGCGCTCCGTCTGCGCGTGAGGCGGCGCAGCACCGTCGCCGAGATGCCCACGGCCCGATCGCGACCCGATGCGCGCAGCGCCGATGCCCGACGGCGGGTGCCGCGCAGCACGGCGCGGGCGAGACCGACGGGGTGCGAGATCGCCCGTGCCGCACGTGATGCAGGGGTTCGGGAGCGCATCCTCACACCTCGAAGCTGCTGGGAACGGGGAACCGGTCTTCGAGGAAGTCGCCGAGCAGCGCGGCGAGCTGCTCCTGCTGGTCGTCGGACGTGTTCGTGTCGTTGAGACACAGCACGTCGAGATCGGTGCGCCTGCCGAACCGGAGGAGCCGCAGAGCGGCGTCGGGCCGAGCGATGTCGAGGTACCCGTACCTGATCCTCCCCTCCACCGCCCTGCCGATCGCGTAGGCGTGGAAGTGGTAGAGGGCCGAGGGGATCGAGTAGTCCGCGGGGTGCCGCACGCGGGACGCGGCCACCTCGGCGAACAGTTCCGGGTTCTCGTCCTCCATCGCCTGCAGCACGGAGCGGAGCTGCGGGTGCGGGGTGTGCTTGAACTTGTTCGTCACCGTGCGCCCATGGGTCTCGATCATGAACCTGCGGTTGTTCTTCGCCGCGGCCATCACCGGCAGATCCCGCGCGCTCGGCGGATCAACGTCGAGAACGGCCTTGGACGGGTAGAACTTCGACAGTCCGTTGCCGGTATAGAACAGCTCGGGGCTCGTGGGCCGGCAGAAGAACACATCGTCATTGAGGTAGAGGTAGCGCTCCGCCAACCCCGGGATGTGGTGGAGCTGCGACTCGATGGCATGGGAGTTGAAAACCGGCAGGGCCGACGGGTCGGTGAAGATCTCCGTGTGGTCCACGACGGTGAGCTTCGGATGATCGGTGACCAGCCAGTCGGGCACCTGCCTGTCGGTGACGAGGTAGATGTGGTTGACCCAGGAGCTGTACATCTCCAGTGATCGCAGCGAGTACTTGAGCTCGTCGCGGCTCGCGAATCGCGAAGCCGAATGTGCTGTCTCGTTGACCTCGCTGATGTCGACTCCGAGCAGCGCCGCGTTCTTCCGCTTCAGCCACTCCGGATCGTCGCCGTCCACCCACGTGTAGACCACGTCGACCGGTTCGGTGACCTGCTGGAGCCGAGGCGCGATGATGTCCACCTGTCGCTCGGGGTGTTCCAGCGCGGTCCGCCACACCTCAGGAGTGAGATAGTCGACCACCGTTCGCCGATGGCGGGGCAGGCGGTGGAGCGTGCCGGGCAGATGGGTGGAGCCGTCGACCCGCTCGACGCCGTCGGGAAGCCTCTCCCAGAACAGCACCGTCACCGCTTCCCGCGGGGTGGAGAGCTCACGGCCATCCGGTGACACGATGCGTCGCCGCACCACCGCGGAATCGGCTCCATCACTGGCATCGATATCCCAACCTTCACGCGGGTCGAGGACTCGGAGGGCGCGCACCACCATCGACGCCGCGGCCCGATCGACCACGATCACGGGATCGAAGACGTCGAATCCGGGGAGACGGACGTATTCGCAGTCTGCCGCATCCAGCGCTGACCTGACCGCGCGGACGGCGTCGTCCACTGCCGTCCGGGCGTCGTAGGCGCGATCCACTGTTGCAGGAACGACGTGAGAGGTGAATGGCACCCACCCCTGAACCCGCCCGACGTCCTTGATCCGCCGCTGCCACCGCTCCTCACCGTGTCGAATTCGCGTGATCCTGATCTTCTGTTCGACGGAAAGACGGGAGCCCACCGCGGATCGCAGCCGTCCTACCCAAGGTTTCAGCGGCATCGTCTCAACCACACTCCATACTCGTGATCTGCGCGGGCATCGCCATGGTAGGCAACCGCCCGCATCCTCCTCGTCAGCGTCGATGCCCGGATCCGTTCGACGGCCGGGCACCTCGACCGCTTTTCGCTCCGGTTACACCACCGGGGGGCGACCGTGAATCGTCATCCGGGCCACTCCTCGGCCGGTGAGCTTGGTGCGCACCTCGTCCGGCCCCCACGGGTCATCCTTCCAGCCGTCCCGCCAGCCCTCGAACCACGGACGCAGCTGCTCCGGCTTGCCGGACCAGGCGAGCGTCTGCATCACCGTCCACGAGCCCACGTAGGCCAGCCCGATGGGCCACGGGAGGTTGCGTCGGGCCAGCCACACCCGGTTGCGCGCATTCATGTAGAAGTACTCGTCGTGGCGCCGCTGGTCGATGACGGGGTGGGCCACGGCGACCTCCCCCATGTACCAGACCTGGAAGCCCGCGTCCCAGATCCGCCAGGCGAGTTCGATGCCCTCGTGCGCGTACCAGAACGGGGCGGGCCAGCCGCCGGCGGCGTCGAAGGCCTTGCGCTGCAGGCACACCGCACCCTCCCACACGGAGAACACGTTGGAGGAGTGCGCGGCGGAGCGCTTGTAGAGGCGCGGGATCCAGCGGCGCGGCGCGGTGGCCGCGTCCGGGTCGAGGACGCGGGGCTGGATCAGGCCGATCCCCGGCTTCGTCCGCATGAGCTGGGCCATCTTCATCAACGTCGTGTCGTCGGACAGCCAGGCGTCGTCGTCGAGGAAGAAGATGAACTCGCCGGACACGTGCGGCACGCCCTCATTGCGCCCGGCGGGAATCCCGATGTTCTCCGGCAGCTCGAGGGTCTTGACGCCGTCGGGCAGCCCGGTGGGCTTCCAGCCGTTGCCCACGCACACGACGTCGAGCTCGACGCCGCGCTGGGCGAGCACGGAGTCGACGGCACGGCACAGCTCGCCGCGGCGCTTCCCCTGGGTGAGGATCACGACCCCGAAGCGGTACTTCCGCGAACGCGGGGGCCGCAGCACCGGGGTGCGGCGCGGAGCCGTGTTCGGGGCCTCATGGGTTCCGCGCACCGCGCGCTCGCGCGCCCGCCGCGCACGGGCGATGTCGTGCTGGCGCGAGGTGCGCGAGCCCCCGAGGTCGTCCGGGGACAGCGGATAGGCGCTATCAGGACTCATGCGCGCAGCCTCCTCGAGGCCATGATCGCCACGAAGTGGCCGATCACCGACAGCAGGCACAGCGGCACGAGCAGGAGCACGAGCCACCGCTCGCCGAGCAGCCCGGGATCGCCGACGACGGGCACGGGCCCGGCGACGCCCATGATCGCGGCACCCGCGGTGACGAGCGCAGCGACGACGGCGAGCATCGAGAGCTCGACGGAGTGGTAGATCCGGTGGAAGGGGACGAACCGGGCCGCGCGCCGCGCCGCACCGAGGACTCCCCCGTGCACGGCGGTGGCCTGGGCGGTGTCCGCCAGCCGTCCGAAGCCGGCGAAGGCGCGCGACACGTGCACCATGTCGTTGAGCGCCTTGTTGAAGAGGACGAGCGCGGCGAGCAGGGCGCCCGCGAGCAGGTAGGGGTAGGCGGTGCCGGGGTCGGTGCGCAGCAGCCCGAGCTCGCCCACGGCACGGACGCCGAGCGCCACGGCGACGAGACCTTCCGTCGTGTAGTGCCCGACCTTGTCGAGGAAGACTCCGGCCGCGCCCGAGGTGCCCCGCCAGCGTGCCACCTCGCCGTCGCAGCAGTCGAGGTAGAGCTGCACCTGGGAGAACAGAAGTGCGAGCACCGCACCCCAGATCCCCGGGATGAGCAGGGAGGCGGCGATGCACCAGCCCGCGAGGATCATGAGCGCGGTGACGCCGGTGGCGGAGATCCGGGTCCGCACGAGGAGTGCGGTGCAGTAGATCGAGATGTGGCGCAGGTACAGCTGAGCGGTCCAGTGCTCGGCGTTCTTCCGGCTGCGGACCTCGGGCGGCTGGGCGACGGCGCGGAGCTGCTCGAGCGTGGGGCGGGCAGGTCGGGATGCACCGGTGCTGCGCTCCTGCTGCATCGTCATCGCGTCCTCCTCTCCCGTGTGTGCGCTCGCTCAGCGCGGCTGCGCGGCGAGGTCGTTCTTGATCCGGGTGGTGGAGATCTCCGGGGTGCGCGGCAGGTACACGACCTCACAGCGACCCTTGAGGAAATCGAACTCGCCCATCCAGTCGTCACCCATGACGAAGGTGTCGATGTGGAATCGGTCGACGTCGGCCTCCTTCTGCTCCCAGGTCTCCTCCGGGATCACGAGGTCCACGTAGCGGATCGCCTCGAGCATGTTCTTGCGGTCGGTGTAGGAGAAGAAGGATTCCTTGCCCTTGCCGGCGTTGAATTCGTCGGTCGACAGCGCGACGACGAGGTAGTCGCCCTGCTCCTTGCAGCGCTGGAGCAACCGGATGTGGCCGTAGTGGAGCAGGTCGAAAGTGCCGTAGGTGATGACCCGGCGCATACATGCCTCCGCGGTGGTGGTGTTTCACTGGCTCCGCACCGGCATCATCGGCGGCCTCGAGGAGCGCAGTCGTTCATGGTTGTGTCGCAGTATAGTTCCTGTTTCGTCACCGTGCGTTCACCTGGGCGGCAGGGGCCTCCCCTGGGCCGCCGGGAGAGGCCGAACACCGTCCGATCCGCGGGGCCGGGCGGTCACCCCTCAAGAGTCTGCGAGCTGCGCGTCCCGCAGGCGGAGGAGCTCCAGGCTGCGGTCCTCGAAGCGCGCCTGCTGGGCACCGGGGCTCGTGTCGCCCAGGTAGTGGCGACCGGCGGCGAGGCGCTCCTCCCGGCCGGTGCCCCCGGTGAGCTCAACGGACAGCGCCGCCACTACCTCGGTGGCGGCACCGGGCATGTTCGGCCGCACGGCGGGGACCCGGTCGAACAGCCCGCCGGCGAGCACCTCGGCCCCGGGATGGACGGGGCGGAGCATGACGAGCGGCTTGCCCGTCGCGAGCCAGTCGAAGGCGACCGAGGACATCTCCGCGATGCACGCGTCCGCGGCATCGAACTGCCAGCCCACGTTCGGGGAGTCGTCGACACGCGAGCCCGGTGCGGCGGAGACGAGGGCGGACACCCGCTCGTGCGCGCGGGCGAAACGCGGATCGATCCGGCCGGTGCGCGGGTGCGGCCGGTAAAGGACTCGCATCCCGGCCGCGTGGAGCGCCGTCACGAGCGCTTCCCCCGCTTCCGGGAGGGTGCCGTAGGCCATCGCCGGCGAATCACCCTCCCAGGTGGGGGCGAGGAACACGAGCGGGCGGGGATCGGCGGCTGGGTGATCGCCTCCGCCCAAGATGCCGGCGAGCACGTCTTCCGGCGTCGCGCGCGGGGCGTCGAGCTGGGGACGGCCGACGTCGACGAGGCGCTCGGCGGGCAGCTCGATGAGCGTGCCGAGCAGGCGGGCCCGGGCCGCGGGGCCGGCGGTGAACACGCGGTCGTAGGCCTTGAGCTGGTTGGAGATCATCGAGATCTTCTCGCTCTCCCCGTGGCTCAGATGGACGTGGGCCGGCCGCGGGTACCGCAGCGCCTGGAAGTTCTGGGTCGCCTGGTTGGCGTAGAACACCACCCGCAGGCTCGGCGCCGACATGAAGGCGCCGAGTCCGGAGGAGTGCCTGGAGTAGCGCACTGGCAGGTCCGTGCGCTCGGTGAGGCGCTGGGCATGGGGGGCCGAGCGGGTGAGGATCCCGAAGGGCTCGGCGATCCCGGTCTCCTCCCGCAGCCGCTCGGCGAGCCGCTCGAAGGGCCACAGCCACTGCTCGAGCTGGTAGAGCGAGCCGTCGTCCCCGGCATGGTGGGCGGCAGCGATGAAGGTATCCGCGGGCTGCGGGCGGTAGGCGGCGGGGAGCCGGGCCGCAGCGGTGCGCTCGGCGAGGAGGCGGGAGCCGGCGCGGGCTGCGGATCGAGCGACCCGGGCCGCCAGGCGCAGACGCGAGGAGGGGGACGGCTCGGGGCGATTCATGCGACCTATTATGCCGGGGCCCGGGAACCGGGCCGACCCGGCGCGGGAGGTGCAACCCCGACCTGCCCAGGGTTCGACGATCACCATCCGTGACCACCCCATGTTTTCCTGGGAGACGACTGCGGAAACGTCGATCCGCGGCGGGTTCGTCAGCCGTGGCTTCGGTGCAACAGCATCAACCGTTGTCATCCTCACCATCGGAGTCGCCATCGCCGGGGTTCTGCTCGCCATCACCAGTGCCCTGGCCGCGGTCCTCGGAATCCTCACCACCTGAACCGTCACCATCGGGATCCCCGCCGTCGGAATCACCGTCGGATTCGCCGTCCTCGTCCGCGCCGCCACCCAGGTCGAAGGTGACCGGGTTGTCGAACCACGGATCTTCGGAGTCGTAGAACATCGGCGACGACCCCAGCATGATTCAGATTGCGGCCCGACGAGGAGCCCGATGATCCCGCCTACGGCCACGGCTCCCTAGGCCACCAGGCACCCCGGTGGATTCCGTCCCTGTGCGTTCATGTCGTCATCGTCATCGGCCGGGACACCCGGGCAGTGTCAGAACAATCCGGTGATCCGCCCGTCGCCGTCCACATCGATCTTCAGCGCCGCCGGATTGCGTGGAAGCCCCGGCATCGTCATGATCTCACCACAGATGACGACGACGAATCCCGCGCCTGCGGACAGCCGGACATCGCGCACCGTGAGCGTGTGGCCGGTCGGCGCGCCCAGCTGCGCGGCATCCGTCGAGAACGAGTACTGCGTCTTCGCGATGCACACCGGCAGCCCGCCGAAACCCTCCTCGGTGAACATGTCGAGCTTCTTCCGCACGGCGGCGAGGATCTCGATGCCCAATGCCCCGTAAGTCCGCACCGCGATCGCCTCGATCTTGTCCTCCAGGGACTCGTCGAGGTCGTAGCAGTACTGCGGCGTGGGAGCATTCGGTGCGGGAGCAATCGACGTGGGTGCATTCGATTCGGATTCAGTGGCTCCCGCGGCACCGGCAGAGGCACCCGTGCTGGCACCGGCGGCAGCACCCCCGGCCGCAGCGCCACCCTCCACCGCGCCGACGACGGCCCGCGCCAGGTCGACCGCACCCGCGCCGCCATCGGCCCAGTGCGTCGCAGGCACCGCGGCGATCCCCTCGGCGGCGAGCAGCTCGACGAGGCGGTCCACCTCGGCGTCAGTGTCCGAGGGGAACCGATTGATGCTCACCACCGTGGCCACGCCGAACACCTCGCTCAGGTTCGACAGGTGCCGCCGGAGGTTCGGCAGCCCCGCCTCGAGCGCCTCGAGGTTCTCCAGCTCGAGGTCGGCCCGCGGCACCCCGCCGTGATACTTCAGCGCGCGCACCGTCGCGACGACCACCGCCGCATCCGGCCACGAGTCCATGGCCCGCATGGTGATATCGAGGAACTTCTCCGCACCCAGGTCGGCGCCGAATCCCGCCTCTGTCACGGCCCACTGGCCGAACCGGCGAGCGGCGGCCGTGGCGAGCACACTGTTGCAGCCGTGGGCGATGTTCGCGAACGGCCCGCCATGGATGAACGCCGGCGTATGCTCGATCGTCTGCACGAGATTCGGTCGCAGTGCATTGCGCAGCAGCGCAGTCATCGCCCCGGCCGCGCCGAGGTCGTCGACGGTCACAGCCTTCTTCGAACGGGTGCGCGCGACGACGATCCGGCCCAGGCGCTCCTTGAGGTCCTCGAGCGAGGTCGCCAGGCAGAAGATCGCCATGACCTCGCTCGCGACGACGATGTCGAAGGCGTCCTCGCGCGGGATCCCACCGTTGTAGCCGCCGAGCCCGATCGCGATCTGCCGCAGGGCACGGTCGTTGAGATCGACGACGCGCCGGATCGTGATGCGCCGCGGGTCGATGTCGAGCTCGTTGCCGAAGTGCATGTGGTTGTCGAGCATCGTGCACGCGAGGTTGTTCGCGAGCGCGATCGCGGCGAAGTCCCCGGTGAAGTGGAGATTGATGTCCTCCATCGGCAGCACCTGAGCCCAGCCGCCGCCGGCTGCTCCGCCCTTCATCCCGAACACCGGGCCGAGGCTCGGCTCACGCAGCGCGAGCACCGCCGGCGCCTTGCCCTCGACCGCCGGCCAGTTCTCCTCGCGCGCAAGGTGTCCGAACGCATCGGCAAGCCCGATGCTCGTCGTCGTCTTGCCCTCACCGGCAGGCGTCGGGCTCATCGCGGTGACGAGGACGAGCCTGCCGGGAGCGGCGACCGCCTCGGCCCCGGTCGCGAGCACGCTCAGCGGCAGCTTCGCCGCGTGGTGACCATGGGGCACGATGTCCTCATAGCTCAGCCCGATCGACGCGGCGATCTCACCGATCGGCTTGAGCTCGGCGCGGGACGCGATCTCGATATCAGTGGACATGAGCCCAGTATGCCCGGACCACCCCATCGAACACAGATGAGCGATGCGCTCGTTTCGCAGAGTGCTTCCCGGCCAGCCCGGCCACAGCGCTCCGGCGACGGGCACAGTCTCGGACGCCTCCCCTCCACCCGGCTCGACCGCGGGCACCGACGGCGGCACGGCACGTCTCAGCTCACGCGGGGCGCCTCGGACGGAGCGCGGTTCAGGCCCAGCCGAATCGGTCCTGGTAGACGTGGTCGCACACGCTGGCCTCCGGCTCCCAGGGCTCGGGCGCAGGCAGCGGCTCTCCCGATTCGGTGTCGACGAGCCAGCAGTCGCCGGCGCGGATCCGCACCCGTTGCTCCTCCTGGTCGTAGTCGAAGACGGAGATCTTCGCGCCCAGCGTGAACACGTGGGCGTGCACGTGGGCGGCGACCGACATCGCCGAGGATCCCAGGCCGTGGATGAAGATTGCGCGCCCAGCCCGGCGCAGCTCGCCCTGCTCGAGGTAGAACTTCTCCCACGCCACCGGGTCGATCTCGCGGAGGTCGTCGATGTCGGGCACGTGGTAGCTCGGGGTGAGGAGCTGGTGGTGGAGCACCTCCTGGTCGGCGAAGTGCGCGTAAGGGTAGATATTCTCGCCGAGGATCGGCTCGCTCGGATCGGTGAGACCGGCGTCACGCGCCTTGCGGATCATCTTCCCCATCGCGCAGGGGCGCCGCTCGGGGAAGATCGCCTTCTCCTCGAGCACGTCGTGCTGGTACTGCGCCTGCACCTCGGGCCGGCGCACGCTCGTCGCCTCGAGCGTGATCTGCGGGGTGAGGGTTCGTGAGGTGTCCACAGTGAGCGAGTATACGAGCGGCGATGACCGGCAGCAGTCGCCGAGGTGAATGGCGCGCGAGCCTGCCCGAGGCCGACCGGCACCGCCGCTGCCCGGACTCTTCCCCGGATTCCGGACCGGCACCGGCGTCACTCTGGCCCAGCGCCCCGACCACGGCTGAGGCCCGGCACCCTTTCCGCGGTGCCGTCGCCTCGGTAGGCTCGCACATGGCACGCATGCGCTCGCGCACCCGTGAGCACCCACCCTCACCAGCAGGAGGAACACATGGAATTCCGGTATCTCGGCAACAGCGGTCTCAAGATCTCGGAGATCACCTACGGCAACTGGCTCACCCACGGCTCCCAGGTGGAGAACGACATCGCCACACAGTGTGTGCACGCCGCGCTCGACGCCGGCATCACCACCTTCGACACCGCCGACGTCTACGCCAACACCCGCGCCGAGCAGGTGCTCGGCGACGCGCTCGCCGGGCAGCGGCGCGAGTCCCTGGAGATCTTCACCAAGGTCTACTGGCCCACCGGGCCCCGCGGCCACAACGACTCCGGCCTGTCGCGCAAGCACATCCTCGAGTCGATCAACGGTTCGCTCAGGCGGCTGGGCACCGACTACGTCGACCTCTACCAGGCGCACCGCTTCGACTACGAGACCCCGCTCGAGGAGACCATGCAGGCCTTCGCCGACGTGGTCCGGCAGGGCAAGGCCCTCTACATCGGGGTGAGCGAATGGACGGCGGAGCAGATCCGCGCCGGGCATGCGCTCGCGGAGGACCTCGGCGTGCAGCTGATCTCCTCGCAGCCGCAGTACAACATGCTGTGGCGCGTCATCGAGGCCGAGGTCATCCCCGCGTGCGAGGAGCTCGGCATCTCCCAGATCGTGTGGTCGCCGATCGCGCAGGGCGTGCTCACCGGCAAGTACGCTCCCGGCGGGGAGCTGCCCGCCGGATCGCGAGCGACCGACGAGAAGGGCGGCGGTGCCCAGAGCATCAAGCGCTATCTCACCGACGAGGTGCTCGCCGGGGTCGAACAGCTCAAGCCGATCGCCGCGGATCTGGGGCTGTCCATGGCGCAGCTCGCCGTGGCGTGGGTGCTCGCGAACGACAACGTCGCCTCTGCGCTCGTCGGTGCGTCGAAGCCGGAGCAGGTGGCCGACAACGTCGGCGCCGCCGGGGTGAAGCTCGAGCCCGAGGTCCTGTCCCGCATCGACGCGGTCGTCGGGAACCTCGCAGTCACCGATCCGGCGAAGACCGTCTCCCCCGACACCCGCCCGAGCTGACCCGACGGCCCACTACTCACCACTCAATTTCCTGCGGTTTCTGTGAACGAAACCGCAGGAAATTGCGGTTTCAGGGGGTGCGTGAGTTGGCGTGTTGGTGGTGATTCAGAGATGGCGGGTATGCAGTGCTGGGCTGATGGAAGCTCAGCGAGCCAAGTCTGGCAGTCAGTCCGCCCGAAGTGCTGACACTTGTGCCCAGCCGGTCCGACTCGCCGAACCCGGGACTCGGGCGGAGCAGCGCGCTGATTCCAGGACTTACTCAGCTCGTCGAGGTGTCACTCATGCTCGGTCGGCTCTTCGAGCTGCCATGTGCGCACGATTTCTGCCTGGGAGTTCGAGCCCGAGCGGCAGGTCGGCGGGATCGGCAGGTCGATGCGGCCCGTGTGTCGGAACCGGCACAGGTTCGCCACGTTCGAAAGCGCGCCGAGGGGTTGACTGGTCCCAGCACCCGCCGCCACACCGAGGAGACCCCGTGCAGCACTATCGGCACTCCCCCACATCGCGCGACATCCCTCGCGACCTCTACGGCATTCCCGTCATCCCCGGCTCCACCTCGGTGCCGACTCCTGCCGCTGCCGGCAGGCGCCCCTCGCGGAAGATCCGCACCTTCCTGCTCGTGGCCGTGCTCGGCGGCCTCGGGCTCGGGGTGCCGGTCGCGGCATCGGCATTCGGGATGCTCTGATTCGCCCAGCGTCGGCCTGACCACCAGCTCCTACGCCCGCGTAGACTTGATCCATGTCTGACACCCCCGACTCGACCGCGAGCGCATCCGCGAAGCCCACCTCTGCATCCGCCTCGTCCGGATCGGCGAAGTCGGGTTCCGCCTCGTCCGCATCGGCGACGACCTCGCAGGCGAAGTCGACCCAGAAGGACACATCGACCTCGACATCGAAGAAGACCGGCGCGAAGAAGGCCGGAACGAAGAAGGCCGGCGCGAAGAAGACCGCTACCGCCAAGTCCAGCCCGAAGGCAGGTGCGAAGTCGACGAGCGCGAAGCCGAAGTCGTCAGCGAAGAAGTCGGTGAAGAAGCCGAAGTCCTCGGCGAAGTCGACCGCCGAGTCGACCGCGCAGTCGACCCCCTCCACACCGTCAGCGACGTCGTCGCAGACGAAGTCCGGCCCGCCCTCGCAGACACCTGCGAAGTCAAAGCCGCCGACGAGATCGAAGTCCCCGGCCACCGCGGCACCGGTCGCAGCCGAGAAGCCGAGCTCGTCTGCATCGGCATCCGCATCGGCGCCGGCGACGAGCACGGGCCGGGGCTCCGCCGCGCCCGTCATCGACAGCTCCTTCGTCGCGGAGTTCGCGCCGCGCTACGAGATCACTGGGATCGAGCAGCGCGTCCTGGAGAAGGACGGGCCGAAGGCCCGCAAGAAGGGCCGGATGAAGCGCAAGGGCTTCCTCCGCGTGGGTCAGTGGAAGGGCCTCGCCGTGCTCAACCGCCTTGAGCACCACGCGAAGCACGACATCCGGTTCATCACCTCGGTCGCGCTCGACGACGACACCCCGGACAAGTTCCGCATCGACATCCTCCGCACCCTCGACGGCGTCGGTGTGCCGCTCGCCAGCTCGCTCCTGTCCGCGGTGTACCCCAAGCGCTTCGCGATCATGGACGCCCGAGCCGTGGGAGCACTCCACGCCGCCGGTCACCTCGATTCGGACAACCCGGCCCGGATCGACTACCTCGACTACAACTCCACGCTCATGACCCTCGCCGATGCCTGCGGCTGCGCACCCGTCGAGCTCTACCGCGCCCTCTACGCCTGGTCCGACGCCCAGTAACCCGGCGTCGAATCCCGCGGTGCCTGCACCGATCGAGCGCGCAGCCGTTTGCGCAGGTGCGGGATCACGTGGTCGCGGGTGAGAGAAGCGAACTGCCGCGCCGGGGTGTCCGCCGGCAGCGCGTCCCAGGGGAACCAGCCGGCCTCCTCGATCTCCTCGAGCACCTGCGGTTCCTCGACGTCGAGCCCGTCCGGGATCCCGTCATGGAGGAACACCGTGCCGGTGACGGAGAACCCCGCCTCGTTGGCCGCCCGCGCCGTCCACGTCCCGAGCTCCTCGAGATCGACCGGGTCGAGCGCGAGCCCGAGCTCCTCGGCGATCTCCCGTACGATCGCCTGCACTGCGGACTCGCCCGGTTCCGGCTTGCCGCCGGGCAGCATGAAGGACGTCGTCCCGGACTTCCGCACCATGAGCAGGCGCTGCCCATCCGGGTGCACGACGACGAGCGCGGACACGACGATGTTCATTCCGGCCACCGCCTCGGAACCGCTGCACCATCCACGGGGATCGTCCCGGCCCCGGCCCAGGCCCGCGCAGCTGCCCTCATGCAGGCCACCGCCCTGACACCCCTCGTCGGTGCGAACCGAGCAGGTGCGTGTCGACGATCCCGACCGCCTCGAACAGCGCGTACATGGTCGTCGGACCGACGAACGCGAAGCCGCGCTTCTTCAGCGCCTTCGACAGCGCCGTCGACTCCGCGCTCACCGTGGGCACCTCCGTCATGGTCCGCGGCTGCGGCGTCGTCTCCGGAGCGAAGGACTCGATGAACGCCACGAGACCGCCTCCGTCACGCAGTGCGATCGTGGCGCGAGCATTCCGGAGGCAGGCCTCGATCTTGCCGCGGTGCCGGATGATTCCCGGGTCCTCGAGCAGCCGCGCGACGTCCCCGCTCCCGAACTCGGCGACCGCGTCGACGTCGAAGCCGGCGAACACCTCGCGGAACCGCGGGCGCTTGCGGAGGATCGTCAGCCACGACAGCCCCGCCTGGAACCCCTCGAGGCTCAGCCGTTCGAACATCCCCGTCTCCGAGGTGACCGGCAGTCCCCACTCGGTGTCGTAGTAGTCGAGCAGCAGCGGGTGCCCGTACGCCCATGGCGTCCGCGCCTTCCCGTCCTCGCCGACGACCGGCCCGCCGGGTTCATCGGCAACCTGCCGGCTCACCGGCCCCGAGGCGGGTTCTCCTGCGGAGGTCGGCAGCTGGGTCGGTGCCGCACCGGGGCTGTCGGCCGGCCCTGTCGCGGCCGGCTCTGCCGCCTCATCCGTCCGACGGGGTTCCTGCGGTGCACTCATGGATGCGAGTCTACGGGCGCGGTCCGATGGTGGAGGCCGACCCTCTCACACTCCGCCCCACGGCAGCAGAGCGAGGCCGAGCACGACGAACACAAGACCCACGACCGTGTCGATCGCGGTCTGCGCCCGCTCGTAGGCGCGGATGACGAGCGGCCGGCCGGTGGCGAAGGCGAGCGCGGCGAAGAACACGAGCGCGATCCCCGCCATCGCCAGGCCCACCGCCACGGACTCCCCCACCTCGATCCCGGCGGGCAGGATGCCGGCGAACAGCGCCCCGAAGAACACGACGGCCTTCGGGTTGCCCACGGTGTTCGTGAGGAAGCCGAGGCGCACATCGGCCCAGCCCGACCGCGCCGGAGTCGAGGTGGATGCGGGGGCGGGTGCCGGAGCCGGGGTTGTTCCCGGGGCCGAGGCGGGTGCCGAAGTCGGGGCGGGTGCCGGAGCCGAGGCAGGCACCTGAGTCGAGGTGGGCATCTGAATCGAAGCGGCCACCGATGTCGACGTCGACCCAGTCGTCGACTCGGATGCCGAGCCCGGGCCCGACGACACCGTGCTCGCACTCTCGCCTCGATCCCCCGCAGGGTCCGCTTCGGGGTCCCCCACGTGACCGCTCTTCTGCTTCCTCGCTCGAGCGAGCGAGTTGAGGATGTACCCGCCGTAGAGCACGAGGAACACCGCGCCCGCCCAGCGCACCGCGAGGAACACCGTCGGGTGCGAGGAGATCAGTGCGACGATCCCGATGAGCGCGGCGGCGATCCACACCGCGATCCCGGCCACCACACCTGCTGCCACGCGGAGTCCGCGCGCCGTGCCGCCGGCCATCGAGCCGCGCAGCACCGCGACGAAGTCGGGCCCGGGCGAGGCGACCGCCACCGCCCAGGTGCCGAGCAGCACGGCCCACGCCCCCGCGGTCATCGGGAGGCTCCAGCGGTCCAGGCCGGCGAGTCAGCGGTTCGGGTCACGGCATCACGGTAGTGCATGTCCCAGCTGCCCAGCACGCCCGGCGCCCCGACGCCCGGTGCCCCAACATGTCCCAGCTGCCCAGCACGCCCGGCGCCCCAGCACGCCCAGCGACACAGCATGTCCCAGCGCCCAGCACCCCGCGATCAGGCATTCCCGCCCCACGCACGAGGCGCCCGCCGGCACGATGCCGGCAGGCGCCTCGGGAGCGGTTCGCACCTCACCCGAACCGATCGGTCCACCCGATCAGGCCCGCGCGAGGAGCTGCGCGATCACTGCTGCTTGTAGAACAGCTGCTTGTTGCAGAACTCGTCCATCGCGAGCGGCCCGAGCTCACGGCCGACGCCGGAGCGCTTGACCCCGCCGAAGGGCAGGAACTCACGCGACTGCTCGGGGCTGTTGATGAAGACCATGCCCGCGTCGATCTGCGAACCGACCTTCGCGGCCTTGTCGACGTCGGCGGAGAACACGGCCGAACCGAGCCCGAACGGGGTGTCGTTGGCGAGCTCGATGGCCTCTTCCTCGCTCGATGCCTTGAACACCATGAACGCCGGGCCGAACAGCTCCTCGTGGTAGCCGCGCTTGCCGGGCTTGACGTCGGTGAGCACGACCGGCTTCACGAAGGCACCGGGGGTGTCGTAGTCGCCCTCGCCGGCGTGAATGGTCGCACCGTCGGCGATCGTGGCCTGGACCTGCTCCATGAAGCGCTCCTTGGCCGCGAGGCTCGACAGCGGCGAGAGCTTCGAGCCCTCCGCGGTCGGGTCCTCCGGCGTCGCCTCCTTGGCGACGGCGGTGAGCTTCTCGACGAACTCGTCGTACATGTCGTCCATGACGATCATGCGCTTGGGCGAGTTGCACGCCTGGCCGGTGTTGCCCATGCGGGTGCCGAAGAAGGTCTTCACCGTCGCGTCGAGGTCCGGCGAGTCGAGCAGGATGTACGGATCGGATCCGCCGAGCTCGAGCACGACCTTCTTGAGGTTCTTGCCCGCCGCCGCGGCGACGGCCGAGCCGGCGCGCTCGGAGCCGGTCAGCGACACGCCCTGGTTGCGCGGGTCGGGCAGGATGACGTCGGAGACCTGCTCATTTGTCGCGTAGACGTTGATGTAGGCGTCCGCCGGGAGGCCGGCATCCTGGAAGATCTGCTCCATCACGGCCGCGGACTTGGGGCACTGCGGCGCGTGCTTGAGGATGATCGTGTTGCCCAGCGCCAGGTTCGGAGCGGCGAAGCGGGCGACCTGGTAGTAGGGGAAGTTCCACGGCATGATGCCGAGCAGCGAGCCCACCGGACGGCGGAGGATGTAGGCCTCGGCGTTCTTCGGGCCCTTGAGCTTCTCCTCCTCGATGAAGGCCTTCGCGTTGTCGGCGAAGTAGTTGTAGATGAGGCCGACGAGCGCGATCTCGCCCTGGCCCTCCGGAACCGCCTTGCCCATCTCGAGCTGGATGATCTTCGCGAGCTCCTCGGAGCGCTCGTTGTAGATCTCCGCGACGCGGGCCAGCACCTTGGTGCGCTCCTCGATCGGGGTCTCACGCCATGAGGCGTAGGCCTGGTGCGAGCGCTCGAGCGCATCGGTGATCTGCGCATCGGTGGCGGTGGGGTATTCCTCGACCACCTCGCCGGTGGCAGGATTGACGACCTGGTACTTCGACATGTGCACGCTCCTCTGCGTTGAAGGTCCTCTACCCACGCTATGCCCCGCATTCCAGGCCTGGCAACCGCGAAGCCACCGACGCCCGCCTGGTGAGACAGGTCACAGCGATCGCGGGACGAGTCGGATGAGTAGACTGCTGACGACGGCTCGCGCGCACCGTGCGCCGGCAGTCCCGCCGCATCCGGACGAAGGAGTTCACATGGCCGCCGCCGAGGCGCTCGCCCGCACCTACTACGACACCGTCGATGCCGGGGACCCGGCCGCCACCGCGGCGCTGTTCGCACCCGACGGCACCTACAACCGGCCGGGCTACGACACCCTCACCGGCGCGCAGATCAGCGAGTTCTACCACGGCGCGCGGGTCATCGAGTCCGGCGCGCACACCCTCGACGAGATCATCGCCGACGGCAACCGGGCGGCCGTCCGCGGCCGGTTCGACGGCGTGCTCAAGTCCGGCGCCGAGGCGCACGAGGGGTTCGCCGACTTCTTCGTCTTCGACGACGCCGGCCTCATCGCGAAGCGCACGAGCTACTTCTTCCGCGCCGCGGTCTGAGCACCGGGCCCGGAGCCGCGAGGAGGACCCGCATCGAGCCCCTCCCGCAGCACCGCGTTCTGCAGCCGGTTCCCCACGAAGCCGGCCGCCTCGGCCCGCAGCACGACGGGTTCCTTGCCGCAGCGCCGGTAGATCGCGAGCGCGCGCTCCACCGACTCCGGTGCGGTCCGCTCCCCCGGCACGATCTCGACGAGCGGCATGACATGGGGCGGGTTGAAAGGGTGGGCGATGAGCACGCGGGCGGCGTCCGCATCGGTCATCCGGGCTGCGATCGTGGACGCGGTGATCGCCGAGGACGAGGACACGAGGAGCGCCTCGTCCGGGGCGTACTCGGCGAGGTCGGCGAACAGCTGGGTCTTGGCCGCCGGGTCCTCCGGCCCGCTCTCCTGGACCAGGCGCACCCCGTCGACCGCATCGCCGAGGCACTTGGCCACGATGAGCAGATCCGCGCACTCGGGTGCCTCGGCGACGATCCCGGCGCACACCTCGGCGAGGTCGGGGCGCGGGTCGAAGATCCGCACGGGCGCCCCGCAGGAGGCGAACAGCCGCGCCCATGACAGTCCGATCGTGCCGGCGCCCACCACGGCCACCGGGCCGAGCCGGGGCTGCCCGGCACGGGCCGCCTGATTCCCGGCGGCGGGCCGATCGGATCCACCGGAGGGCGGGGCACCACCGGCAGCGGGCACGTCGACATGGGTCAGATCGAGATCCGAATCGCTCATGCGAGCAGGGTACTCGCTCGCTCGCCGTCCGCCACCGAGCCGTTGTCGGAACCGCCGCCGGGCCGGGCGGTACCTCGACCGGCCGACGAGTGGCAGAATGAGGCCATGAGCTCTGTAGATTCGAAGGTCCTCGCGATCGCCGAGGACGAACTTGCCGCCGCCCAGGAGTCCGCCGGGATCACCATGCGGGCACTGCACTCCGCGCAGGAGGCCGCCGAGGCGTCCCTCCTCCTCGACGAGGTGTGGAACGTCGGCCGCGCCGGCACCACGCAGCTCGAGCCGGGGCTGCTCATCGCGCTCGCCCACTCGGGGAACTACGTGGCCGGGGCTTTCGACTCCGAGGACGGCTCGATGATCGGCGTCACGGTCGGGTTCTTCGGCGAGCCGCTGGGCAAGATGATGCATTCGCACATCGCCGGCGTGCGCCACGAGCAGGTGGGCCGCGGCACCGGGGCGGCGATGAAGCTCCACCAGCGGCTGTGGTGCCTCAACCGCGGCATCCGGCAGATGACCTGGACCTTCGACCCGCTGATCTCCCGCAACGCGTACTTCAACTTCACCCGCCTGGGCGTCAACGCGCTCGAGTACTTCGAGGACTTCTACGGCCAGATGCGCGACGGCGTCAACGAGGGCCAGGCCTCCGACCGGCTCCTCGTGTCGTGGCGGCTCGATCGCCCGGCCAAGCGGCCGATGCTCGACGAGGAGGCGCTCGAGCGCGCGGTCTACGCCCTCGACCTGGGCGAGGCCGGCGAACCGGTGCTCAGCGAGGTGCCACGCAGCACCGAGGTCGCCGCTGCGCGGATCCCGGCCGACGTCGAATCGCTGCGCGGCGATGACGCCGAGCTCGCCACCCGCTGGCGGATGGCGCTGCGCGACGCGGCGACGGGACTGCTGGGCGACGGCTGGGAGGTCAGCGGATTCCTCAAGACCGGCGTCTACCTCTTCACCCACCCCGACGACGGCCCGCTCGCCGAGGACGAGATCAGCACCGCCGAGGAGGCCGGCCCCCGCGCCTGAGCGCAGCTGCTTCGCCTGAGCGCGACCTCCGCGCCTGACGGTTGCTCCCCCTCGACAGTCGGACATCGAATGTCCCACGAATACTGCAAGGTCCCACGATTCCTGTACAGGTTCGGCGGGCCCTTGCAGTTTTCGTGGGAAGTTCGCGCGGAACTGTGCGCCGAGCCCGTTCGATCCCGGCGCCCGGGTCATCGCCGGCCCCGCCTGGGACCGGCACCCCTGGGCACCAGCCGCCGGCTACTCCACGAAGGTGAAGAGGTCGGTGCGCATGGTCGCGGGATCCGCCTCCGGGCTCGGCTCGGTGACGTAGACCTCCCAGAACGGCAGCCGCGGGCTCGCCCCGCTGCGCTCGACCGCGGCCATGAACTCGTCCCACGCCTGCCCCAGGCCCTCGTAGCCGCCGAGGTGGCTGATCGCGGCGACGCGCCCGGCAGGGATCCGCGACTGCTCGACGACGAGATCACCGTCGAGCTCCGCGGGCTCGCCGAGGTCGGCCTCGATCGGCACACCGACCTCGATGTCCACGGTGTCGTCGGGCATCCGGTGGTACAGCGCGAACGCCGGGCCCGCCGGGTGGACGCCGCGCAGCCCGAGCACCGGGAACAGGCCGGAGAACGCGGTGTCGAACAGCGTGCGGAGCTCGGCCATCGGATACCCGACGGCCTTGACGACGGCCGTGGTCACCTCGGCGGTGTCGCCGAACTCGAGCCCGCTGCGGGGCTCGCCCACGGGGTCGACGCTCATCTCACTCGCTCCAGTTCGCGCGGAGCAGCTTCTTGTCGAGCTTGCCCACCGAGGTGCGCGGCAGCTCCTCGACGATGATGACCTGGTCGGGCAGCTGCCATCTGGCGAAGCGCTCGCCGAGCACCTCGGCGATGTCCTCGCGCGTGACGTCCTGGCCCTCGCGCGGGACGACGTAGGCGACCGGCCGCTCCTGGTACTTCTCGTCCGGCACGCCGATGACCGCGGCCTCGAGCACGTTCGGGTGGTCGAGGATCCCGTTCTCCATGTCGATCGAGGAGATCCATTCGCCGCCGGACTTGATGACGTCCTTGAGCCGGTCGGTGAGCTTGAGGTAGCCGGCCGGGGTGATGACGCCGACGTCGCCGGAGCGCCACCAGCCGTCGTGGAAGCGCTCGTCGTTGTCGGCGAGCTGGTGGTAGCTCGTGGTGATCCACGGTCCGCGGAGGAACACCTCGCCCACGCTCTTGCCGTCGCGCGGCAGCTCGACGCCGGTGGGGTCGGCGATCTTCATCTCGACGCCGGCGACCGGCAGTCCCTGCGAGCGCTTGAGGTCCCAGCGCTCCGCCTCGGACAGCTCGCCGAGGTCGGGCTTGATCTGCCAGTTCACGGACACCACGGGGCTCGTCTCGCTCGCCCCGTAGGCGTGGATGATCTGCGCGCCGGTGAGGTCGGAGAAGCCCTTCATGAGCGACAGCGGCGGCTCGGTGGCCCCGGACACCAGGCGGGCGCGGGACAGATCGGGGGTCTCCGGCAGCGCCTTGATGTACTCGAGGATCGGTGCGAACAGGGACGGCGCGCCATTGGCGACGGTCACGCCCTCGCTGATGAGCGCCTCGGCGACGTCGCCGATGTTGTCGGCGGTGAAGCGGCCGGGCAGCACGACGCGGGCCCCGGCGGCGACCGCAGCCTGCGGGATGCCCCAGGACACCACGTGGAACATCGGGGTGACCGGCATGACGGTGTCGGTGTAGCCCATCTTCAGGGCGTTCATGATGCCGAAGGTGTGGAGGTACATCGAGCGGTGGGAGTAGTAGATGCCCTTGGGGCGACCGGTGGTGCCGGTGGTGTATCCGGCGTAGCTGGCGGTCGTCTCCTCGATGAACTGCCAGTCGTACTCCTCCGGCCGGCCGGCGAGCAGGTCCTCGTAGAAGTGGACGTTGTCCAGGGTGGTCGAGATCTCCGACGACGGTTTGTCCGTCATCACCACCCAGCCCTTGACGGTGGAGCGGACCTCCTCCTTCTGCGCGAGCTGCTCGGCGATCGGCAGGAGCGATTCGTCGACGAACACCCATTCCGCCTGCGAGTGCTCGACGACGTAGACGAGGTCGGCCGGGGCCAGGCGGAGGTTCATCTGGAGCATCGTCGCGCCCACCGAGGGGACGGCGAAGTAGAGCTCGAAGTGGCGCAGCTGGTTCCAGTCGAGCACGCCGGCCATGGTGCCGGCGCCGATCCCGAGCTCGTCGAAGGCGTGGGCGAGCTGCGCGACGCGGCGGCGCATGTGCCCGTAGTCGGTGCGGTGCCAGGCGCCGTCGATGCTCCGGTGGACGATCTCCGTGTCCGGGAACACGGTCGCCGCGTGCGTGAGCAGGGAGCTGATGTTCAATGGGTAGTTGTCGCCCATGGTCGACGGGATTCCTCTGAGCATCGGAGCTCCTTCTCACTTCGCTGTGGCCGGATGGTGCGGTGCTGGTGGTGCGAGTGAAATCGTATCGCGCGATCGGCGTCACGCTCACATTCCGGACTAAAGGCTAACGTTTCTTCGTCGACCGCCGCCGAGGCGCCCGCCGGCAGGGCTGGTCACGTTCCGGGCCACGTACCCGGACCGCCGCCGAGATGCCCGCCGGCAGGGCCGGTCACGTTCCCGATCACATCACGCACCCGGGCATGTGCCGTGGGGACGAGAACGGGTCGGGGACCGCTGCTGCGATCCCCGGCCCGCTGCTCGAACCGTGCCGGCACCTCGATCTCGACTCACACCTCGGCACCGGCCCGCACCTCGGCACCGGCCTGCACCTCGGCGGGCGTCACTCCACCGGCTGCGGTCCCGGGAAGTCGGGCAGCCACTCGGGGTAGTCCGCGGGGATGCGGGCGGGGAACTCCGGCGGACGCTTCTCGAGGAACGAGGTCACGCCTTCCTTCGCGTCCGACATCCGGCCGAGCTCGTAGATCCCGCGCGAGTCGAGGCGGTGCGCCTCCCACGGCGAATCCGCACCGAGCATCCCCCACAGCATCTTGCGGCCGGCGGCCATGGTGAGCGCCGAGGAGCCCTCGACGAGCTCCCGGGCGACCGCGTAGGTCGTGTCCATGAGCTCGCCGGCAGGCACCACGCGGGACACGAGTCCCGCCTCGAGCGCCTCCTGCGGGCCGAACACGCGCCCGGTGTACACCCATTCGAGTGCCCGGTTGATGCCGACGACGCGCGGCAGGAACCACGTCGAGGCCGCCTCGGGCATGATCCCGCGCTTGGCGAACACGAAGCCGAACTTCGCGTCCTCGCTCGCGATCCGGATGTCGCACGGCAGCGTCATCGTCGAGCCGACGCCCACTCCGGCGCCGTTGAACGCGACGATCACCGGCTTGCGCATCGCCGCGATCGCGAGCGACACCCGGCCTCCGCCGTCGCGGCGCACGCCCTCGATCGTCTCCCCGCCGTCGCCGGCGACGTCGACCGCGGCGGATTCGCGCGCGTCGTAGTCGAAGGTGTCCGCGCCGCCGGACAGGTCCGCGCCGGGGCAGAAGAACCGCCCCTTGCCGGTGAACACGACGACCTTGACGCCGTCGTCGGCGTCCGCCTTCCGGAACGCCGCGATGAGCTCCTGGCCCATGAGCGCGGTGAACGCGTTCTTGGTCTGCGGGGAATCGATGGTGATGGTGGCGATCTGCTCGCTCACCTCGTAGGTGATGTGGGTGTACTCGGACATCCTCGTCCTCTCGCTCGGGTGGGGTGGCGCTCAGGTGCTGGAGCGCAGCTGCTGGGGCGCGGGCGCGCGCTCAGAAGACCGAGTACCCGCCGTCGATGACGAACTGCTGACCGTTGGTGTAGGCGCTGCCGGGCCCGGCGAGGTACACCGCGGCGGCCGCGAAGTCCTCCGGGGTGCCCCAGCGGCGGATCGGCACGCGCTTGATGACCTTCTCGGTGAAGGTGTCGTTGCCCACCGCCGCGCTCGTCATGTCGGTCGCGATCCAGCCGGGCAGGATCGCATTGGTGCGGATGCCGTAGCGCGCGTACTCGGTCGCCAGACCGCGCATGATCGCGAGCACCGCGCCCTTGGTCGCGCCGTAGTGGACGTTCGTCGCCGCGCCCTCGATGCCGGCGAGCGAGCTCACCGCGACAAGCGAGCCGCCGGACTCCTGAGCGATCATCTGCTTGATCGCGGCCTGGAAGCTCAACACCACGCCGTCGACGTTGACCGCCGCGACGTCGTGGAACTCGTCGATCGTCATCTCGTGGAACGGCCCCTTCTTCCCGCCGATCCCCGCGTTCGCAATGAGCGAGTCGACGCGTCCGAACGCCTCGATCGTGCCCGCCATCGCGGCCTGGACCTGGGCGGGGTCGGACACGTCGCAGGCGAAGGACTTGACGGGGGCGAGCTGTGAGAGCTCGGACTCCGCGGCGGCATTGCGCTCGGTGTTCCGGCCCCAGATCGCGACCGAGGCGCCCGCCTGCGCGAGCCCGCGGGCCATCCCGAGGCCGATGCCGTTGTTGCCGCCGGTGACCACGGCGACGTGACCTTCGAGGTTGAGGAAATCAGCCATCGTCGGTCACTTCCCTTCGAACTTCGCGGCGCGCTTCTCCCGGAAGGCGGCGACGCCCTCGGCGAAGTCGGCGCTGCCCTGCAGGCGCGACTGGCCCTCGGCCTCGCGGTCGAGGGCGGAGTCGAGCTCGGACAGCGCGACCTGGTTGACGGCGTACTCGGTCTCCCCGAGCGACAGCGTGGGGCCGGTGGCGAACCGGGCGGCGATCTCCCGCGCCCGTTCGAGGTAGGTCCCACCGGGAGCGACCTCGGTGGCCAGTCCCCAGTCGAGGGCGGTGGCGGCCTTGACCTTCTCCGCGGTGAGCGCCATGCGCAGCGCGCGGTGGCGCCCGGCCGAGGCGGCGACGAGGGCGGTCGCGCCCCCGTCGGGCATGAGGCCGATCTTGGTGAAGGCGAGCATGAGGTAGGAGTCCTCGCTCATCACGACGTAGTCGCAGATGAGCGCGAAGGAGCAGCCCACGCCAGCGGCCGGACCGGACACCGCGGCGATGGTCGGGACCTTGAGGTCGCGGATCTTGCGGATGATCGCGTTGATGATGTCGAGGCCGACGCCCTTGCGCTCACCGCCGGCCGCGGAGTCGCCGCCGAGGTCGGCACCGGAGCAGAAGGAGCGCTCGTCGCCGGTGATGACGACCGCGCGCGCCTCGGTCGCGGCCCGGTCGACCGCCGCTTCGAGGGCGGCGGCGACCTCGCGGGTGACCGCATTGAGCGCCTGCGGGCGGATGAACTGAATGGTCATGACACCGTCGTCGACGGTGACCTTGAGGTGCTGATCGTGCTGATCGGCCATGATCGGACCTTTCGTCTGTGGAGTGCGGGTGAGGGCTCGGCCGGGCCGGGCCGGGAGGACCCGCCCGGGGGCCGGAATGCCGGCGCCGAGCGGGTCGCAGGCTCAGGCCTCGGGCTTGACCTCGAGGAGGACCTTGCCGAGCACGGCCCGGTTGTCGAGCTCGGAGATCGCCGCACCCGCCTGCTCGAGCGGGTAGGTCGCGTGGATGTGCGGGTTGAGGCGGCCGGCGGCGACGTGCTCGGAGATCACCTCCCACTGCTCGGCGATGAGGTTCGGGTTGCCGCGGGTCGCCTCGCCCCAGGCCACGCCCACGACGGAGATGTTCTTCAGCAGCAGGCGGTTGACCTTGACGGTGGGGATCTCGCCGGCGGTGAAGCCGAGCACCTGGAGGTGCCCGAAGCGCTTGAGGCAGCGCAGCGAGTCGGTGAAGCGGTCGCCGCCCACCGGGTCGTAGACGACGTCGACGCCGTCGGGGAAGATCTCGAGGACGGCGTCCTTGAAGCCCTCGGCCTTGACGACGTGGTGCGCGCCGAGCTCCTTGACCATCGCGGCCTTGTCGTCGGTCGACACGACGGCGACGACCTCGAGGCCCATCGCGAGCGCGAGCTGCACGCCGGCCGAGCCGAGTCCGCCGGCGGCCCCGTGCACGAGCACCGTCTGGCCGGGCTGGACGTTGCCGCGCACGCGCAGCGAGAAGTCGGCGGTGAGGAGGTTCATCGGCATCCCGGCGGCGTGGGCGAGGCTGACCGGGTCCGGGACCTTGACGGTCTGCTGGTCGGCGGCGACGAGGTACTCCGCGAAGGTGCCCTTGCCGGTGATCGCGGCGACGCGGTCGCCGACGGCGAAGCGGGAGCCTTCACCGACCTCGACGACGGTGCCCGCGGCCTCGGAGCCGAGCACGAACGGCAGCTCGTGGCGCACCTGGTACATGCCGCGGGTCTGCAGCAGTTCGGGGAAGGTGACGCCGGCGACGGCGACCTCGATGAGGACCTCGCCGGGGCCGGGGACGGGACGCTCGGCGTCGACGAATTCGACGGCCTCGGGTCCGTCGAGGCGGGTGACGTGGATGGCCTTCATGTGTCTGTCTTCTCTCTGTCGGGGTTCGGGTGCGGTGTGTCGGGTGGGGGGGGTGGGTGCCTCGGGCCGGGCTGCCGGCGCCGAGGTGCCCGCGGGTCCGGCTAGGCGGGCGCCTGCTCGGTGAGCTTGCGTTTGACGAGCTTGCCGGTGGGGGTGCGGGGCATCTCGTCGATGAAGTAGAACTTCCGCGGGATCTTGTAGCGGGCGACGTGGTCGGCCAGCCAGGTCCGGATCTGCTCGGCGAGATCCTCGCCGGGGCGCACGTGGTCCTCGGCCTCGATGTAGGCCACGGCGATCTCGCCGAGCTCCTCGTCCGGTTCGGCGATTACCGCGACGTCCTTGACGTCGGGGTGGAGCGCGAGCTCGCTCTCGACCTCCTGCGGGTAGATGTTCACCCCGCCGGTGATGATGAGGAAGCTCTTGCGCTCGGCCATGAAGAGGAACCGGTCCTCGTCGAGGTGGCCGAGGTCGCCGATCGTCGTCCAGCGCTCGTGGACGGGATGCCGGGTGCCGGCGGTCTTGGCCTCGTCCTTGTAGTAGACGAAGAGGTCCTTGTCCGGGTCGGCCTCGAAGTAGATCGTGCCGACCTCGCCGGGCGGCAGCTCCTCGCCGTCGGGCCCGCAGATGTGGGCGATGCCCATGAGTCCGTCGCGGCCCACGGAGCCGGGCTTGCGCAGGGACTCCTCGCTGTTGATCACGGTGATGCCGTTGGACTCGGTGGCGGCGTAGTATTCGTTGATCACCGGGCCCCACCACTCGATCATCGCGCGCTTGACCTCGATCGGGCAGGGCGCGGCGGCGTGGATGGCGGCCCTCATGCTGGACACGTCGTACTTCTCGCGCACCTCGGCGGGCAGCTTGAGCATCCGGATGAACATCGTCGGCACCCACTGCGAGTGGGTGACGCCGTGCTCCTCGATGAGGCCGAGCGCGGTCTCCGCGTCGAACTTCGGCATCACGATCACGGTGCCGCCGCGGGCGTGGGTCGTCATCACGAAGCGGATCGGGGCGGCGTGGTAGAGCGGGGCCGGGGACAGGTAGACGGTGTCCTCGCCGAACCCGTAGAGGGCGGTGAAGAGCTGGATGAGCGGGACGTTCTCGTCCTCGACGGACTGGTCCTTGAGCGTCGGCAGGATCCCCTTGGGCCGGCCGGTGGTGCCCGAGGAGTAGAGCATGTCGTCGCCGCGCGGCTCGTGGTCCGGACGCTCGGGGCTTGCGGCGGCGAGCACCGCCTCGTACTCCTCCGCACCCGGCAGCGGGCCGCCCACGGCGATCCGGTGCGGGATGTCGGCGCACTCCTCGTTGAGCTCGTGCGCGGACTTCAGCCCGGTGGAGACGAGGACGACGGAGGCGTCGCAGTCGTGGATGATGTAGGAGCTCTCCGCGGGCGTGAGGTGCTGGTTGACGACGGTGATGAACGTGCCGCTGCGCAGGGCCGCCCAGTACGCCTCGATGATCTCCATCCGGTTCTCCGCGATCATCGCGACGTGGTCCCCGGGCTGCAGGCCGAGCGCACGGAAGTGGTTGGCGAGCCGCAGGGAGCGGCCCTCGAGCTCGGCGTAGGTGAGGGTCTCACCGGTGTCGGCCATGATCACGGCCGGCTTGTCGGGGGTCGTCGCCGCCCACTTGCCTGGGTACATGCACATCACTTCCTCGTGCTCGGAAACTGCCGCGTCGGCCGGGCGTCCGGACGGACCGACCGGCCGCGTCGCCGGCACACCCTTGTGAACCGGCGGTTGAGGACTACAATCAATCTTACCGAACGCTTGTTCAGAAACGTTAGTGGGAAACCCGGCCGGACACAAGACCCGCCCTCGGCCCGGTCGGTCCGGCCGGACCTGCCGGGACGGGTCGGACCGGACAGACCGACACTGGCCGACCCGACCAACCCCCGACCAGCCCAGACCCCGCCCTCGACCCGGATGAGGATCATGACCGCATCGCACTTCGCCGAACACACCGCCCGACTCACCCGCGAGCTCATCCACACGCTCGTCTCGGAGACCGACGACGCCCGCCTCGCCGAGCACACCGCGTTCATCGCGGAGAAGCTCGCGACCGCGGCGGCCGACCCGGCGGCGGTCACCCTCGACGACCCGCACCCGCAGCGCAGCCACATCGAGCACGACATCACCCCGGCGTCCTCGGCGCGGAATCCGATCGCCCCGCCGATGGACATCCGCTGGGACGGCGAGGAGTCCCGCTGCTCGCTCACGCTGCCGCTGCAGTACCAGGGCCCTCCCGGTCGGGTGCACGGCGGGGTCGTCGCGCTCATGCTCGACCACGTGCTCGGCAATGCGGCGAACTCCGGGGATGCGCCGCGCGCCTACACCCGCTACCTCAACGTGCAGTACGACGCGGCGACCCCGGTGGGTGAGCCGCTCGTGGTCACCGGCCGGGTCGCCCAGCAGGAGGGCCGCAAGCGCTTCCTCGAGGGCGAGGTCACCTGCCACGGCGAGGTGCGGGTGCGCGCGGAGGGGCTGTGGATCGAGGCGAAGCAGTGACTGCCGCGCAGCCGCTGCCGGCGACGATGCGGGCGGCGCGCCTCACACTCGATGAGAGCCTCGCGGCCGAGCAGCCCGTGCCCGCCCGTTCCGGGACGGGGCTGGAGGGCCGGGGCCTGAGCTACGGGGTCGCCGACTTCCCGGTGCCCGTGCCGGGACCCGGACAGGTGCTCGTCGAGATGGCGTACGCCTCGGTGTGCGGATCCGACGTGCACCTCGCGCTCGACGGCTTCCACCGCCCGGAGATGCTCGACGCACCGGGCTACCCGGGACACGAGGGCGCGGGCACGATCGTCGCGGTGGGCGCGGACGTCCACCTCACAGGCGCGGACGGCGAGACCACCCCGGGCGCGCTCTCCCCAGGCATGCGCGTCATCACGGTGCCGAGCGGGCGCCTCGGCGGATGCTTCGCTCAGTACCAGGCGATCGACGCCGGCTCCGTCATCCCGCTGCGAGAGGACGACGTGCTCGAGCGGGCCCTCATGGCCCAGCAGCTCGGCTGCACGATCGCCGCGCTCGCCAAGTACTGGCGTGAGGGCACGCGGACCGCCGCGGTGCTCGGCCTCGGCTCCGCCGGCCAGTTCTTCACCCAGCTGCTCCGGGCCCGCGGGGTCGAGGTGTACGCCTCCGACGTCGATGCCGCGCGGATCGGGTTCGGGCGCGAGCTCGGGGCGCGGGCCGTTCACGCCGATGAGCTCGACGCGGTCGTCGCCGGGGCGCATCCGGAGGGTGTCGACCTCGTCGTCGAGGCCGCCGGGCTCGACGCCACGCGCGCGCAGGCCGTCGAGCTCGCGCGTCACCGCGGCGTCGTGGGGGCCTTCGGCTACCCCGAGACCTGGGAGGGGACCTTCCCGACGATGGCGGCGTTCCGCAAGTCGGTCACCGTCGAATGGTTCTCCAACGCGCAGGGTGAACCCGGTCAGTGGTGCTTCCACGAGGCGCTCGAGGCGATTCGCACCGGCGCAGTCAGGGTCGACCACATGACGCAGGTGCGGATGGGGCTCGAGGACGTGCCCCGTGCGCTCGAGGCGACCCGCGCCCACGGTGAGGGAGCCGCCAAAATCACCATCACCATCCGCCCCTGAGACCTCAATTTTCGAAGGTTCCTGAGAGCGGAAACGCCGTTTTTCGCACAGTCAGTGCGCTGCAGCGGGTCCTGCAAGAGATGCACTGAGCGCGGATGCGCCGCCTCCAGATGCACTTCGCCGCGGAGCAGTGCGCGAACTGCGCGGTATCCGGAACCGAGCGCGCAATTGAGCGCCTTGATCGGGATACTCCGCGGTTCGCGCGCGTACCGGGTTCATTCGCGTGCGCTCCGGGTTCAGACGAGCCCCGTCACCCCGCTGCCGTGCCCCCACGGAATCGCGATCGAAGTTCGCGCGCGTGCCGCCCCGCTCACAACCGGTCGATGACCGCGTTGACGGTACGCAGATTGCGGGCCGTGCCGCCGAGGCGCCGGCTGATCGCCGCTGCCGGCTTCGACGCCGACAACCCACCCGGGGTGTGGAGGTAGGCCGTCGCCCCCTCCACCGCCACCTCGGTGTCCGTGCCCGAGGTGAGCGCCCGGATCTCCTCGAACGCACCGGCCGGCGGCCCGGACTCGAGCAGGATCAGGTGGCAGAACCGCGGGTCGTCCGGCGCGTAGGGGCAGGCCTGCCGGGCGGCGACGAGCGCCTCGGCGGAGCGCACCGCGGTCGGGACCGGGAAACCGGCGTGCTGCTCGAGCGCAGCGGCGATGCGCACGGCCCACGCCTCGGCCGCGGCGGCATCGGTGTCGCTGTCACCGTCGTGCTCACCGCCGCCGGCCGCCAGGTCTGCTCCCGCAGGATCGTCACCCGCAAGATCTTCACCCGCACCGGCCTCCCCGGTGAACACGATGTTCCCCGACTGGATGTACGTCGCCACGTCCGAGGCTCCGAGCTCGGCGAGCACAGCGCGCACCTCGGCCATGGGCAGCCGGTGTGCACCGCCGACGTTGATCCCGCGGAGGAAGGCGGCGAACCGCCGCTTGATCAGCTGCCCGGACATCGGTACTCCTTTCGCAGGAAGAACGCCCTCCCACCGCTCCCCCGGCCGCGGCACCAGCCGCTGCAACCGGGGTGAGAGTGCAAATTCTGAAGGATCTGTTCACAGAAACCTTCGAGAATTGCACTCTCGGAGGGGAGGTCAGTCGCCGGTGAGCTGGTCGCGCAGGGCCCGCTTGTTGACCTTGCCGACCGCGGTCTGCGGCAGGGAGTCGACGATGAGCACCTGCTTGGGCGCCTGCACCGCACCCTTGAGATCCTTGACCACGGTGATGAGCTCCTCCTCGCTCGCGCTCGCGCCGGACTTGAGGATGACCGCCGCCGTGACCTGCTCGCCCCACTTCTCGTCGGGGATCCCGAGCACCGCCGACTGCGACACCGCCGGGTGGGTGGCGAGGGCGTCCTCGACCTCCCGCGGGTAGACGTTGAACCCGCCGGAGATGATCATGTCCTTCTTCCGATCGACGATGAACAGGTATCCCTGCTCGTCCATCCGCGCGATGTCCCCGGTGTGCAGCCAGCCGTCGACGATCGTCTCCGCGGTGAGGTCGTCGCGGCGCCAGTAGCCGCTCATCGCACCGCGGCCGCGCACGCACAGCTCGCCGGACTCCCCGAGCGGCACCTCCTCGCCCAGCGGGTCGAGGATGCGGACGTCGACGGACTCCACCGGCTTGCCGCACGACAGGAGGAGCGCCGGGTCCTGGTGGTCCTCCTTCGACAGCACCGACACCGGGTAGCACTCGGTCTGCCCGTAGAGCTGCCCGAACACCGGCCGGTCCGCTCGATGCCCTCGCGCAGCCGGCTCTCCGACATCGGCGAGGCGCCGTAGAGGATGTACTCGAGGCTCGAGGTGTCGCGGGTGTCGAGGTCGGGATGGTCGAGCAGCGCGTAGACCATCGTCGGGACGAACAGGGTGAAGTTGATGCTCTCCCGCTCGATCGTCTCGAGCACGGCAGCCGGGTCGAACCCGGACATGAGGTGGACGGTGCCGCCCTTGATGAGCGTCGGCAGCACGTTCGTCCCGGCGACGTGGCTCATGGGCGGGATGAGGAGGTAGCGCGGGGTCTCCGGCAGCTCGAAGTCGGCGAGGATGTCCGCGGTCGACGGCCCCAGGTTGAACTGCCGCCGGTAGGCGCCCTTGGGCCGGCCGGTGGTGCCGCCGGTGTAGTTGATGATGCTGAGATCGGTGTGCTCGGCGGCGAGGCGCATGGGCTGCGGGCCGACAGCGGTGGCCGCCGTCTCGAGGTCGGTGACGAAATCCGCGGGGCTCATCGTCCACATCTGCAGCCCGGCATCCTCGGCCACCTGCTGAAGCTCGCGACCGCGCTCCCCATACGTGGATTCGTCGACGACGAGCGCCTTGACCTGCGAGTCCCCGATCTGGAAGGTCTGGTCGGCGAGCGAACCCATCGGGTGGAGCCAGGTGATGTAAAGGCCGAGCGACTGCACGGCCGCGCCGAGCACCCAGACCTCGTAGCGGTTGGCGCCGAGGGCGGCCACGCCGTCCCCGCGTTCGAGGCCCGCCGCGCTCAGCACCGCCTGGTACCGGCCGATGAGGTCGAGCACCTCGGCATAGGTCTGCTGCCCCCGGGCGTCGGAGAATGCGATGCGGTCGGGGTGGCGCTCGAGGGTGCGCTTGATCGTGGACCCGTAGGTGGGTCCGGTCAGGTGGGCGGCGATCTCCATTGATGCTCCTCTGAGGATGGGCGGATGGGGCAAATCAGGTGGGCGGGGCAGGCCTGCCTGCCGGGGCCGAGGCACCGACCGCTGGGAAGCCGTCGAGCGCGGACCCGATGCCACCCCGACCGCGCACGCCGGCGGTGCCCGCGCCGGAGCCGCTGCCGCCCCCGGCGTCAGCGGTGGGGCGATCCGCGGGCGGCACCACGATCTCAGTCCTCGGTCCCGAGGAGCGCGAGCGCGGTGCGCACCCAGGTGTTGATCATCGGCTCGGTGTCGGGATTGCGGCCGGAGAAGGTGTAGGTCAGGGCCATCCCGCGCATGCTCGTGAACACGACGTCGAGCATCGCGGGGAACGCGGGGTCGGCGCAGATCGTGGCGCCGAAGATCCGGTGCGTGTTCTCCCGCACCCGCAGGAGTACCTGCTTCTCGTGGTCGACGAGCTCACGTGCGAGGTCGGGGTCGGTGCGGGCGGCGATCCAGGTCTCGAGCGCGGCCCAGAAGTTCGGGTGGAAGAAGGTGAGCCAGATCGTGCCGATCGCCCAGCGCACACGCGCGGGCACCTCGGTCTCCGGCGGGGCGGTCGAGTAGTCCGCGGTGCTCGTGTCGAGCCGGTCGGCGGCGAGCCGGCGGATCGAGGCGGTGATGAGCGCCCGCTTGGACGGGAAGTGGTGGAGCAGCTTGCCGCGCGACACCCCGGCGCGCATCTGCACGCGCATGGTCGTCGTCGCCGCGTAGCCGTCCTCGAGCAGGCAGGCGATCGCCGCGGACAGGATCTCCTCCCGCGCCAGCCGCCCGCGTTCCTGGCCGCCGGCGGGGTCGCCGCGAAGCGCCCCGGGATCCGCTCCCGAGGCGCCCTGCGGCATCTGCTCGCCCGTCACCGGCCCGTGCGCCCGTTGAATTCTCAGCGCGGCGCCATCCGGATCGAGCCGTCGAGCCGGATCGTCTCACCGTTGAGCATGGGGTTCTCGATGATGTGCTGCGCGAGCGCACCGTACTCGTCGGGCTCACCGAGCCGCGAGGGGTGCGGCACCTGCTGGCCGAGCGACTTGAGCGTCTCCTCCGAGGCGCCGAGCATCATCGGGGTCTTGAAGATGCCCGGGGCGATGGTGACGACGCGGATGAACGAGGAGGCGAGGTCGCGCGCGATCGGCAGGGTCATGCCGGCCACCCCGGCCTTCGACGCCGAGTACGCCGCCTGGCCGACCTGCCCGTCGAAGGCGGCGGCGGAGGCGGTGTTGACGATGACGCCGCGCTCCTCGCCCAGCGGCTCGATCTTCTGCATGTGGGCGGCCGCGAGGCGGAGGACGTTGAAGGTGCCCACGAGGTTGACCTGGATGACCTTGTTGAAGGCGTCGAGCGGGAACGGGCCCTGCTTGCCCGACACCCGGATCGCGTTGCCGATCCCCGCGCAGTTGATCACCATGCGGAGGTCGCCGAGCTCGGAGGTGCGCTCGATCGCCGCCGCCACCTGCTCCTCATCCGTGACGTCGCCGGCGACGAAGATCGCGCTGTCGCCGAACTCAGCCACGGCCTCCTCGCCCTTGAGGTCGAACACGACGGCCTTGCCGCCCTGGGCGATGATCCGCTTGACGGTCGCGAGCCCGAGGCCCGAAGCTCCGCCGGTGACGAATGCCACCTGGTCCTTGATCTGCATGTCGTTGACTCCTCGTCGAATGAACGCGTGTGTGCGCAGTCGGATTGCTTACCAGTCCATATTGACTGTTTTTGTCGGATATGTGAAGCTGAACGCGCGATAAGTCAACGCCGACCGCCTGCGCGGATCGGACCGGCCCCGGCTCCGCGCCCTGCGCCGCTCCGCCTCGGGCACCCCGGCCGCCGTCCGAACCGCCCCCGCACACCCGAGCAGGACCGCATCCCGCACGAACAGAGGAGTTCCCATGACCGATGCAGTGATCGTCGCAGCCCGCCGCACCCCGACCGGAAAGCGCGAGGGTGTGCTCTCCGGCATCCACCCCGCCGACCTCTCCGCCCTCGTCCTCGAGGATCTCGTGAAGACCTCGGGCGTCGATCCCGAGCTCATCGACGACGTCGTCTGGGGCTGCGTCACCCAGGCCGGCGAGCAGACCGGTGACATCGCGCGCACCGCCGCCCTGTCCGCCGGCTTCCCCGAGACCGTCACCGGCGTCACCGTCGACCGCCAGTGCGGCTCCTCGCAGCAGGCCGTCCACTTCGCCGCCGCCGGTGTCATCGCCGGCCAGTACGACATCGTCGTCGCCGGCGGCGTCGAGTCGATGTCCCGCAACCCCATGGGCTCCTCCTCGCAGGGCAAGAACCCCTACGGCGAGAAGTTCATGGCCCGCTACGACAACACCAAGCCCAACCAGGGCGTGGGCGCTGAGATGATCGCCGAGCGCTGGGGCTTCGACCGCAAGGCGATGGACAGCTTCGCGCTGCTCTCCCACGAGCGCGCCGCCGCCGCCACCGACTCCGGCGCCTTCGAGTCCCAGATCGTCCCGGTCGAGACCGAGCACGGCCTCATCACCGCCGACGAGGGGATTCGCCGCGGCGGCACCCTGGAGAAGCTCGGCAAGCTGGGCACGGTGTTCAAGGAGGACGGCGTCGTCACCGCCGGCAACGCCTCGCAGATCTCCGACGGCACCGCCGCCCTGCTCATCATGAGCTCGGAGCGCGCCAAGGAGCTCGGCCTCAAGCCGCTCGTGCGGGTGCACACCGCGGTGCTCGCCGGATCCGACCCGGTGATCATGCTCACCGCTCCGATCCCGGCCACCCAGAAGGCGCTCGCGAAGTCCGGCCTGTCGATCTCCGACATCGGCACCTTCGAGGTCAACGAGGCCTTCGCCTCGGTCCCGCTCGCCTGGCTCAAGGACCTCGGCGCGGACCCGGAGAAGCTCAACCCGCACGGCGGTGCGATCGCCATGGGCCACCCGCTCGGCGGCTCCGGCGCGCGCCTCATGACGACCATGGTCCACAACATGGTCAACAACGACATCAAGTACGGGCTGCAGACGATGTGCGAGGGCGGCGGCCAGGCCAACGCCACCATCCTCGAGCTGCTCTGAGCGGCCCCGTCCGCAGCCGACCGAGAACCAGGAGAGTGCGATGAAGCGCAATCTGTACACCGCCGACCACGAGGACTTCCGCGCCACCGTGGCGGCCTTCCTCGACAAAGAGGTCGCCCCCCACTTCGACGAGTGGGAGAAGAACAAGATCGTCGACCGCTCGATGTGGAAGGCCGCCGCCGACGCCGGCGTCATCGGCTTCTCCCTGCCCGAGGAGTATGGCGGCTCGGGCATCAAGGACTACCGCTTCGAGATGGTCCGCGGCGAGGAGGTCGCCAAGCGCGGCTTCGGCTCCGCGACCTCCGGCTGGGGCGTGTCCGACGGCATCGTGCCCGGCTACTTCGAGTCCTTCGCCAACGACGAGCAGCGGCAGCGCTACCTGCCGGGGCTCGCGGCCGGTGAGAAGATCGCCGCGATCGCGATGACGGAGCCCGGCGCGGGCTCGGACCTGCAGAACATCAAGACCCGCGCGGTGCGCGACGGCGACGAGTGGGTCATCAACGGCGCGAAGACCTTCATCACCAACGGTCAGAACTGCGACTGGGTCGTCGTCGTGGCCCGCTCGAACCCGGACGTGCCGGCATCGAAGGGCGTCTCGCTCTTCATCGTGGACTGCGACACCCCCGGCTTCGAGCGCGGTCGCAACCTCGACAAGGTCGGCCTCGCTGCGCAGGACACCTCGGAGATGTCCTTCAGCGATGTCCGCGTCCCCCACGCGAACCTCCTGGGCGAGGAGGGCAAGGGCTTCATCCACCTCATGACGAACCTGCCGTATGAGCGCATGGGGATCGCCACCGGCGGCCTCGCCGGCGCCCGCGCCGCACTCGACTGGACCTCGAAGTACGTGTTCGAGCGCGAGATGTTCGGCGGCACCCTGGGCGATCTGCAGAACACGCAGTTCGTCCTCGCCGAGCTCGAGGCGCGCGTCGATGCGTTCGAGGCCTACGTCGATCGCTGCGCGCTCGCCCTCAACGAGGACGAGCTCACCGCGGTCGAGGCGTCGAAGGCCAAGCTCGTCGGTGCGGAGCTCCAGCTCGAGGTCATCAACCGCTGCCTCCAGCTCCACGGCGGCTACGGCTATATGCTCGAGTACCCGATCGGTCGTGCCTTCCGCGACAGCCGCATCCAGACGATCTACGGCGGCACGTCCGAGGTCATGAAGTACATCATCGGCAAGGACATCAAGAAGCGCTACGCCGCGAAGAAGTAGGCGCACCCCGCCTTCCTACGAGGGGCCGCACGGCGTCCGCTCCCCCGCGAGGGGACGGCGCGGTGCGGCCCCTCGGCATTCCCGGATCCCGCCCAGCGGGGGGGCCGGAATCACGGCCCGGGAGAAACTTGATAACGGTTTCAGTTTCTCGACCCGCCCGTCTTGTAAATCTAATGAGCAATCGTTAAGTTGATCCAAGCGAGCCGGCACCGTGCCGCAGCTCACAGTGGCCCCACCGGCCGACCGTCGAAGACGAAGGTGACTCCGATGTTGAAATTCAACCAGGGCGTGGACAAGATCCTCTCCGTCCTCACCGCGATCGCGCTCATCGTGATGATGCTGCACGTCGTGGCGCACGCTCTCCTCCGCTACTTCTTCAACTCCCCGATCTACGGCACGAACGAGATCGTGGCCTACTGGTACCTGCCGATGATCGCCCTGCTCGGCATCCCGGCCGCCCAGCTGCAGAAGGAGCACATCACCGTCTCCCTCGTCATCGAGCGGATGAGCCACGGCACCGCCGCGTTCTTCAAGGTCTTCGCCTTCGCGCTCTCTGCGCTCGTGAGCATCGGGTTCGCGTGGTTCGGCTTCGAGGAGGCGCTGGAGAACATGGAGATGGGCTCCACCGCTGGCGTCACCGACATCATCACCTGGCCGGTGTACTTCCTCGTCCCGCTCGTGTTCGTCGTCCTCGCGATCCTGTTCATCGTCGACATCGTCGTCACGCTGCGCACCGGCGACCCGGAGATCGACCTCCTCACCGGTGAGCATGCGGAGCACGACATCGAAGAAACCGTCATCTGACGCGGCCCCCAGACAGGATTACTGCATATGTCTCACACCACTGACACCAATCTGGGGACGATCCCCAGCGTCCTGCCCTCGGACTCCCGCCGCAAGAAGCCCGGGCTGATCTCGCTCATCGTCGGCTTCGCCCTCGTCGCGGTCTGCCTCGTGGGCGTGTTCACCAGCCCGTCCGGCGCTGTCGCCGGCATGTGGTGCATCGCGATGATGATCGTCCTGATGTTCCTCAGCGTCCCCGTCGCGATCGCCCTGGCGGTACCGAGCCTGATCGGCGTCTACGCGCTGTCGGGCATCCCGGCCACGATCAACATCCTCTCCACCGCACCCTTCCACGGCGTCTCGAAGTGGTCGTACTCGGTGCTCCCGATGTTCATCTTCATGGGCATGCTGCTCACGCAGTCGGGCATGACGACCCGGATCTACCGCGCCACCGACCGCTGGTTCTCCTGGCTGCCCGGCGGCATCGGCATCGGCACCACCGCCGCCGGCGCGGGCCTGTCCTCGGTCTCCGGTTCGACGATCGGCATGACCTACGCGCTGGGCCGGGCCGGCATCCCGGAGATGCTGCGCGCCGGCTACGACAAGCGCGTGGCCGTCGGCACCGTGATCGTCGCTGGCCTGCCCGGCAACCTCATCCCGCCGTCGATCCTCCTCGTCATCTACGCCGGCATCGCCAGCGTGCCCGTCGGCCCGCAGCTCGTCGCCGGCGCCGTCCCCGGCATCCTCATCGCGCTGACCTTCGCGCTCTTCATCCTCATCCTCGGCCTCGTCGCCCCCAAGCTCGTGGGCCGCGGACCGGATGCCACCGGCACGCGGGAGAATGTCACCTGGGGCGATCGCTTCCGTTCGCTCGGCGAGATCTGGGGCTTCCCGGTCATCATGGCCGTGCTGTTCGGCGGCATGTTCTCCGGCATCTTCACCCCGACCGAGGCCGGTGCGGCCGCCGCCTTCACCGCGCTGCTGCTCACCCTGTGGTACACCCGCAAGGACAAGCCCTTCCAGAAGGTCACCCACGCCGCGTTCTCCACGGTGAGCGCGACCGCAGCGATCTTCTTCATCATGATCGGCGCGGAGATGCTCACCCGCCTCCTCGCGATCACCGGCCTGGCCCCGATGATGACGGACTTCATCCTCGGCTTCGGGCTCAACCGGATCGGCTTCCTGCTCGTCCTCGTGGTCCTCTACATCGTCATGGGCATGTTCTTCGACACCCTGTCGATGATGCTGCTGACCATCCCGATCCTCCTGCCCACGCTCGAGGCGATGGAAGTCAGCCCACTGTGGTTCGGCGTGTTCGTCGTCCTCCTCGGCGAGCTCGGCATGATCACCCCGCCGGTCGGCCTGCTGTCCTACATCGTCCACAACATCTGCAAGAGCCCGGAGGTCAACCTCGGACAGAACGTCACGCTCAAGGACGTGTTCGTGTCCCTGTCCTGGTTCCTGCCCGTCGCGATCCTGTTCCTCGGCATCATGATCGCGGTGCCGCAGATGACCGAATGGCTGCCCGCCCTCCTCGAGAGGACCAGCGGCGGCACAGCCACCCAATAGCCGCAGACCCGCACCGCCGGAATCACGGCACCGTCGCCGGCCCCGCACCTGCGGGACCGGCGGCACCGGCGGGGCAGGGCGCACGATGCCCTGCCCCGCCAGCCCGGTCCGCACCGCACCGCAGTCCGGTGCGGCGGAGCGGATCGCACCACAATCGTTCAACGAGGAACGACAGAAAAAGGGAGACACAGTGAAAACACTCACCACGACCCGCTTCCAGGGCCGCGCGCTGAGCATCTGCGCCATGGCCGCCGGCCTCACCTTCGCGCTGAGCTCGTGCGCCGGCAGCGCCGGCTCGGGCGGCGGAGGCGGTGACGGCGGGGACGCCGGCAGCGGCTTCGAGTACGGCGCCTCGCAGGAGGACGTCAACTCCGCGATCGAGGGTCTCGATCCGATCACCATCAAGTTCCAGCCCTCGGCCGCCTCGCAGAACTCGGTGATGGCCCCGGCCGGCACGGTTTTCAAGGAGATCGTCGAGGAGCGCTCGAACGGCCAGATCGAGGTCGAGATCACCTGGGGCCAGGCGATCGCCGGCTACGCCGAGGTGCACGACGCGCTCGCCGACGGCCGCCTCGACGTCGCGTACACCCTCCCGGTCTACCAGCCCACCGAGTTCCCCGCGGTCAACGACCTCGGCACCGCGATGGCCGGCCTCTCCGCTTCCCCGTACCTCGGCGAGCTCGTCGCGAACGCGGTCGGCAACGAGATCGGGTGGGGCAACGAGAACGTCCTGTCGCAGTACGAGGAGAAGGGCCTCGTGCCCCTCACCCCGCTCGCGGCGTCCGGTGGCTACTACACCGTGTGCAGCGAGCCGGTGGAGTCCGCCGACGACTGGCAAGGCCTGCAGACCCGCATCGCCTCGACCGCGCAGTCGGCCCAGGTCCAGCACCTCGGCGGATCCCCGGTGTCGATGGAGTACGTCGAGACCTTCGAGGCGCTCCAGCGCGGCACCGTCGACTGCACCCTCGGCCAGCTCGTGCCGTCCGCCGAAGCCGGCATCTTCGAGGTCGCCCCGAACCTCGGCTACACCACGACCGCGAGCTTCTCGCGTTCACCGGGTGCGTACCTCGCCGGGTCGAGCTTCGCGGACATGCCGCTGGCCTACCAGCAGATCATCTTCGACAGCAACGCGCTGGCCTCCTCCGGCGGCATGGAGGCGGTCATCGGCGGCAACGCCGCGGCCGTCCAGCAGGCCAAGGATGCCGGTGGCGAGGTGACGCCGTTCGCCGACGACATCCAGGAGGAGATCAGCAACTACTCCACCCAGCTCACCGACGAGGCGATCGGCAACGGTCAGATCGATGAGAACATCGAGACGATCATCCAGGACGCCGGCGAGAAATGGGCGAAGGAGTTCGAGGACCTCGGCTACACCGATGAGGGCGAGACCGCGGACTTCAACGACTGGTACGACGAGAGCAAGGACTTCATGGACTACGCAACCGCTTCCTACGAGAACGGCAACGCCATGAAGCACCGTCCGAGCTGACCCGCAGCAGGGCACGGCGGTGGCGGGGGCCGGTGACGGTCCCCGCCACCGGTGGGTCGGGAGACCGGCCCGCACCGCATCCGCAGCACCCTGCACGCCGCGAGCACCGGCACCGCCTGCGCCGCCGGCTCGAACCCCACAGATCCGCAGGCCCCCACCGGGGCAGGCATACGAGAGACACAAGGAGTCATCATGAGAACACTGCGCTCGCACTTCACGCGCACCCGCACCATCGGGGTCCTGTCCGCGGCGTCCGCCCTCACCCTCGGGCTCAGCGCCTGCGCCGGCAGCGCCGGCGGCGGCGGGGGCGGGGGAGGCGCCGGGAGCGGCGACGGCTACGAGGTCGGCGCCTCGCAGGAGGACATCGACGCGGCCATCTCCGAGCTCGATCCCGTCACCATCACCTACCAGCCCTCGGCCGCATCCGAGGCGTCCATCCAGTCGCCCTCGGGCACCGAGCTAGCAAAGGCCATCGAGGAGAAGTCCGGCGGCAAGATCACCGTCGACGTCGTCTGGGGCCAGGCCATCGCCGGCTACGGCGAGGTGCACGACGCGCTCGCCGACGGCCGCGTCGACCTCGCCTACACCCTCCCGGTGTACCAGCCCACGGAGTTCCCGGCCGTCAACGCGCTCGGCGACATGCTCGCCGGCATCTCCCCCTCCCCGTTCACCGGCGAGATGATCGCCAACGCGGTGGCAGCCGACGTCTCCTGGGGCTCCCCGGAGATCATCGAGGAGTACACCTCGAAGGGCATCACGCCGCTCGTCCCGGTCGTCGCCTCCGGCGGCTACTACTCCGTGTGCTCCGATCCGGGCATGGAGAAGGACGACTGGCAGGGCCGACAGGTTCGCATCGCCTCGAAGACGCAGAACGACCTCATGGCCTCGCTCGGCGCCTCCCCGGTGTCGATCGAGTACGTCGAGACCTTCGAGGCCCTCCAGCGCGGCACCGTCGACTGCACCCTCGCGCAGCTCGTGCCCTCGGCCGAGGGCGGCATCTTCGAGGTCGCACCCCACGTCGGCTACATGACGGAGACGAGCTACACCCGCTCGCCGGGTGCGATCCTCGCCGGCTCGAAGTTCGAGCAGCTCCCACTCGCCTACCAGCAGATCCTGTTCGACGTCTACGCCGACTACTACCAGGGCCAGATGATGACGACGATCGGCGGCAACGCCGAGGGCATCAAGCAGGCCAAGGCGGCCGGCGGCGAGATCGTCGAGTTCCCCGCGGACCTGCAGACGGAGATCGGCGAGTTCGACGAGGCGAAGAAGGAGGAGATCCAGTCCTCCGGCATCCTCGGCGACGACATCACCTCCCGCGTCGAGGAGTCCGAGCAGCAGTGGGCCGAGAAGATCGAGGAGCTCGGCTTCACCGACGGCGGCTCCACCGCGGACTTCGACGAGTGGTACGACACCGAGACCGACTACCGCGAGGTCGGCCAGGCCGTGTACGAGGACGCATTAGCCGAGCACCGTCCGGGCTCCGAGGGCTGATCGGGCTCACGCACCGATCGGGCTCATGTGCTGACCCGACTCATGCACTGACCTGGCACGCTCATCGGGTACACGCACGTCCACCCACAACGGCGCCGCCGGCAGGGGATCTCCCCTCCGGCGGCGCTGTCGTGCGTCCTGGAGGGTCCGCGGGCGCGCGTCCAGGGACCCCATCATCCGGGAACGGCCCACCGTCGTGCGCGCTGGACCACGGCACCGCCCTGGCGAGCCGGAGACGGGACTGTGGCGATCGTCATACCGCAGGCCCGATCGGATCGCCCACCTGCGGAATAGGGTGGGTGCACGCCCGCCAAACGCCCTAGGAGAACCATGCACCGCACCCCGGCCACCATCGCCCCACCCCTCGCCCGCCGCGGAGCCGGCCCGGGGATCGCACTCCTCGCCGCCGCCGGCCTGCTCGCCGGGTGCGCCGGCGGCGCGGGAGGCGCCGCGGACCAGGGGTCCGCCGAGGCGGGCGCCGGGTTCGCGTTCGGGGCCGCGCAGTCCGAGGTGGATGCCGCACTCGCCGAGCTCGACCCGGTGACGATCACCTACCAGCCCTCCGCGACCTCGGCGGAGTCGATCCTCGGCCCCAACGGCACCGACATCGCGGAAGCGATCGAGACGCGCTCCGGCGGGAAGATCACCGTCGACGTCGTGTGGGGGCAGGCGATCGCCTCGTACGCGGAGATCGACGACGCGCTCGCCGACGGCCGGGTCGACCTCGCCTACACCCTGCCGTCCTACGCCCCGACCGAGTACCCGGCCTTCGACGCGATCAGCACCGCGATGTCGACGCTGTCGTCCTCCCCGGTCTCCGGGGACCTCACGACGAACGCCGCCGGGGTGCAGGCCGGGTGGGACACGCCCGAGGTGCTCGCGGAGTTCGCAGACAAGGACCTCGTCCCTCTCATCCCGCTGCTCGCCTCCGGCGGGTACTCGACGATGTGCTCCGAGGCGCTCACCGGGCGCGCCGACTGGCAGGGCACGCAGATGCGGATCGGCTCCGCGGCCGCCGGCGAGCAGGCCACGGAGCTCGGCGCCTCACCGGTGTCGCTGTCGTTCCCCGAGACCTACGAGGCGCTCCAGCGCGGCACCGTCGACTGCGACCTCGGACAGCTCGCCCCCAATGTCGAGGCCGGCACCTTCGAGGTCGCCCCGCACATCGGCTACACGACGGAGGCCGGGTTCTCCCGCGCCGCCGGCGCCTATGTCGCCGGGCAGACCTACTCCGAGCTGCCGCTGGCCTACCAGCAGGTGATCTTCGATTCCATGGCGACGGCGTTCAGCACGATGACCGAGCTCGTCATCGGGGCGAAGGCGGTCGCGGTCGAGCAGGCCCTGGCCGCCGGCGGTTCGGTCCGGCCCTTCGATGCGGACGTGCAGTCGGCGATCGCCGAGCACGCCGGCCAGCTCAGCACCCGCACCGCGGAGGACGCCGGAGTGCCCGAGGTCCCGGCGCGGCTCGACGAGGCCGCGCAGGCGTGGGCCGAGCAGGTCGAGGAGCTCGGCCACACCGACGGCGGGGAGTTCACCCGGATGCCCGAGTGGTACCCGGAGGATGCGAGCTACGACGACCTCGGCGCGGTGCTGTTCGAGCAGACCATGCTCCCCCACCGCCCCCACTGAGACCTCAATTTTCGAAGGTTCCTGAGCGCGAAACCTTCCGAAATTGCACTCTCACCCGGGCGGATGCCCCGCTTCACACCTCGTCGCGGAGCACCGTCTTCTGGATCTTGCCGGTGCCCGAGCGGGGGAACGCATCCTTGACGACGACGTCCTTGGGCAGCTTGTAGCGGGCGAGCTTGCCGTCGCAGAAGTCCCGGATCTCCTCGAGCGTCGGGGCCTCGTCATCGGACTTCGGCACGATCATCGCCACCGGCACCTCGCCCCACTTCTCGTCGGCCCGCCCGACGACGGCGACCTCGGCGACCTTGGGGTGCCAGGCGATGACGTTCTCGAGCTCGGCGCAGTAGATGTTCTCGCCGCCGGAGATGATCATGTCCTTGACCCGGTCGACGACGTAGAGGAACCCCTCCTCGTCCTGCCGCACGAGGTCCCCGGAGTGGAACCAGCCGCCGGCGAACGCCTCGGCCGTGGCCGCCTCGTTGTTCCAGAAGCGGCTCATCACGCCCGGCCCGCGGTAGACGATCTCGCCCACCTCGCCCGGCGCCACGTCATTCATCTGGGCGTCGACGACGCGGATCGCGTAGTTGCGGTCCGGCAGCCCGACGGAGCCGAGCTTGCGCAGGGAGTCCTCGTGAGACAGCGACACCCCGCTCGCGGTGGTCTCCGTCTGCCCGAATGCCGCCTGCGAGCTCGCCTGCGGGAAGGTCTCGCCCATCGCGGTCAGGAGCGCCTCGGTCGCCGGCGCCGCACCCCAGCTGTAGAACCGCAGGTCGACGGCGCGCGGGCTGCGGCGCTGCTCGTCGACGATGAGCTGCCACTGCGCCGGGACCATGAAGGTGCGCGTCACGCCGTGCTCCGCCATGACGTCGAGGAGGTGCCCGGCGTCGAACCCGGTCGAAGGCGTGATGACCGAGGTGGCGCCGTTGGCGATGTTCGTCGTCATGACGTTGAAGGCCGCGATGTGGAACATCGGGGAGGCGACGAGCACCGCGTCCTCGCCCGGCACGTACTGCCAGGACGCGGAGGAGCGCATGGTCGTGGCGAGGAAGTTCGAGTAGCTCAGCACCGCGCCCTTGGGCCGCCCGGTGGTGCCCGAGGTGTACATGATCGCCTGATCGTCCTCGAGCGCGCAGATCACCGGATCCGGCGCCGGGAGGGTGCCGTCCGGGTCCGGCGCGGCGACCTCGAGCAGGTCGAGGAGGACCGGCGCGGAATCCCTCGTCGCCGAGGCGCCGTCCTCAGTGCTCCCGCTGCCCGCACCCGAGGCGCCGGCCGGCTCGGCACCGGACGCATCCGCGAGTGCGGTGCGCGTGACCTCGGCCCGCTCGGCATCGGTGACGACGACCGCCGGCTCGCAGTTGCTCAGGATGTAGGCGATCTCCCCGGCGGCGAGCCGGAAGTTCACCGGCACGATGATCGCACCGAGGAGGTTCGCGGCGTAGGGCACGACGGCGAACTCCGCGGCGTTGCCGGCGACGAGCGCGACCCGGTCCCCACGTCCCACCCCGGCAGCGGCGAGGCGCGCGGCGGCGGCCCGGACGCGGTGGAGCAGCTCGCCGTAGGAGATCACCGTGTCACCGGCGACGAGCGCCGGGCGGTCGGGCATCTCGTGCGCGTGCCGGTAGATCCCGGCGACGGGCAGGTGGGTGCGGGAAAGTTGGAACTCCAGGTCCACGGCGACTCCTCGGGTGATGCCGGCCCGCCGCCGACTGCTCTGTCCGGCACTCTGCGGGTGCGACTGATCAAACGTTCAGTAACTCGAGTCTAACCAGTCAGCCGTGACGGGTAAAGGGAGTCACCCATCCGAGCCGAGGTGCGCCCGAGCAGGCTCGCCCGAGCAGGGGCGCTCCCTCACCCGAGCGGCGCGCGCTCACCCGAGTGCGGTGTCGAGCGCCTGCTCCAGGTCGGCCCAGAGATCGTCGACGTGCTCGATCCCGACGCTGAGGCGGAGCAGACCCTCCGGGACGGACTCCGGCTCCGCGGCATGGCGGCGTCGGCGCTCGATGAGGCTCTCGACTCCCCCGAGCGAGGTCGCCGGTGTCCACAGCCGCACCGATTCCGCGACGGTGCGGGCGGCCTCGGCGGTGGGCAGGACGATGCAGAGGATCGACCCGAAGCCGGTCATCTGCGCCGCCGCCCGGGCATGGCCGGGGTCGGTGGCGAGGCCGGGGAAGCGCACCTCGAGCCCGGGATATTCGCTCAGCCGCTCGGCAAGCGCGAGCGCGTTCGCCTGCGAGCGCTCGACGCGCAGCGCCAGGGTGCGCAGGCCGCGCAGCGCCAGCCACACCTCGAAGGGCCCGGCGATGCCGCCGCGCACCGAGCGGTGGTGATGGAGCAGCTCGCGCAGCTCCGGATCCGCGGTGACCGTCGCGCCGAGCACCACGTCGGAGTGCCCGGACAGGGACTTCGTCACCGAGTGGAGGACGACGTCGGCACCGTGCTCGAGCGGCTTCTGCACGAGCGGGGTGGCGAAGGTGTTGTCGACGACGCTGAGCGCCCCGGCGGCGCGGGCGTGGGCGAGCAGCGCGGGGAGATCGGCGACCTCGAGCATCGGGTTGGTCGGGCTCTCGAGCCACAGCAGGACGGAGCGGTCGCGGCCGGAAGCCCTGTCGCCCGCCCCGGCGACGGCGGCATCGATCGCGGCGGTCACCTCGGCGGTGTCCTCGATGTCGACGGTGACGATCCGGAACCGGCCGGCGGCCGCGGACTCCTGCGCCCCGGACAGCGCGCCGAGGTAGCAGTGCCGGGGCATGATCACCGTGCCGCCGGGCGCCACGAGGTCGAGCGCGGCGGTGACGGCGGCGAGCCCGGAGGCGAACACGAGCCCCGGCAGGGCCGAGCCCTCGAGCTCGGCGAGCGCGGCCTCGAAGGGCTCCCACGTCGGATTGCCGTAGCGGCCGTACTGCCGACCGCCGTCCTCGATCCCGGCGGTGCCGATGAACGTCGAGGTCAGGGTGATCGGCGGATTGAGCGCGGCGTCGTGCTCGCGCGGTGGACGACCGGTCTCGACGACGACGGTCTCGGGGGCCCAGTTCTGCGTCATGGGGCCACTGTAATCCGCGTGGGCTCCGGCCGGCACAGGTGTCCGTATAGGGGCCGGCCGGCGCGGGTGGCCGCGTAAGGGGCCGGTCGGCGCGGGTGTCAGCGGGCGGCTCCCGCCGAGCTCAGCGCGCCGGGCGCATGTGCGGCAGCGCCCGCAGCGCGAACACCACGGCGATGACGAGCACGAAGGTCGCCATGAGGTTGATCCACAGGAAGCCGCCGAGCCCGAGCACGGCCCCGGCCATCGCGGCCATGAGCGCGCCCCCGAGGTTCATCGCGGAATCGGACACGCCCTGGAGGGTGACCTTGGCCTCCGGCGGCACCGAGCGGGTGAGGAGCGCGGAGCCCCCGATGAGGTACATCGACCAGCCGACCCCGAGGAGCACGAGGGCGGTGCTGAGCAGGACCATCGAGGAGCGCGCGGCGAGCGCGTCGACGACGCCGAGCACGATCGTCACCGCGAACACGAGCGTGCCCACCCCGATCACCGAGCCCGGCCCCCAGCGGTCGGACATCCAGCCGAACAGCGGGGACAGTCCGTACATCCCGGCGATGTGGATGCTCACGACGATGCCGACCGAGCCGAGCGAGAACCCCTGGTGGTCCATGTGCACCGGCGTCATGACCATGACGTTGGTCATCATCATCTGCCCGGTGATGATCGTGACGATCGCGAACAGCGGCACCGGCCGGGCGAGCGCATAGCGCAGCGCCTCCCCGAGGCCGAGGCCGAGGCGGCGGCCGGGCCGGGCTGCCCCGGCCGGGGGCGACCCGTCGCCGTCCGCAGCCGAGGCGTCGCGCGCCGAGTCCGCGGCCTCGGTGCCGGGCTGCTCCGGCATGCCCCCGGTGAGCCCGCGGGCGAGAGTCGAGGCCGCGATCGCGGCGATCGCGAACGCCGCCATGGAGATGACGTAGGGACCGGCGAGCGGGTTCATGCCGAGCGCCTCGCCCAGCCGGGCGCCCGGAGCGGTGAAGTTCGGACCGAGCACCGATCCGACGGTGGTCGCCCAGACGACGAGCGACATCGCTCGCCCGGTGGCGGCGGGGTCGGCGAAGTCAACGGCGGCGTAGCGCGCCTGCAGACCGGCGGCGGTCGCCGACCCGCACATCATCATGCCGAGCATGAAGAGCGGCAGGAAGCTCAGTGCGACCCCGAGGAGCACGATGAGCGCGCCGAAGGTGCCGATCCCGAAGCCCAGGGTGAGCGCGGTCCGGCGGCCGGTCCGGGCGGCGAGTGCGGCGAGCGGGTAGGCGACGAGGCCGGCACCGAGGATGACGCTCATCTGCGCGAACCCGGCCATCGCCGTGCGCCCGGTGATCTGCTCGGCGAGCAGCCCGCCGACGGCGTAGCCCGAGGCGATCCCCGCCCCGGAGAACAGCTGGGCGGTGATGAGCTTGGCCTGCTGGACAGCGCGCGGCGAGGGCACTCACGACTCCTTCGGTGAACTGGGGACCGGCCCGGCGGAGAGCTCAGCGGTGAACGTCCGAACCGGTGTCCGCGCATCATCCCCCATCGGCCCGCCGCGTCTCCGAGCCGTCCGCCCCTCGGCCGCGTCCACCCCTCGGCCGCGTCCCCCTGAGAACCGGGCGGTGATCCTGTAGCGTCCATGAGGTCAGCTCACCGTCGAGCCCCGGTCAGGAGGCCTGTCGTGTTCGCACAGATCGCGGCCATCATCATCTTCATCGCACTGTTCGCCATCGGCGCCGTGCGCGGTGTGCACATCGGCGTTCTCATGGTCGCCGGCGCGGCGGGCACCGCGCTCCTGTTCACGGAGATGGCCACGGACGAGGTCGTTGCGGGCTTCCCGCTGTCGATCATGGTGCTGCTCGTCGGCATCACGTACTTCTTCGCGATCGCGCAGACGAACGGCACCATCGACCGGATCATCGACGGCGCGCTCACCCGGGTCGGGTCGAAGGCCGCGCTCATCCCGGTGGTGTTCTTCGTCCTCACCTCCGGCATCGCTGCGATGGGCGCCCCGCTCGCCGGCCTCGTGATGATGCCGGTGGGCATGCAGGTGGCCCGCCGCTACAACGTCGACTACGCGCTCATGGGCCTGGCGATCTGCTTCGGCGTGGGCGCCGGCGGCTTCGCTCCGACGAGCCTCTACGGCATCGTCACCTACGGCACCGCCCATGACGCCGGGATCGGGCTCAATCCGATGCTCCTGTTCGGGATCACCGTGCTCGTCTACCTCCTGCTCCTCCTCGCCGCCCACGCGATGTTCGGCCGCGGCTTCTTCTCCCGCCGGGGCCGCGCCTCCACCGCGCACATCGACATGCCGGACCTCGCGACGATCTCCGGGCCTCCCGCCAACCACCCGTTCGAGCGCGAGACCGCGCTGCGCCGCGGCTCCGCGTCGACGACCGGCATCCAGTTCGGTGAGGACGAGGAGGACCAGGCACTCTTCGACTCCTCCCACTCCGAGGACGAGGACGCTCCCCTGCCGCCGTTCACCCCGATCCAGGTCCTCACCGTCATCTGCATGATCGGCCTCATCGCCGCCGTCGTCGCGATCGCCGCCTTCGGCCACGAGCCCAACATCGGTCTGCTGTGCTTCGGCTTCGCCGCGCTCCTCACCATCGTCGACCCGGGCACCGGCAAGAACGCGGTGGGCAAGATCGACTGGTCCACGGTGCTGCTCGTCGGCGGCATCATCATGTTCGTCGGCGTGCTCGAGACGATGGGTGCCGTCGATCTGCTCGGCGAGGGCGCGAAGGCCATCGGCTCCCCGATCGTCGCCGCGCTCGTGCTCTGCGCGGTCGGCGGTCTCGTGTCCGCGTTCGCCTCGACGACGGGAATCCTCGCAGCGCTCGTGCCGCTCGCCCTGCCGCTCGTCGCAGACGGCAGCCTGCCGGGTTGGGCGCTCATCACCGCGCTCGGCATCTGCTCGGCCGTCGTCGACGTCTCCCCGTTCTCCACGCTCGGCGCGACCGTCGTCGCGACCGCGCCGTCCGAGCACAAGGAGAGGCTGACGAAGCTGCTCCTGCGCTTCGGCCTGTCGATGGTCGTCGTCGGACCGATCCTGCTCGTCGGCGGCCTCGTCGTCCCGGCGATGCTGTTCTGAGCGGCGCCGATCGGAGGGGCACTGCGCTGAGGTGCGCGACCCGTCCCCGCGCGCACCCGGTCCGGGTCGACGTCAGGCCGGAGTCGGGCCGAGCTCCTTGACGAGGACGACGAACTCGAGGTCGTCGGTGCGCGGCCGGCCGAAGCGGTCCTCGCCGTAGGGGAACGGCTCGCGCTCCCCCGTCTGCAGGTAGCCGCGGCGCTCGTAGAACGCGATGAGCTCGGTGCGCTTGTCGATGACGGTCATCCGCATCCGCTCGGCCCCGAACCGGTCGCGGGCGAAGGCCTCCGCGTGGGTCATGAGCTCCTTGCCCACGCCCCGGCCCTGGGCGCGCGGGGACACCGCGAAGGTGCCGAAGTACGCGGTCCGGTCGCCGAGGTCGCGCAGGTGCACGGTCCCGAGGGCGGCTCCGGACTCGTCACGGACCAGGAGCACGGTGCTGCCGGGTTCGGCGAGCATCTCCGCGGCCATGTCCGCGTCGATCCGCTGCCCGTCGAGGAGGTCGGCCTCGGTCGTCCAGCCGGCCCGGGAATCGTCCCCGCGGTAGGCGGATTCGATGAGCGCGACGAGCTCGGGGATGTCCGCCGGCCCGGCGGTCTGCGGGTTCAGGCCGGTCACGACACCTCCTCGTACACGGCCTTGGCGACGACGAGGTCCTCCCAGGACATGCCGGAGGTCTTGAACACGATGGGGCGGTCGTCGGCGAGCACCGCGCCGCCGCTCGTCACGACCTCCTTGAGGGTCACGGTGTCCTCGATCGTCAGTGCGCCGTCGGCGATCGCGAGCACGACGTCGCCGCACTCGTCGAGCGCGGTGTGGCGGCTCTCGACGATGACGGTCGCCCGGCCCAACAGGGCGGAGGGCAGTTCGCGGGCCTCGGGGCTGTGGGAGCCCATGGCGACGACGACGGCGTCGTCGCGGATCGCAGCGGCGTCGAACAGCGGCTCCGCGGCCGAGGTGGCGGCGATGACGAGGTCGGACTGCTCGAGCGCCCGGGTGAGGTCCGGCGAGTCGCCGCCGGATCCGTCGCCGCCGAGGACCTCCGTGCCGGGGATGCCGAGCACGGAGAGGCCGGCGAGGAACTCCTCGCCGCGACCGGGCCTGCGCACGACGACGGTGACCTCGCGGACTTCGACGACGGCGCGGGCGGCCTCGACGTGGAGCAGTCCCTGCACCCCGGCGCCGAACACGGTCATCCGCACGCCGTCGGGGAATCGGCCGGTGAGGGCGTCGGAGACCCCGGCGAGCGACACTGCGGGGGTGCGCAGGTTGGTGATCGCCGGCCCGTCGAGGATCGCGAGCGTGCGGTGGGTCTGCGAGTCGAGGAGCAGGCAGCTGCCCTGGATGCGGGGGTGGCCGGCCGCCGGGTTGTCCGGGGTGACGGTGAGCACCTTGACCGCGGCATAGGCACCGATCTCGGAGGGCATGAAGAGGAACTCGCCGCGGGTCAGCGGGGCCGACATCCGCGTGGCGTCGTCGGCGGGATCGAAGTCCGAGGTCAATGCCGTGCGCAGAGCGGTGATCGCGCCTGCGTAGTCCAGGGCGGCGGTGACCGTCGCCTCGTCCAGAATCCTCATGAAGTTCTCCTCCGCCGGGTGGGCGCACTTCGCCGCACGCGCTGCATTCCATGCGCTGCGGGCGGTGCGCCCGCGACGCGTTGCATCTGCGCACCACTGTACTGGCACCCTCGGACACGGGCGGGAGGGAATGAACGGCCCACCACGCACAGCCCGGCACACCACGACGCAGTCGGCCGCACACAGCACAGGCCGACTCCGCGGAATAGCACCACGGGCTCCGGCGTTGACCCGATCAGTCGCTGCGTGCGACCACCGGTCCGCACCGAGGACGTCGGTTCCGCATCGAGGAGGACACATGAGCCAGGATGCCCGCACCATCGAGATCGACGGCGAGACCTTCGAGCTCCGCCACGACGCCGAGGCCTCGAACTTCGCCGCCTGGCACGGCGACACCCGGGTGAGCCTCGCCGCATACCGCGACCGGGGCGAGCAGCGCCTGTTCCCCCACACGGAGACCCTGCCGGCCTGGGGCGGGCGCGGACTCGCAGGCGCGGTCGTGCGCTACGCGCTCGACTCCACCGTCGCCGAGGGGCTGACGATCGTCCCGGCGTGCTCGTTCGTCGCAGGCTTCGTCCGCGAGCACGACGACTGGGACGAGCACGTCTCCCGCCGCTGAGGCACGCGCAGGGACCGCAGCTCTCGCAGCCTCTCAGCGCTCCTGCGCGAGCTCCCGCAGCCTCTCAGCGAGCACCTGAGCGTGGTTGTGCTCGTCGTCCTTCGCCCCGTAGAGCAGCACGAGGATGCGCTGCGGCGCGGCTTCGAAGCGGTCGAGCAGCTCCCCCGGCGCCGCCGAATCCGTGAGCTCCTGCCGGTAGTGCTCGGCGAAGGTCTCGAAGTCCATCCCGCCGGAGTGGAAGGCTCGGCGCAGGTCTCCGCTCGGCGCGACGTCCCGGCACCACTCGGCGTGCTCGAACGCGGTCTTCTTCACCCCACGCGGCCACAGCCGATCGACGAGCACACGGTACCCCGGACCAGAGGCCGAATCGTAGAGGCGCTCGCACCGGATCTCGGGGACGGCGGTCATGCGCCGTCCGGCAGCCCGGTGACCGTGGTGAGGACGAGCACGCTGTCGGCGAGCGCGTGCACACCGTGCCGCTCGTGTCCGATCACGGTGAGCTCTCCCGCACCGAGCTCCACCGCGGGCGTCGACGACCCTGCGGCGTAGCTCAGCCGCACCCGGCCCTGCAATCCCTGGAGGGTGGCGGCGGCCGGGGCGTTGTGCTCGGCGAGCTCGGCGCCCGCGGCGAGCGCGAGGACGAGCTGGCGCAGCACCCCGTCGTGGACCACGAGCTCCGCGGCGCGGCCGTGCTCCTCGGCCCGGGCGCGGGTGAGCAGTTCATCTGCGAGTGCGGTGATGTCGACCATGGCTCTATCCAAGCAGGCGCGAGCACCCGCGTCCACGGCTCGCCGTCATCGCTGCGGGAACCCGGCACCGCGTGCGCCCGCCCGCTGCGTCCACGGGTCGAACAGGCGGGTGGAATGCACCGCGTGTCACATTAGACTGACACCAGCCCCTGGCAACCAGGATCACCCAACGGAAGGGAACGAGCGCTATGGACGTCCAGCCCATCATCGACCGCATGAATACCGGCCTGTTCATCAACGGACAGTGGCGTGACGCCGAAGGCGGGAAGACCATCGACGTCATCAATCCCGCCACCGGGAAGGTCCTCACCAGCGTGGCCGACGGCTCCGCCGCGGACGCCGAGGAGGCCATCGAGGTCGCCGGGGAGACCCAGGACTCGTGGGGCCGCACCGCACCGCGCGAGCGAGCGGAGATCCTGCGCCGCGCCTACGAGATCCTCATCGAGCGCGCCGACGACATCGCCGCGGTGATGACCGCGGAGATGGGCAAGCCGCTCGCGGAGTCCAAGGGCGAGGTGACCTACGGCGCCGAGTTCTTCCGCTGGTTCTCCGAGGAGGCCGTGCGGATCGACGGCGACTTCACCAAGTCCCCCGACGGCAGCACCCGCATCATGGTCTCCCGTGAGCCGGTGGGCCCGTGCGTGCTCGTCACCCCGTGGAACTTCCCGCTCGCCATGGGCACCCGCAAGATCGGCCCCGCGATCGCCGCCGGCTGCACGATGGTGTTCAAACCCGCCAAGCTCACCCCGCTGACCTCGCTGCTGCTCGTCGAGGCGCTCGTCGACGCCGGGCTGCCCGCCGGGGTCCTCAACGTCGTCACCTCGAACTCCGCCGGCCGCGTCGTGACGCCGTGGATGGAGTCCGGGATCGCCCGCAAGGTCACCTTCACCGGTTCGACCGAGGTGGGCATCGGCCTGCTCGAGCAGGCGGCGAAGACCGTGATGAACACTTCGATGGAACTCGGCGGCAACGCCCCGTTCGTCGTCTGCGAGGATGCGGACCTCGACAAGGCCGTCGAGGGCGCGATGGTCGCCAAGATGCGCAACATCGGCGAGGCCTGCACCGCCGCCAACCGCTTCTTCGTCCACCGCTCCGTGTCCGACGAGTTCGCCCGCCGGCTCGCCGAGCGGATGGGTGCGATGAAGGTCGGCAACGGCCTGGACGAGGGCACCGAGGTGGGCCCGCTCGTCGAGGAGAAGGCGCTGAACAAGGTCGCCGAGCTCGTCGATGACGCCGTGGGCAAGGGCGCGAAGGTCCTCACCGGCGGGAAGAAGATCGACGGCGAGGGCTACTTCTATGCTCCGACCGTGCTCACCGATGTGCCGGAGGACTCCGACATCCGCATCGAGGAGATCTTCGGACCGGTCGCCCCGATCACTCCGTTCGACACCGACGAGGAGGCGATCGCGCTGGCCAACGAGACCGAGTACGGCCTCGCCGGCTACCTGTACAGCGAGAACATCGGCCGCGCGATGCGTCTGGCCGAGGAGCTCGAGTGCGGCATGATCGGCCTCAACACCGGCCTGATCTCCAACCCGGGCGCACCGTTCGGCGGGTACAAGCAGTCGGGTCTGGGCCGCGAGGGCGGCCGCGTGGGCATCGACGAGTTCCTCGAGGTCAAGTACGTGGCTCTGCCGCGCGGCTGACCAGCGACGTAGCACGCGCCCTGCACACGCAGATGGCCCCCGGTCCTTCGACCGGGGGCCATCTGCGTGCTGGTGCGATGCGGGTGTTCGGGAGGTGCGCGTCCCGGCTCGCTGCGCGGGGTGAGCTCAGGCGCGGCGGCGGGCGAGCACCTCGTCGAGGCGGCCGACGCCGCGGGTGCGGGCGCCGCCGATCGCGGTCCGGCCGTGGGCGAGCGGCCCGGCGTCCGCAGCGGTCTGCGCGTCGTCCTCACGGGCGGCGTCCTCGAACTCCGGGCGGTAGCCGAGCTCGGCGGCGAAGCGCTCGGCGAGGCTCTCCTTGGACTGCGGTTCGAGCCGGAAGGACGAGGCATCGGCCACGACCGGCTCCGGCTGCGCCCGATCGACGACCGGGGCGTCGACGTAGGTGGGGGTGGGCACCGGCGAGGGGTTCCAGCCGGTGGCCGCGAAGCGGGTGGCGAGCAGGTCGTCGCTCCCGGCGGGCGCGGGGGTGCCGCTCGCCGGGGGCTCCGTCGCCGAGGTGCCGGTCACCGAGGCACCGGCCGGCTCGTCCGTGTCCTCGTCCCCAGCGAGGTCGGTGCCGAGGCTGAGCACGACGCGCTCGCGCACCTGGGTGACCTGGAGCTCGCGACGCGCCCGGTGACGCGCTGCGGGGGCCTCGGCGGTGGAGGATGCGGCCGCGGTGGAAGATGCAGGCGCGGAGTCCGAATCCGGGGCCGAAGGCTCGGTGGGCTCGGCGGAATCAGCGGACTCGCGGGATTCCTCGGTGGCCGTGGGCGCCTGCGCGCGCGGAACCTCGGTCCCGGCTCCCGGGTCGCGCTCCGCCCCGGCCCGGTGCTCCGCCCCGCGCCCGGCACCGAAGACGGCGCGGATGGCGGAGAGGTCCACGGTCGCATCGCGATCGTCGTCCTCGACGAGGGCGACGGCATCGGGAGTGCGCCGGGACTCGGGGGTCGCGGCAGTTCCGGGGGTCGCAGCGGTGGCGGAGGCCTTCGGGGCGGGCGCCTCGACCCCGGCGCGGCGGAGTCGGCGGATGGAGAGGTTGATCGAGCGGACCATGAGCAGGCAGCCGCCGGCGAGGACGAGGGTGAGCACCGGCACCGCCCAGGGCAGCACGCCGAAGGGCACGAGCACCGCGGTCACGAGGGTGGCGAGCGCGGTGGCGAGGAAGCCGAGGCCGACGAACGGCAGCGCCGTGCGCAGGCGGGCGATCTTCTCGCTCGATTCCCGGTCGGCCGGCTGCGGGCGGAGAACCTGATCGGCGGCCGGGGTGGAGCGCGTGGGCGCCGCGGAGCCGCCGGACCCCTCACCTCGCGCACCGGCAGGCGCGCCCGAGGCGGGCCCCCGGCCCGGACCGGCCGCCGGGGTGCCGACGCGCGCGCCGACCGTGCCGGCGGTGTGCCGGGAGTCGGCGATGCGAGCGCGGAGGTGGGCGGGCAGGTCACGGTTCGTGCGGTGCTGCATCGACGGGCCCGTGGCGGGTGACTGGGAAGAGGTCATGTGAGAGTCCATCGGTTCGTGGTGGGTGGAGAGCGGAAGGAACGCGGTCTGGCCGACCGCCAGCGGCGGCGCGGCCGCCTCGGCCTCGGGATCGAGCGGGGCGGCGAGGTCGAGGTGCGCGGTCCCCCTCTCCGCAGGCGAGCTGTCGGCCGGCCGTGCGCTGTTCGGGACATCGCCGTCGATGACCGCGAGGCGCGGGGCGGGCTTGGACAGGTGGAGCACCGGCGCCGAATCGGCCACCCGGTGGACGATCTGGGGCGGTTCGAAATCCGCGGCGTCACGATCCGCGGCGTAGAGCCGGGGTGCGTCGGCCGGCCGCAGGCACGAGGTGGCGCGCACCTCGGCGCATTCCCGCGCAGTGGCGGGGACGTCGTGGACGTGGCCGTGGGTGAGCGTGCGGTCGATGCGGCGCAGGGACGCGGGCAGCATGAATACGAACAGCACTGCGATGACGAGGGCGATGGTGATGCTGGTATCCACAGTCCAACTGTAGAAGGGTGGAGCAGGTCACGATCGGATCACAGGGGGCGTGTCGGGATCCGTCCGGTGTTCTGGGCCGGGTTCATCCCCTCGGGGGTCCGATTCCGCGTCTCAGGACCAGGATTCCGTGCCACCGGGCCAGTGGCGGTCGTCGGCGACCGGGCCGGGGCCGACGGTGCCGGCGGAGGAGTTCCGGACGCGTTGCCAGTAGTCGAGGAGGCCGAAGGGCACGTCCTCGGCGACGAGGGCGAAGGTGCGGTGATCGCACCACTTCCCGTCGATGTGCATGTAGCGCTCGCGCACGCCCTCGTCGCGGAAGCCGAGCTTCTCCACCACCCGCAGGCTCGCCGTGTTCTCCGGCCGGATGTTGATCTCGATCCGGTGCAGACCGAGCGCGGAGAAGCAGTGGTCGGCGGCGAGCGCGACCGCGGTGGGCGTGTGTCCCCAGCCGGCGACCCGCTCGTCGATCCAGTAGCCGATCGTCGCGCTGAGCAGGGACCCCCACTGGAAGGAGCTCACCGTGAGCTGGCCGCGGAACCGGCCGTCGACCTCGATCGCGAAGGGCAGGATGAGCCCCTGGCGGGCCTGGCTCGCGAGCATCCGGCGCAGCGGGTGGAAGCTCGGCAGGGTGTACCCGGGGTCCGGGTTCGTCGCCTCCCAGGGGCGCAGCCAGTCGGCGTTGTGGCGGCGCACCTCGGTGTACTCGCGCGCATCCTGCCGGTGGAGCGGCCGGAGGACGAGTCCACCCTCGGACAGCACGACCGGCCAGAAGCTGCTCATCGCTCAGTCCGCGGACCCGGACTGCGGGCCGTCGGTGGGCATCGTGTCAGTGGGCATCGTGTCGGAGAGCGCCGTGTCGGTGGGGCGGCCGCCGGCGGGGGCGGGCCCGTCCGCATGCTCCTCGTCGCCCTCGGCAGGGCCCTCGCCCGCCCCGGACTGCGGGCGGCGCTCGGCGTTCCACATCTGGAGGATCGTCGCATCGGGATGCGGGTCGTCGACGACGACCGGCCACGGCAGGGTCTCACCGGATCCGGTCTCGAGGTCGAACTCGAGCCCGTCCGCCGGCGGCTCGTCGAGCTCGGCGAGCATCTCCGCGGCGAGTCCGGCGAGGAGCTCGGCACTGGCGGCGACCGCCTCGGCGCGGTCCGGCAGGGTGACGACGAGAGTGCCGTCGATCCGGCCGCACACGAGGTTCTCGAACACCGCTGCACGGTGGCCGGCGGCGTACTGCTCACGGCGGAGCAGCTCGGACAGCCCTGGCACCTCGACCTCGATCTCGGTGCGCAGGATGTCGGCGATGTCGGGGTCGCCGTTGGCCCGCAGCCCGCCGATCGTGACGAGCACGTCGAACGAGGACGCCGCGTCGTCGATGAGCGCCTGGAGCCGGTCGCCGGAGCCGAGGATCGATTCGACCACGGAGAACTCGTGGCCCTCGAAGGCGGTCACGAGCGTCCGGACGAGGCTGGTGTCCACCGCGGCGGACACCGGTACGACGAGCGCGGAGAACGGCTTCATCGCCCGGTCGTCGACCCACGGTTGGGGGATCTCGGTCATCGGTCGGAGGCGCCGCCGGACTGCGGGGCGTCGAGCGCGGCGACGTAGTCGCGGAGCCACGCGTGGAGCTCGTCGGCGAGGTCGTCGCGCCGGCCGGCGAGCTGGACGACGGCCTTGAGATAGCTGATCTTGTCGCCGGTGTCGTAGCGGTCCCCGGAGAACACGACGCCGTAGACCCCGGCCGAATCCGGATCCGCGGCGAGGGTCTCGAGCGCATCGGTGAGCTGGATCTCGTTGCCGCGCCCGGGAGGGGTGACGCGCAGGACGTCGAAGATCTCCGGGGCGAGGACATAGCGGCCGATGATCGCGAGGTTCGACGGCGCGGATTCCGGTTCCGGCTTCTCCACCAGCCCGGTGACGCGCACGACGCCGTCCTCCCCGGTCTCCTCGACCGCGGCGCAGCCGTAGAGGTTGATGGTGTCGGCCGGGACCTCCATGAGCGCGACGACGCAGCCGCCGGTCCGCTCCTGGACCTCGATCATCTTCGGCAGGATCGGGTTCGCCTCATCGATGAGGTCGTCGCCGAGCAGCACGGCGAAGGGCTCCTGGCCGACGTGCTGATGGCTCTTGAGGACGGCATGGCCGAGTCCCAGCGGGTCGCCCTGGCGGACATAGTGGATGTCGGCGAGCTCCGAGGCGTTCTGCACGAGGGCGAGCTTCTTCTCGTCGCCCTTGTCCTTGAGCGCGCTCTCGAGGCCGTCCACCCGGTCGAAGTGGTCCTCGAGCGGACGCTTGTTCCGGCCGGTCACCATGAGCACATCGGAGAGCCCGGCCCCCACCGCCTCCTCGACGACGTACTGGATGGCCGGCTTGTCGACGACGGGGAGCATCTCCTTGGGGGTCGCCTTGGTCGCCGGGAGGAACCGGGTGCCGAGCCCCGCGACGGGGATGACGGCCTTGCGCACGGGAACGTTCTGCTTGTCTGCCATGCCGGTCAGTCTACGCTGTAGCCGTGGACACGACGCCGGAAGCCGCGAGCTCGGAGGCCGCCGACAAGGCGCGGCTGCGCAGGAGGGTGCGCACCCGTCGCCGGGAGCGCGCGCGGGCCGCGGCCGAGGCGCTCGCCGGGGGAGCAGGGGTCCGGGAGCCGGGTGCCGGGCCGACCGCCCCCGGGGAGCCGGAGCGGTTCGCGGCCGTGCTCGCCGAGGTGCTCGCCGGCTCCCGCGCTGTCCTCGGCTATGCCTCCTTGGCCGGTGAGCCCTGCCTCGATCTCGCACTCGATCAGGCGAGGGCCGCGGGCGCCGCGGTGCTCCTCCCCCTCACCACCGCCGGCCGGCCCCTCGACTTCGGCGTGCTCACCGGGCCGATGAGCACGCTCCCCCGCACGGGGAAGTGGCAGATCCGCGAGCCGAGGTCCGGGGCACCCGCCGCCGAGGCGCTCGCCGGTGAGATGGCGGGGCCTGCCGGCCGCCCCCTCCCACCGGTCGACACGATCCTCGTGCCCGGCCTCGCGTTCTCGCGCGCCGGGGTGCGGCTGGGCAACGGCGGCGGCTTCTACGACCGCACCTTCGGTCCGCGGGGGGCCGCCCCGCCGACCGGGTGCGGGGCGCAGGTGCTCGGGGTGTGCTTCGCAGAGGAGCTCGTCGATGCGCTTCCCCACCAGCCCTGGGATCTGCGGGTCGACGCCGTCGTCACCGAGCGCGGCATCGTGCCGGTGGGGGTGAGACGCTCGCCGGTGGGCTGAGACGCGACCCGGCAGGGCATGCGTGCTGGTCTATACTTCTTCGGGACTCTGACGAGAAAGGCCGACAATGCCCACGTACTCCTATGCCTGCAAGAACTGCGGTCACGCCTTCGACATCCACCAGGCGTTCACCGACGATTCGCTGACCGTGTGCCCGGAGTGCCAGGGCACCCTGCGCAAGGTCTTCGGCAATGTGGGAGTGACGTTCAAGGGTTCGGGCTTCTACGCGACCGACTCCCGCTCCTCCGGCGGCTCCCGCGCAGCGGCGAAGTCGGGCGGATCCGAGTCGGGTTCGAAGGACGCTGCTGCTGCCGGCGGCAGCACGGGCGCCCCCTCCGGCTCCTCGGGGTCCGGCTCCTCGGGGTCCGGCACGTCGAGCACCTCGGCGACCGGCGATTCGAGCTCCTCGTCCTCGAAATCCACGGCCTCGACCTCCGCCTGACGGTCTCCTGCTCCCGGCACGGGGCACGATCGAGAACCGTCCTCTGGTCACAGTGCACCGTCCTCAGGTCACATTGGGGACGGCCGCGCGCCCTCCATCCACAGGCGCACGACGGTCGTAGCGCGGTCCGGGCTCCGCGGGGCACAGTCGGGTCATGGTCTCCTTCCGACTCCCTCTCCCCCTGCAGCGGTTCGCCGCGCTGTCCGTCAAGGATCGCCGCCGCACCCGTCGCCTCCTCGCCTCACTCGCGCTCGCCCTCGCGACCACGCTCGTCGTCTGGGCGCTGACACCGCGTCCCGCGGGCACCCCGGTGGTCGTCGCCGCCGGTGACATCGCCCCGGGCTCGACGATCGGTGCCGGCGACCTCGGGACCCGCACCTATCCCGCCGCGCTCGTCCCCGCCGACGCCATCGAATCCGTCGCCGAGGCGATCGGCAGCACCTCCGCGGCGCATCTGAGCCCCGGCCTGCCGGTCACGCGGTCCGGGCTGCTCGCCCCGCGCGCCGAACCGCTGGCAGAGGGGCAGCTCCTCATGCCGGTGACGGTGACCGACGAGGCCGCGGCGGCCACCCTGCGGCCGGGGCACCGGGTCCGGGTGTTCGCTCCGGGAGCGGGCACCTCGGCCGCAGGCGGCGCCGATGGAGAGGTCGAGGGGGTGCCGGGTGCCGCAGGGGCGGACGGGACCGGCGCGGTGATCGACGAGGCGGTGGTCGCTTCGATCTCCCAACGGGCGGGGACCGCGGTGTCCGGGTCGACGACGGTGATCACACTCATCGTGTCCGGACCCCAGGCCAGCGCGCTCGCCGCGGTGTCCGGCACGGCGCTGAGCTTCGCCCTGCTCAATTGAGAGGGAGCGAGAGGACATCGGCAGGCGTCCGATGCTGCTGCGGTCGCGGTCGATCCCGGCCGCTCACCGGCACATCGGCCACCTCACCAGCGGCTCCGTGTGCTCAAGCTGTCAGTCTCTCGAGAACCGGCCCGGTAATGTGACGAGTATCAAATTCTGAGATGCTTGAAATGTCTACTGGATCGTCTTTTCGCCGCTATCATGTTCTGGGCGCTCATGCGCACACGGGAGCAGTGTGCTCCTGACCCATCTGTGAAAGGACACACTATGCTCAAGGGCTTCCGGGATTTCATCCTCCGCGGCAATGTCATCGAGCTGGCGACCGCCGTCATCATCGGTACCGCGTTCACCGCGATCGTGACCGCCATCTCCGACAACATCATCAACCCGCTCATCGCGGCCGTCGGCTCGCCGGACGTGGGCGGTCTCGGCTTCCGCATCCGTCCCGACGTCGAGGCGACCTTCCTCGACTTCGGTGCCGTGATCACCGCGGCGATCAACTTCCTCATCGTCGCCGCTGTCGTCTACTTCGTCATCATCATGCCGATGAACAAGCTCAACGAGCTCCGCAAGCGCGGTGCCGCTGAAGAGGACGTGCCCCCCACCCAGGAGGAGCTGCTCACCGAGATCCGCGACCTGCTCGCCAAGGGTACCCAGGACGTCGTCCCCGACCAGCGCCTCGAGGGCGGCCCGGCCACCGGCATCGACCCGAACTACCCCCCGCGCCACTGAGTCGAAGAGGCAGACCTCCACGCAGAGGCGCCTCGGACCCGACGCGATCACAGCGCCCCCGGACAGGAGTCCGGGGGCGCTGTCGTGTCGATGGCACCTCAATGCCGTGCGCCGCGCCCGGGCCGGTGAACGGGGTGCGGTGGTGCACCAGGACGGTCAACCCGCTCAGCGCGGCTTGGTCTGCCAGTGGGGCGGGCGCTCGGCGAGCAGCCGGGCCTCCTCCGCGCTGAGCGCTCCGGGCCCGCCGGGCTCGCGATCGAGGCCGTCGCCGGCCGATGACTCGTTGCGCAGCGTACGCCGGTAGGCCTCCACTGCCGCGCGGGTCCGTGCGTCGCGGGCGCGCCGCTGCGCGGAACCCTGTTCATCTACAGCGCTCGGCTCGACGCCGTTCTGCTCCTCCGGCGGCATGGGACGCCTCAGCTCCGTGCGTCCCCGCCTTCGGAGGCGGATTCCCCGGCGTCGTGGGCATCACCGTCCTGCGCGACGCGCTTCCCGGGATGCTTGCCAGCACCGCCGCCATCCGCAGCACTCTCTGCTCCTTGGCCAGTGCTCTCCCGTGTGGTACCTGCCTCGGGCGCATGCTCCTCCTCCGAGCGTCGGCCCTGCTCGGACTCGCGGAGCCCGGCGTCGAGGAGGTCCTGCTCGCGGAGCTTGCCGGTGTTGTACAGCGGCATGACCTCGCTCTGGCCCACGGAGCCGCCCGCGGCGGGGAGGAACACCTCGTCCTCGGTGCGACCGGCCTGCTCGGCCGGCGGCGCGGCGGACCGCTTGGCCTGCGCATAGCGGTCGCGGTAGCGGGCGACGGCGGCGTCGAGCCCGGACTCCACGCGCCGGGAGCGGCCCTTGAGCGCGAGTGCGGCGCGCAGCTGCGCCTTGAGCTCGTCGTCGCCGCGGGACACACGGTCGGACTGGATCCAGTCGACCATCGCGTCGAGGTCCTCGGCGGAGTACGTGTGGAGCGGGAGCCCCGGGGTGAGCTTGGGGCGGTTGCCCTGCCGGCCCACGACCACCGCTGCGGCGCGGGCGGCATCGAGCACGGCCTGCGGGGAACGATCCTCGACGGTCTCCTTCCACATCTCGAAGATCCGATCCGCCTCCGCCTGCGGGTCGACGAACGCATCCGTCGACCACACCCGCAGATAGCGCCAACCGCGTCGGGCGAGAGCCTCCGCGCGGAGCCGCTCGCGCTCACGGATGCTCTCCGTCGCGGCGTAGTCCGCACCGTCGGTCTCCACCGCGAGCGCCATCCCCTGGGTGGGGTCGGCGGATACGGAGACGGCGAGGTCGATGTCCTCGTACCCCTCGTCGGAGTACACCCCGCTGCGCAGCAGGCGCTCGGCGATGTCGGAGATCAGCGGGTCGCGCTCCGCGTCACCGGCGGCGGGCATGGTGCGGCCGCCGGCGGCGGCGTCCGCGAGCAGCCCGGGCAGCACACGGGCGCCGTGGCGGAGGCGGGCGAGCTCGAAGTCGTCGGCCTCGAAGCACGACACGACGGTGAGCTTGCGCCGGGCGCGGGTCACCGCTGCGGCGAGCAGCCTCTCCCCGCCGGGCTTCGACAGCGCCCCGAAGTTGTAGACGACGCGACCCTGCCGGGTGCGGCCGTAGCCGAGTGAGAAGATCACGGCATCCCGGGCCATCCCCTGGATCCGTTCGCAGTCGGTGACGACGAACGGCTCCTTCGTCGGGTCGGTGAAGAACGACGCGACGTAGGGGTAGGTGCGGATCGCCTGCTGGATCGCCGCGGCGACGCGCTGCGCGTGCCACGGGGTGAGGGTGACAACGGCGAGCGACTGCCGCGAGCGGGTGCGCGCGTGCTTGAGCACGAGGTCGACGACGCGGTCGACCTCGACATCGAGGCTCTCGACCTGACCGGTGGCGGTGTCGGGACTGCCGAGCGCGTCGGGCACGAATGAGAACTCGACGCCGGAGCCCTCGTTCGTCAGGGCGGTCGGCAGGCTCGAGATCGTCGAGTCGTAGAACCGGCGGTTGACGAGGTCGACGAGGCCGGCCGGCGAGTGCCGGTAGCTCGTGTGGAGGCGGTGGGACGGGAGGAACTCCGCGAGCGCGCCGAACACGCTCGGGCCGCTCGCGTTGTCGCGCTGGCCGCGGCGGTCGACGGCGACGCTGAACTCGCGCGGGCCGAGCAGCCGGTCGTCGCCGAGTGCGATGACCTGCTTGGAGCGGGCGATCGCCGGGAGCACCTCGGTCACGGACATCCGCCCGGCGTCGGCGATGATCACGGTGTCGAACAGCGGCACGTCGGCGAAGTACTCCGGCACCTGGAAAGGACTCATCATCCACACCGGGGCGAGCGCGGTGAGCACGCGCGGTGCCTGCTCGCTCAGCGCCTCGACGTGGAGGTGGCGGGAGCGCAGGGCGTCGCGCACGGCCTGCGCCTCGTCCTGGTGCTCCTCGATCGCGCGCTTCCAGCCCTGGCCGTGGCTGTAGCGCAGCCGGGCGGCGCCCGCGGCGACGTACTGCTTGTCGCAGATCCGGTAGTCGGCGACGACGCGATGGAGCTCGGTCCCGTCGTGGCGGCCCACCTGGGGATCGGCGGCGGCGAGCTGCTTGAGCACGGTCGCCCAGTAGGCGAGGTCGAACTCCTGGCCCACGAGCTCGTGCGGCACGCGGCGTTCGCGCAGGTCGCTGAGGAGATCGCCGAGGCCGCGGCCGCGGAGCTCGGTGTCGATCCGGGTGCGGGCAGGCAGGTCCGCGAGGCTGTCGCGGTCCTCGCCGAGCGCCTGCAGCCGGGCCTGCGCCTCCTCGACGAGCATGGACCCGAGGTCCCCGCCGTCGGGGGTGTCGCTGAGCACCGGTTCGAGCTTGCGGAAGTCGGCGACGATCTCCTGGTGGAGCTCGTCGGCCTCGAGCAGGCCGCGCGGGATCTGCGGGCGGATGTCACGCCCGGCGATGTCGCGCAGCTCGGCGCGCTGCTGGGCGGCGGCGAGCAGTGCTGCGTGCATGTCGTCGACCGTCGCGCCGGGGCGCAGGAACTCGCGTGCGGCCTTCTTGTACCGGTTGCGCTCGAACATGCCCATCTCGATCTGGTGCTCGCGGCGATATTCGGCGCTGCCGGTCGCGGCGATGAGATCGGACAGGTTGTGGTCGTAGACGTCGGGCGAGAACCGGTCGAGCGTCCTGCGCACGCCGAGCAGGACGGCGAGGCAGCGGCCCCAGGCGTCGACGGTGCGGGCGGGGTTGAGGCCGGCTTGGCGGAGCAGCGGCTCGACGAGCTCCACGAGGGCCGGGATCTTCTTCCCGGCGCGCTCGGCGACGCGGCGGGCCGCCTCGGCGTCCTCATCGCTGGCGAACCGGGCGCCGAACCACACGGTGTCCTCGACGTCGAGGGTGAAGGCGCCGAGCTCGGAGAACTCGATGAGGCGGGCGCGGAGGTCCTCCCGCTCGGCCTCGCTCGCCTCGACGACGGACGAGTCGAAGCGCACCGCGGTCGACGGACCGGGTTGCTCGGCGGTGAGCTGCGCGAGGCGCCGCATGGTCGACAGCACGGACACGCCCCAGGGTTCGCGCACCCGGTGGAGCGACTCGGAGTGCTCGCTGAGGATCGCCCGCTGGTCGTTGAGCTTGGCGAGCAGACCGCCGAGGTCGGGGCGGGGTGCGCGTTCGGCGTCGGCGATGAGCGAGATCAGGCGGGTGTGGACCTCGGTCGGGGTCATCCGACCGTCGACGGCGAAGCCGCCGAGCCCGGCGCGCTCGAGGCGGGAGGCGAAATCGCCGAGCGCATCGGAGTTCTGCGCGAGGTAGAGGACGCTGCGGCCGGTGTGGGCGAGCGTGGTGGCGATCGCGACGGCGACCTGGGTGGCGCCGGTGCCGGGCGGGGTGTCGACGACCACGGATTCGCCCATCACGGCGGCATCAACGACGGCCTGCTGGTCGCCGTCGACGTCGATCGCGAGGAATTCCTCCTGCGGCTTCCGGTCCGGCAGCGGCCGGGGCAGCTCGCGCGGCTTCGGCGTCGGTGCGGACACGGCGCCCGGGTCCGCGGCGCTCGCCTCGTCCAATCCGGTGTCGTCCCGGTCGGAGCCCGAGGAGTCGTCGCGGGACGCCGAGCGCGGGGTGCGGCGCTCGGCTGCGTGCTTCCGTGCGGCCCGCTTCTGCTCCCGACGCCCGACCGGCACGGCGGTGCTGCCGGTGGGGGCGTCGTCAGCAGTGGAATCCTCGTCGGACTCGGCGTCGGCGGTCGAGGCGTCGGCTGCTTCGGACTCCCCGGTGCCGGAGCCGGCGGGGGGCGGCCCGTCGGGGTCGTCGGCCTCAGGGCCCTCGGTGCTGTCGGGCCGGTCAGGGCCGTCGGTGCTGTCGGTGCTGTCGGAGCCGATGGGATCGGCCTTCGCATCATCGGCCGGCGCGGCTTCGGGATCGTCGGAGGCACCCTCACGCGGGGCACCCTCCCCCGAGGTCTCCACCGCCGGCTTCTCAGCACCGGACGGGGCGCCGTCGGCAGCGGGCGCGGATGCGGCGGCCGGAGCAGCGGAGGCCTTCCCGGGGATGTCGGCGTCGAGGATCGGCTCGGTCGGCTGCCCCTCGTCGAGAGACACCTCGGCCGAGGATTCGCGCGCCGCCTTCCCGCCGGCCGGCGGCTTCCCGGCGGAGGGCGCCTCGGGAGCGGAATGCGACTGGACGCTGCGTTCGGGTGCCCGGGCGGCGGGGCCGCCGAAGCTGCGGCAGGCGGCATCGTCACCGGCGAGCGCACGGAGCACCGGGTGGCCGCCGGGCAGCTCCTCCCCGCTGAAGGGGGTCGTGATGTTGGCGAAGGTCGACACGACGAGACGCTGGTTGACGAGCAGGCCGGGGATCCCCTTGGCGAGCGCGCGGAGGCGCTCGAACACCGGGGCGGGGTCGAAGCCGTGGCTGTTGCCGGTCGCCTCGACCCATTCGTCGACATCGATCGTCACCCGGTGGTGGCGCTCGAGGTAGGACACGAGGGCAGGATTGATCGTGATCTCGTCGTCGAGCACGATCTCGAAGTCCTCGACCCGGCTGCCGCGGGGCACGAGCCGCACGTGGCGGAGCATGACGGGGGCGATGTAGTCGGTGCGGCCGCCGGACTCGTCGCGGCTCCAGGTGGCGAAGCCGATCGCGAGGTGCGCGGTGTTGATCCCGCGCTCACTGGCGAGCTGCTCGGCCTTCTGCCGGATCGAGCGGGCGCGACGACGGGCGTCGGACAGCAGCTCCTGGTCGCGGATCAGGCTCGACAGGCGCGTGGGCCGGCCGGCGAGCAGCTGGGCGAGCCCGGAGGGATGCGCACCGGTGAGCTCGATCGAACCGTCGCGGGAGTCGCGGTACTGGAGCATGGTGTCCCGGCCGCCGATCCGGGCAGCCTGTTCCTTCCACGCCGCGAACGTTCCGCCGACGGAGGCCTGAGTAGTGGAATCGGAATATGACACAGCTCGAGACTATCGGGATCGGGCCGCGATCACCGCCCGGCGCACCGTCAGCGGCGAAATTTCGGCGCCGATCGGACTGCTAGACTGTCCGTGCGCCGCGACCGGCGCGCCCCCACGATTCCGACAGGGCGCGCTGACCTGCCCGCGGCGCGTGCCCCCGTAGCTCAGGGGATAGAGCACCGCTCTCCTAAAGCGGGTGTCGTTGGTTCGAATCCAATCGGGGGCGCACTTCTCACCAGGGGAAACACTCCGGTGACCCGGCCAGGCGCTGCCGCCGCCGCGCACCCCGGCCTCCCCGTGGACGCGCGCGCTCACACCTGCGGGAACATCACGAGCGCGCTCCGTGCGATCTTCTTCAGCTGACCGCGGTCGCTCGCCGCTCCGATGACGCCGCCGAGGCCGGGGATCGCCTTGCCGAACAGCCGCACCGAGCGCAGTCCGAACCGGCGCAGGATCCGGCCGCCGATCGCGTTGGCGACCGCGGAGATCTCCGGCTGGGGCCGGCGCTTGGCGACCTGGCGGCTGGCGAAGCCGGCCACCGGCCCGAGCCCGATGTTGCGCAGCACGTCGCCGGACTCCTCGCCGACGAGCGCGGCGAGCACCCGGGTGCGCACCTCGTCGTCGCGAAGGTCGTAACCGCGCACGGAGGCGATCGCGGCGATCATGCGGGTGGCCTGGACGTAGAACTCGAAGACGTTCGTCGGCAGCAGCACCGGCAGCGTGATCGCACCGCCCAGGCCGGTGAGGAATCCGCCGGCGGTGATGCCGCGGCGGTGACTGCGGATGATGCGCCGGATCGCGAGCTCCGGGTCGCGCTTGCCGCGGCCGCGCTGGGCCTTCCGGGCGACCTTCTCCGCCGAGTCGAAGGTGAGCTTCCCGTCGATGCCGATGTCGCGGAACGCCTCGACCATGTGCTGGAGCGCGCCGCCGTCCTCGGCGGCCGGGTCCGCACCGGCCTCACCGGAGCGCGGCGGCTTCTGCGCCTCCTCCACGGCCTGGCGGGTGGTCTTTTCGTCCGCGCGGTCGCGGCGCAGAAGGCTGAGGATCCCCATGGCGACTCCGGTCTCGTGATGGTGGGTGAACCTCTCCATCATGCCGTGATCCGCCTCTTCGCGCATCCCCCGGCCGGCAAGGCGCCTGGACGGAATGCGCCGACGGCCCGAGGAGCCCCTCCCGGTGAGCTCCGCGGCTCGCCCCGGCCCGTCCGGCTGCTCTCATTCCGCGGCGCGCGCGGCGAGCCGGAAGTGCAGCAGGACGAGGAGCGTCGCGAGGGTGCCGCCGAGCAGCGCGAGCGCGGGCCCTGCTCCGACGGCGGCGAGCTGTCCCACGATCACCGCACCGATCGCCCCGGTGAGGAGCACCGCGTCGAAGTGCCAGAGCACGACGAGGACCATGACGGGGTCGCCCACCGGGGTGGGCACCGAGGAGGTGAGCATCGACACGGGCATCGCGCCCTTGGCGCTGTCGCAGGCACGCGCCGCGACGGCGAGGACGCCGAGGAGCACCGCGGCGAGCACCCCGGTCCGTCCCGCGTCCACCGGCGCCCCGGTCAGGAGCACGGTGAGAGCGGCGCCGGCCCCGGCGAGGACCGGCGCCGCGCCGGCAGGCAGGAGCGCGTGGAGTCCGTAGAGCCGGGCCGTCGAATACCCGTAGAGCGCCGGCGCTCCGACCGTCTCCGCCGCGTGCCGGAATCCGGCGCAGAGCACCCCGGAGGCCGTGAACAGCAGGGCGGCAGCCGGTGCGGCGAGCACCCACGCGGGCATCAGCGCAGTCGTCACCGCAGCCACGCTCAGTGCGCCCGCGGCGACGATCCCGGCCGCCCCCACGAGGAGGGTCGTCGGCGTGCGGGCCGCCCCCACGAGGTCACGCAGCAGGAAGCGGAGGGCGGTGGAGCGCGCCCGCACCGCCCGCCAGCCCCGCCCGGTGACGGGCACAGCGCGGTAGGCGGCGAGCGCGAAGGTGAGGTCGCCGGTCCCCGCCGCGGCCCCGGCCGCCTGCCTGCGCGCGGCCTGCGCGGCGAGCGCCTCGGCCCCGACCTGATCGAGAAGACGCGGGACGCACAGCGCGAGCACCCCGGCGAGCACGCAGAGGAGCACCACCGGCAGCCCGGCGAGCACTCCCCCGGTGTGCCCCGCGAGCGGGCCGGCGGCCGGCCAGCTGAGCCCGAACCAGCCCCAGGGCGCCACCCACTGCAGCGGCGGCACCGCGAACGAGGCGAGCACGTGCACCGCGACCCCCAGCGCACCGCACGCCGCACCCGCCCCCGGGCCGAATCCCGGGATCCGCGCCTGCCCGGCGAGCCAGACCACCGAGCAGATGAGCCCGAGTCCGGCGGCGGCGATGACGAGCCGGACGACAGCGAGCACGGGCACCCCGGCTGCGACGCCCAGCACCCCGCCGACGCCCCCGGCGACGATCAGGAGCACCCCGATCACAGCGAGCGCGGAGATCCAGAAGCCGCGTCGGAGCGCCGTGCGCCGGGGCACATCGGTGCGGGCGAGCAGGAGGACGGCGAACGGGGCGAGCGCCACCGGCCCGCGCACCCGCCCGAACAGCGCGAACGCGATGAGCAGTGCGCCGGCCGCAGCACCGGCCCAGCCGGGTGCGGCCGCGGCCACGAGGGCGGTGGACACCTCGGCGGAGGCGAGGAGGAGCACCGCGCCGCGGGCGAGCGGCACCCCGAGGACGAGCACGAGGAGGACGACGGCGTAGGCGATGACGGTGAGGTCGTCCCGGGAGGGTGCTGCGCCGCGCTGCCGGTGGAGCCGGCACAGGAGCGCGAGGCGGGAGACGGGGGTGCTCACGGAGGCCGCAGTGCTCACGCGGCCGGCTCGGCGAGGGCGACGACGGCATCGGCGACGGCCTCGACGAGCACCGGCGAGTGGCTCACGAGCACGATCGTCGTTCCCGCGTCCCGGCGACGGCGGAGCGCGGCGGCGACGAGACCGCGGCGGTGCTCGTCGAGGCGCTGCTCGGGCTCGTCGACGAGCAGCACCGCGCACGGCCGCACGAGGGTGAGGACGAGGGCGAACAGCTGCCGCTGCCCCGAGGACAGCTCGTGGGGGAAGCGGGCGGCGAGGTGGGCGATCGCGAGCTCGGCGAACACCGCATCGGCCCGCGCCTCGGCCTCGGGCAATGCGATGCCCCAGGAGGCGGCGACGAGGACGGCGTGCTCGCGCAGCGTGAGATCGCGGGCGAGCGGCGGCAGCCCGAGGTGGGCGGCGACGAGTCTGCGGAACTCCGGGCTGCGGTCGTCGGCGGGGCGCCCGGCGATCGCCACGGTGCCCGAGGTCGACCGGGCGCGGCCGGCGAGCGCTCGCAGCAGCGTCGTCTTGCCGGCCCCGTTGGGCCCGGTGACCGCCAGCGCGCGCCCGGCCGCGAGCGCGAAGGACGTCGGTGCGAGGAGCACCTGGCCGTCGAGGGAGACGCCGAGGTCACGGGCCTCGATGCAGGCGTGCGGGCCGCCGGGCTCGGGACCGCCGGGAACGGGTGCGCCCGGGCGCGGGCTGCCGCGGCTCAGCGCGGCACCCTCACCACCATGGTCGGGCAGGCGGCATAGGGCAGCACCGACTGCGAGGTCGAGCCCAGCAGCAGGCCGGCGAACCCGCCGCGGCCGCGCGAGCCGATGATGAGGACGTCGGCGGTGTCCGAGGCGCGCACGAGCACCTCGGCCGGCTGGCCGTCGAACAGCGTCCAGTCGACCTCGAGCCCGGGGTGCTCGGCGGCGACGGCGGTGCGCGCGGACTCGAGCTTGTCCGCACCCTCGTCGAGGAACCGCTTCATGTCCCCGGTGCTCGGCAGCCATTCGGGGCCGACGACGGTGGTGGTGAGCACACCGAGGATGTGGAGCGGCGTGCCGCGGTGCAGCGCGTGCTCGGCGGCCTTCCACAGCGCCGGCGACTCCTTGGCGAGCGAGTCGACGCCGACCACGACGGAGCCGGAGAAGTCGAGGCCCGGCACCGCCTCGGCGGTCTCGTCGTAGCCGAGGAGCTCGCCGCGGCTCGAGCGGACCGGTCGGGAGGAGCTGTGCTTGGGCGCGGTCTCCCGGCCCGGGGTCCACCCTACGGGGACGACGATCGTCGGGCAGTGGGAGTGGGCGGGCAGGGCGCTGGAGACGGTGCCGAGCAGGCGGCCGGCGAAGCCGCCGCGCCCGCGGGAGCCGACGACTGCGAGCGAGGCCTGGCGGGACTCCTCGACGAGGACGCCGGCGGCATCGCCGATCTCGATGACGGCCTCGACGGGGACGCCGGCGGCCTTGACCTCGGCGGCGGCCTCCTTGAGGGAGGCGGTCACTGCCGCGCGGATCGAGGTGTCGTCGATCGGGACGTAGGAGACGTCGATCGTCGCGGCGGCGACGCTCGGGATCGTGTAGGCGCCGACGAGCCGGATCGACCGTCCGAGGGCCCTGGCCTCCTCGATCGCGAAGCGCAGGGCGTTGCGGCTCGCCTTCGAACCGTCCACGCCGACGAGCACGGCTTGGGGGTCGGCGACTTCTGGGGAGGAGAGTTCCTCGGTCACGGCAGCTCCTTCGTGGCGGTCTCGCGTGCGCCCGGTGGGTGCGCCGCACCGGTTCGGGCGCGGTGTTCTCGCTCACACCGGTGTGCCCACGATACCCGGATGCGGCGGTCGTGCGAACCGCTGGTCATGCGCATGGTTCCGCGGATCTCACGACTCGAACGGCGTTCGCCGCTCACCCCGGAACACCGGATCCCGCCGCTTGTCGCGCCGCGCCGGGCCGGACGATCATTGAGGCTCACAAGTATCCTTGATATATTTAACCGGTAATCGTCAGGAACTACTCCTGCTCGGTGCGGTAGGTCCGCATCACAGAATCCCGGCAGTCGCAGACGGCTGTCCGGACATCCAGAGATAAGGATCAACTCATGGGTATTCTCGCATTCCTCGTCCTCGGCCTCGTCGCCGGCGCCATCGCCAAGGCGATCCTCCCGGGTCGTCAGGGCGGCGGCTGGCTCGGCGCCCTCGTGTGCGGCGTCATCGGCGCCCTGCTCGGCGGCTGGATCGGCTCGGCTCTTTTCGGTGAGGGCGTCGACAAGTTCTTCTCGCTGAGCTCCTGGCTGCTCGCCATCGGCGGCGCACTCATCGTGCTCGTCGTCTGGGGCTTCATCTCCGGTCGCGGCTCCCGCGCCAACCGCTGATCACCTCAGCACACCGCTGAAGGGCGGTGCGATCCCTCCGGGAATCGCACCGCCCTTTCGCATGTCCGGGAATCCCGGACGGTCGAGCAACCTCTCCTCCCCCTCCCCTCTCGAAGCACCGGGCACGGGAGTGTGGGGGTTTCGACGATGAGTATGAGCTTCAACGCCACCACTCTCGACCGGAAGCCCCACACTCGCCCGGTGGAGTCGCGGGTCGGCTCAGGCGGCGGAACCGTATTCGAGGAACGGCCGCCACGACTCTGCGGGGTTGTCGAGGTCGCGCAGCCACCAGCGGCCGACCCGCGGCACGTCGGGGACGAAGCCGAGCACCCAGCCCATCTCCTCGGGCGTCCGGTTCCCCTTGATGTTGTTGCACCTCCGGCAGCACGCCACGAGGTTGCGCCAGGTGTTGCCGCCGCCGCGCGAACGGGGCAGCACGTGGTCGACGGTCGTCGCATGGCCGGCGCAGTAGGCACAGGCGAACCCGTCCCGGCGCAGCACCCCGCGCCGCGACAGCGCCACCGAGCGACCGGACGGCGGCCGCACGTAGCGGCGGAGGATGATCACCGAGGGCTGCGGCATGGAGACGTGGACGCTGCGCACCGGTGCATCGTCGTCGGCCGCGAGCACGGAGGCCTTGCCGGCGAGCACGAGGACGACCGCCCGGCGGTAGGACACCACCGACATCGGCTCGTAGCCGGCGTTGAGGACCAGGGTCTTCATCCGCGCTCACCCGCCCGGGAAACAGCGAAGGCGCTGCGCGAATGCGCAACGCCTCCATGCTCCACAACCGTCGGTATCGAATCGACGATGACATCACCGAGCAGATTCCGGGACCGGCTCCACGCCGCGCAGAGGCGCACGGCGGCACTCGGCCCGGTCCGATGGACCGGCACCCGGTCTCCCTGCGATGCGGCGCTCACGCGGCCTCCTGTCGGATGAAGTGCAACGGCTGGAACCAGAGTAGCGGAGGCCGGCGCCCGCGCAAGCGTCTGCGCGGTCGCAGCGCGCCGCCCCCACCATGATTTCCACGCCGGTTCACCCACCGTTCCGCGACTGCTCACGAGCAGGGCCGGGGCGGAGCATGCGGAATGCTCGCAGACACGACGGAACCCGCCGCCGGGTGGACCATGACCCGGGCGGCGGGTTCCGTCAGTGCGTCGGGCCGTGCCCGACCGTGGATCAGAGAACGCGGATGTAGGTGACCGAGCCCATCCACGAGTGGCTGCGGTACGAGGTGTTCGAGCTCGGGGAGCCCGCGTCGTACATCATGCCGTTGCCGGCGTAGATGCCGATGTGGCCGGGACTGAATACGAGATCGCCGGGCTTCGCCTCAGAAGCCGAGACGACAGTCCCGGCAGCCTTCTGCGCGCCGGAGGTGCGGGGCAGGTTCACGCCGACCTTGTCGTAGACGAACGCTATGTAACCGGAGCAGTCCCAGCCGCTGGGGGTGGTGCCGCCGTAGACGTAGGGCACGCCGACGTACTGCTTGGCGATCGCGATGACCTGCTCGGCCTTCGAGCCGTCCGGCACGGAGACGCTGTCGCTCTTCTTCTCGCTCTTCTTGGAGTCCGAGGAGCGCTCGGTGCTGCGCGAGGTCGAGGAACCGCGGTCCGAGGAGTCCGAGGAGCGCTCGGTGCTGCGCGAGGTCGAGGAACCGCGGTCCGAGGAGTCCGAGGGCTCGGTCGAGTCGGAGCTCTGTGCGGGGGCCGGCTCCGGTTCGGGCTCAGGCTCGGGCTCCGGAGCGGCGGTGGAGGTGGTGGTGGAGACGTTCGAGGTGCCGGGCAGTGCGGCGTCGTCCTCGGTGTCCTCGGCGGCCTCCGGGATGACGGTGGCGGCCTGGTTGGAGAAGTCGGCCTCGACGTTCGAGTCGGCGGCCTCGGCGGAGACGACCGCGTCGGACTTCTCATCGCCCTGGGTGGCGGCCGGGAGCACGGCGGTGGCCATGAGTCCACCGGCTGCTGCGACGACGGCCGCGCGGCGACCGACGACACCGGAGTTGGCGCTCAGCGCCTCGGTGAGCTCGGTCAGCGGGGTCTTGACGGGGGTGCTGGCCGCGCGGCGGCCATGCTTCTTCTGTGCCACTGGTGTGTCCTCCACGAAACCTACGAGGTGAGCTGTCGGGCTCGAGCTGGAGTTGCTCGGTCGCTCGTGAGTGAACTTGGCCCCGAGTCCCGGTGTCCGGGACGAGTGGTGGTTCCCCCGTTGCCGCTTCAGGTCCTGGTCTCCGCAGGCGGGAGCGGCACTCGGTTGCCCACCTGGAGCCGGGTTCGGTGGAACCCGACCGCTCAACCGTAACCGATGCCGGACCGCAATGTCACATTTGGATCACGGGTTTCGTGACAAAAGTGTCAGGTCGGCAACAAAACCCCAGGTCAGGGCGACTATGAGCGTCGAAAAAGTTCTGTAACGAAAGCCTGCGAAGCCGTGATCCGGCGTGTCGGCCGTGACCGGAACGTGACGGTCGCGCTGCTCCCAACGCGCGCGATCACTCGCCCTCGAGCGGGCGCACGAAGACGTTCGCGGCGGTCTCGAGAGGCAGGTCGAGCACGGTCGCGGCCTCCGGGGCGCGCAGCGTGATGTACTCCCCGGCGGGCTCCGCAGTGACGGTGGCCCCGGGCAGGATCCCGGTCTCGCGCAGCTGGACGAGGAGATGGGCATCGACCTGGAGCGGCTCGGCGAGCCACTCGACGCACACCTCGGCCCGGCCCTGGGCGGGGCAGGCCTCGGTCAGGGGGACGACAGGGGCGGCAGGCGCGGCCTCCGCGCCGATCGCGTCGAGGCCGGGGATCGGGTTGCCGTAGGGACTCGTGCTGTGCTCGGGGAGCATCCGCACGAGCCGGCGCTCGACCTGCTCGCTCATCACGTGCTCCCAGCGGCACGCCTCGTCGTGGACGAGCTCCCAGTCGAGCCCGATGACATCGGCGAGGAGGCGTTCGGCCAGCCGGTGCTTGCGCATGACCGAGGTGGCGAGCGCCCGGCCGGTCCCGGTGAGCTCGAGGTGCCGGTCGGCGTCGACGACGAGCAGGCCGTCGCGCTCCATCCGGGCCACCGTCTGCGACACGGTCGGCCCGGAGTGGTCCAGGCGCTCGGCGATGCGTGCGCGCAGCGGGACGATCCCCTGCTCCTCGAGCTCCACGATCGCCTTGAGGTACATCTCGGTGGTGTCGATGAGATCGTTCACTGGCGGTTCCACTCCTCTGTGCTCACCGGGACAGTCTAGCCCGGCACGGTAATACGGCTCGGCAGTCCGCCGGTGGGCGGACGGCCGTGCAACGGGCCGACAGCCGGCCTCAGCCGGCGTTGATGTAGGCGGTCTTGTGGACGGTGTAGAACTCGCGCGCCGCCCGCCCCTGCTCGCGCGGGCCGTAGCTCGAGCCCTTCCGGCCGCCGAAAGAGGTGTGGTAGTCGACTCCCGCGGTGGGGGCGTTGACCATGACCATGCCGGCGTTGGAGTGCCGCTTGAAGTGCGCGGCGTGCTGGAGCGAGGTGGTGAAGATGCCCGAGGACAGCCCGAACGAGGTCCGGTTCGCCACGGCGAGCGCCTCCTCGTAGTCGGCGACCTCGATGACCGAGGCGACGGGTCCGAACACCTCCTCGCGGTTGATCGTCATCTCCTCGGTAGTGCCGGTGACGAGGGCGGGGGCGAGGAAGTAGCCCTCCGTGCCGGTGTCGACGACCGCGCCGCCGTGCACGGTCCCGCCCTCGTCGGCGGCGATCTCGAAATACTTGCGGTCCTGGTCGAACTGCGACCGGGACACGACCGGTCCCATCGTCGTGTTCGCATCCCGCGCGTCGCCGACGACGAATCCGTCGATCCGCTCCTTCACCCGGGCGACGAACTCGTCGTGGATGTCGGAGGTGACGATGAGGCGGCTCGAGGCGGTGCAACGCTGGCCGGTGGAGAAGAAGGCCCCGTTGACGGCCGCCTCGACCGCGGCGTCGAGGTCCGCGTCGCCGAGCACGATGAGCGGGTTCTTCCCGCCCATCTCGCACTGCACCTTGGAGCCGGCGGCCGCGGCGTTCGCGATGACGCCGGCACCCACGCCGACCGAGCCGGTGAAGGTCACCGCGTCGACCTCGCTGGAGCCGGAGATCGCGTCGCCGACGACCCGGCCGGGCCCCATGACGAGGTTGAGCACGCCGTCGGGGAGGCCGGCGTCGATGAGGATCCGCACGAGCTCGTGGGCGCTCGCCGGGACGAGCTCGGCGGGCTTGAACACAACGGTGTTGCCGTAGGCGAGCGCCGGGGCGATCTTCCAGGCGGGGATCGCGATCGGGAAGTTCCACGGGGTGACGACGCCGACGACGCCCACCGGCTCATGGGTCATCTCGACGGTGAGGCCGGGGCGCACGGACTCGACGAGCTCGCCGGTGTTGCGCAGGGTCTCCCCGGCGAAGAACTTGAAGATCTGGGCGGCGCGCATGACCTCGGCGGTGGCCTCGGAGACCTGCTTGCCCTCCTCGCGGGCGAGCAGCTCGCCGAGCTCCGCCGCGCGCTCCTTGATCACGGTGCCGGCGGTGTCGAGGATGTCGAAGCGCTGCTGCACGTTCCCCAGCGACCAGGCCGGCAGGGCTGCGCGGGCGGCGGTGATCGCCTGCTCGACGGTCGCGGCGTCGGCGCGGGCGAAGCGGCCGAGCACGTCGGAGGTGTCGGAGGGGTTGATGTTCGCGCTGCGGTCCTCGCTGCCGACCCACCGGCCGCCGATCCAGTTGTCGAACTGTGCCTCGGGGCCGTAGGCGGGTGCGGTGGTGGTGTCGGTCATCGTGGGATTCCTTCTCTGTGCGATGGGGTGTGGTCGAGGTGGGGTGCGGACGAGGTGAGGCGCGCCCGTCGGCACGCTGCCCCGCTGCGGGGTGCGCTCAGGGGTCGAGGCGGGCGACGGTCCAGGCAGCGGCGTCGTCGAGCGCGGCCGGGCGGTCGGCGGACTCGTAGACGAATCGGTCGTGGAACCGGTTCGCCTGCCCCTGCCAGAACTCGATCCGGTGGGGGGCGACGGTGTAGCCGCCCCACTGCTCGGGGCGCGGCACCTCGGCGTCGGCGAACTCGGCCTCGACCCGGTCGAACGCGGCGTGCATCGCCGCCCGGGAGTCCACGGGCTGCGACTGGCGGGAGGCCCGCGCCCCCACCTGGGCGCCGCGCGGGCGGGCGGCGAAGTACTCGTCGGACACCGCCGCCGAGGTGCGTGTCGCGATCCCCTGCACCCGCACCTGCCGGTGCATGTCGTGCCAGGGCAGGACGAGGGCGACCCGCGCGTCGGCGGCGATCTGGAGGCCCTTGGCCGAGGTGTAGTTCGTGAAGAAGGTGAAGCCAGCGGGATCGACGCCCTTGAGGAGGACGATCCGGGCATCCGGACCGGAGCCGGAGGCGGTGGCCAGGAGCATCGCGTTGGGTTCGCGGATCTCGGCCTGCGCCTCGGCGTACCACTGGGAGAAGAAGGTGAATGGGTCGGTCCCGGCGGCGGCCTCGCCGCGGGCACCGTACTCCACGCGCTGGTCGGACAGCCGGGACAGCGGCGAACGGTCATCGGTCATGGATCCACACTACTGCGCGGGGACGCGGGTGCCCAGGGTGTCCGCGCGGTGGGCCGAGGCGCTCGCGCGTACGGCGCCGCGGTAGGATCCCGGTGTGATGAACGCAGAGCAGACCGTGAAGATCCCGTCCGAACTCCTGCCCGCCGACGGCCGGTTCGGCTCCGGCCCGGCCCGCATCCGCCCCGCCCAGATGACCGCCCTGCAGGCGCTCGGCACGACGGTCATGGGGACCTCCCACCGGCAGCCGCCGGTGAAGAGCCTCGTCGCCCGGACCCGCACCGGGCTGACCGAGCTGTTCGACCTGCCCAGCGGCTACGAGGTGGTGCTCGGCAACGGCGGCTCGACAGTGTTCTGGGACGTCGCCGCGTTCTCGCTCGTGCGCTCGCGTGCCGCACACGCGACCTTCGGGGAGTTCGGCGCGAAGTTCGCCGAGGCCACCCGGACCGCACCCTTCCTCGAGGACTCGGTCATCACCGAGGTCGCCCCCGGCACCGGGGCCGTGCCCACCGCAGTCGAGGGCGCGGACGTCTACGCCTGGCCGCACAACGAGACCTCGACCGGAGTCGCGACGACGATCACGCGGCCGGCCGGCATCGCCGAGGACGCCCTCGTCGTCGTCGATGCGACGTCCGCCGCCGGCGGACTGGCCGTCGACATCCGCGAGACCGACGTCTACTACTTCGCCCCGCAGAAGAACATGGGATCCGACGGCGGCCTGTGGCTGGCGATCATGTCCCCGCGCGCGATCGCCCGCGCGCACGAGATCAAGGACTCCGGACGCTGGATCCCGGCCTCGCTCGACCTCGTCACCGCGATCGAGAACTCGGCGAAGAACCAGACGTACAACACCCCGGCAGTGGCCACGCTGGCGCTGCTCGCCGAGCAGATCGAGTGGATCAACGGCAACGGCGGGCTCGCCTGGGCCGCCGAGCGCACCGCGCGGGCCGCCGCGGCCGTGTACGCCTGGGCGGAGGAGAATCCGGCGACGACCCCGTTCGTCGCCGATCCCGCCGACCGCTCGAACGTCGTGTGCACGATCGACTTCGCCGAGGACATCGACGCCGCGGCGATCGCGAAGATCCTCCGGGCCAACGGCGTCGTCGACGTCGAGCCCTACCGCAAGCTCGGCCGCAACCAGCTGCGGATCGCGACCTTCGTGTCGGTCGAGCCCGAGGACGTCACCGCGCTCCTCGGCTGCATCGACTACGTGCTCTCCGCGCTGGGGAACTGACCCCGGGCACCTCGTCCGCACCGAGCCGCCTCGGGCGGTCGCTGCGAGTGCTTCTCACGGGAGCAGCTGGTTCTGCGCCGATCCGGGGCGCCCGCGCCTCGAATCGGTCGTCATCCGCAGGAACAGCTGCACCCGCGGCGGGAGGGCCCGCGGCGGGAGGGCCCGCGGCGGGACGGCCGCCTCAGACGAAGAAGTGGATGACGGTCGCGACGGCGAAGGCGCCGGCGGCCACGGCCGCGCAGCTGAACTCGACGGCGATCCCGATCCCGGCGGCCTTGATCGCCGTCCAGCTCGAGTCCCAGGCGGCGCGCGCGTCGCGGCGGCGCAGGTACTCGGCGAGGTAGAGGCCGGCGACGAAGCCGACGAGCAGCCCGACGACGGGGATGACGAAGAAGCCCACGATCGCGAGCAGCCCGCCGATGAGGAGCGAGGAGGTCGGCACCTGCTCGGCCTTGAGACGCCGGCCGGTGAGGATGAGCGAGGCGCTCATGCCGAGCGCGACGAGCACGGCGATGACCGCGAAGGCCGTCCACACCGGGGCCGAGCCGAGGACGAGCGCCCAGATCAGCGCGGCGATGCCGATGAGGATCGAGCCGGGGAGCACGGGGACGACGATCCCCACGCAGCCGACGAGGATCGCCGCCCCGGCGAGCACCGTGGTGACGATGTCGAGCGTCATCGTATCCATCGCGGCGCTCAGCCCGAGGCGCCGCTCGTCGACACCTCGGTAACGGGTGCATCGGCAGCCGGCGCCTCGGCCGCGGGTGCCTCCTCAGCGGCAGACGCCTCAGCAGCAGACGCCTCGCCGGCCGACACGTCGACGGTGTCGTGGAGGTCGTCGATGACGGGCTGCGCGGTCTCCGGGGCCTGCCGCTCGACGTCGGTCTCGGAGTGCGCACCGCAACCGGCGTCGAGCGCGACGACGCGCCCGTCGAACGGCGACCACTGGTTGGCGCACACCCCGAACTGGGTGCGCAGGCTGCCGGCCATCGGCAGCAGGTAGCCGCAGGTGACGCACTGGGCCGAGGCGCGCTTGGCGAACTCGCCGTCCGGTCCGGCCTCCGAGTCGTGCCAGCGCTCCGCGGCGTGGGAGATCCCCTGGGCGGAGAGCACGCGGCGGCGGCCGAGCCCGAGCTCGAAGATCGGCAGCTGGTCGACGGCGTCGTCCTCGTCCTCGGCGAGCGGCACCTGTTCGAAGCCGGCCTCGAGGTTGGGATCGTCGTCGACCTTGGGCAGGGTGTCGCGGGCGCTCAGGTCGCCCGGCTGCAGGCGGTCCTCCCACGGCAGCCAGCGGGGCGCGACGAGCGCGTCATCGCCGGGCAGCAGCGCGGTCTCGCACACGGTGATGGTCTTCGAGCGCGGGGCGCGGGCGAGCACGGCGACCCAGTGCCAGCCGCGGTAGGCCTTCGCGGTGCAGGCGAAGGAATGGGTGGCCAGCCGCTGCCCCTCCATCACCGCGCCCAGGTGGGCGCCGATGTGGTTCGGGTCGGCGACCTCGGCGATCGCGCTGCGGGCGGCGTCGACGGCCTCGAGGAGGAGCGAGTCCGGGCTCGGCCGGGCGGCGCGACGGGCGGTCGGGCGATCCGCGGCGGCGGCGTGGGCAGGAGCGGACCCGGCGGCGGGTGCCGGTTCCACGTCGTGCAGCCAGCGGGAGAAGAGTTCCGACATCAGCCCTCCAGGTCGTCGGCGATGGCACGCAGTACTTCTGCCACCTTATGCGAATGCCCGCTGTCGGGATAACGGCCCCTGCGCAGGCCGTTCGAGGTGTCGTCGAGGAGCCGGATGACGTCCTCGATCATCATCGCCGTCTTGTCCGGGTCGCGGCGGGCGCGCTTGGCGACCGGGGGCTCGATGAGCCGGGCCTTGAGCACCTGCTTGCCCTTGCGGCCGTCGATCATGTCGAAGTCGAGGCGGGTGCCCTGCTTGATCTCGGCGCCGTCGGGCAGCGCGGTCGAATGGAGGAACACCTGTTCCCCGTCGTCGGCGGTGACGAAGCCGAATCCCTTGTCGGCGTCGAACCATTTGACTCGTCCGGTCGGCATGATGTCCTTTCGCGGGAAGTGATGTGTGCAGTGGTGGTGCCCGGGGAGCGGCGCAGCGGCGGTGCCGGGCGGCGGGGCGCCGGGTGCGGGCAGCGCAGCTCAGGCCCGGCGGCGGCGTGCGATGGCGCGGGCGAACTCCACGAGCAGGAGGAGGAACGCCACGGGGATCGTGATCATTCCGATCCAGGTCAGGGCACCGGACGGCGTTCCGCCCGAGACCCCGACGATGACGACGAGGGCGAGCGCGACGAGTCCGACGAGGCTGAGCGCCAGGGCGGTCACGACGATGATCGCATCGGCGCGGCCGGTCTCCGCGGTGGGTTCGACTGCCATGTGCCGTACCTCCTCCGTGCGGTCGTGGGTCTGGTCGTGGATCATGTCGTCGGTGCGGTCGTGGGCACGGTGGCCCCGATCCCGCAAGCTCCACCATTGTAGCCGGACTACACTGGAGCGGATGCCTCAGCTCATCTCCTTCGCCTCCTGGCTCTCCCGCGCCGAGGACTCCTGGTTCCTCGCCGTGTGCGAGGCCCGGCCGGACCTCCTCCGCAGCGACACCCCCGACGCCGCGGCCCTGGCTGCGCGGGCCGCGACCCGGGCGGCCGTCGCCGCCGCCATCGAATCGCTCGACACCGAGCAGCTGCGCGCCGTCCACCGCGCGGCCGTGGCCGCCCGCGTCGATCCCGCGGTCCCCGCGTCCACCCTCGCCGCCGCGCCCGGGGTGCTCACCCGGCTGCTCGCACTCGGCCTCGTCTGGCCGGCCCAGGCCGAGCACATCGCGGACCCCCTGTCCGCCCCGCTCCTGCGGGTCCATGCGGAGACGGTCGGCCTGCTGCCGACCTCCGCGGCGGACCGCGCCCAGGACATCGACTGGCTCACCGCGCAGCGCCCGGTCCCGGTGGAACCGGTGCGGATCCCGGCCGCCCTCGTCTCCAATGCGCAGGCCGCGGCCGCCTCGGGCCTGCTGTCCGAGGTGCTCTCCCTCCTCGACGCCGTCGACGACGACCCGCCCTCCCAGCTCACGAGCGGCGGGGTGGGCAAGCGCGACGTCCAGCTCCGCGCCCGGGCCGCGCGCCTCGAGCCCGAGCACGCGGTGTTCCTCCTCGAGCTCGCCGGAGCCTCCGACCTGCTGGGGGTGGGCGGCTCCGACGTCGACCCGCAGTGGCTGCCGACGGCGCACTACGACGAGTTCCTCGCGCTGCCCGGCGCCGAGGCGCACGCCCGGCTGCTCACCACCTGGCTCACCGGCACCGTCGACACCACCCACGTGCTCGCCGGCCGGACCGGGCGCGGCGAGCGCGTCCACGCCCTGTCCTCGGCCGCCGGGCACGGCCGCCTCAACCCCTACGCGGGCTTCCCGTCCGCGCTCCCCCAGCTCCCCCTCCTCAAGCACCTCGTGCTCGCCGCGCTCCTCGCGGCCGCTCCCGCAGACGGCGCGGCGGACGCCGGTGCGATGACCGGCGGCGCAGATGCCGAGGTCAGCGACGCCTGGGCGGTCCCCGTCGACGCCCTGCTCGCACAGCTGCGCTGGGAGCGGCCGCTCGCCGCCGCGCTGAGCCCCGGAACGCTGGCCCAGGTGCTCCGCGAGGCGCAGGCGTTCGGACTCGTGTGCTCCCCACTCACCGCCCCGCACGCCCACGGGCTCACGGGATTCGGACGGCTGGCCGCACGTGCGCTCGTGACCGCGATGCGCGCCGCCGCGACGCCGGCCGGCTACGATCCGGCGCTCGTCGAGCTCGGGCCGGAGCTGCCTGCCCGGGTGGACGCCGCGCTCCCGGAGCTGCAGACCACCGTGCTCGTCCAGTCCGATCTCACCGCCGTCGCCGCCGGGCCGGTGGCGCCGCGCCTCCACGCGCAGCTCGACGACATCGCGCTGATCGAGGCGCGCGGGCAGGGGACCGTCTACCGGTTCACCGCCGATTCGGTGTCCCGCGCGCTCCGACGGGGGCGCTCCGCCGCGGACGTCCTCGCGTTCATCGAGCAGGTGTCCTCGACCGGCGTCCCGCAGCCGCTGCGCTTCCTCGTCGAGGAGGCCGCCGCGAAGCTCCACCGGGTGCAGGTCGCCCCGGCCCGCGCCGTCGTCGTCGTCGACCGGCCCGACGACCTCGACCCGCTGCTCGCCGACCCGCTGCTCGCCGGCGCCGGCCTCGAGCGCATCGCCCCCACCGTGGCGCTCGCGAAGGTCTCGCAGGACCGGCTCACCACGCTCCTCGAGGCGACCGGGCAGCCGATCGGCTCGCACAGCGCCGGGGCGGGCCCCCGGCCGCGCGCGGTCCGCCGCCGGCACTCCGGCGCCGTGGCCCGCAGCTCGCTGCGGATCCCCGCGGACGAGCGTCCCGCCTTCATCGCCGGCCTGCTGCGCGGCCGCACCGCTGCGGCTCCGGTGCAGGCGGGCGCGTCCCCGCTCAGCGTGCTCGACGTGCTGCGGGAGGCGCAGGCCGCCGGCCGCGCCGTCGAGGTCACCGTCGTCGGCGCCGACGGGGCGCGCCGACGCCTCGCACTGCGCCCCACGCAGATCACCGGCGGCCGCGTGCGCGGAGTGCGCCAGGCCGGCGGGCGCACCACCGAGATCGCCCTCGCGGTGTCCCGGATCGCAGCGGCGGCTCCGCTCGATCCCCCTGCCGGGGAGCCGGACGGCGGACCGGCGGCCGAGGCGGGGCCGGCATGAGCGGCCCGCTCATCGTCCAGTCGGACCGGACGATCCTCCTCGAGGCCGCCCATCCGGACGCCGCCGAGGCGGCCGTCGCGATCGCGCCCTTCGCACAGCTCGCCCGCACCCCGGAGCACGTCCACACCTACACGATCACCCCGCTCGGGCTGTGGAACGCGCGCGCCAGCGGCCACGACGCGGAATCCGTCGTCGACACCCTGCTCGAGTTCGCCGGGCACCCGGTGCCGCACGAGGTGCTCCTCGACATCGTCGACATCATGGACCGGTTCGGCGTCCTCACCCTCGTCACCTCGCCCGTCCACGGGCTCGTCCTCACGAGCGCCCGCCCCGAGCTCCTCGACGATCTCGTCGGGCAGCCGGAGCTGGCCGGCATCCTCGGTGCCCGGATCGATGCGGGCACCGTCGCCGTCCACCCCTCCGAGCGCGGCGAGCTCAAGCACCGCCTGCTCAAGCTCGGCCACCCGGTGGCCGACCACGCCGGCTACGTCGACGGCGAGGCCCACAGCATCGCCCTCACCGCCGACGCCCCGGAGCCGGACCCGGAGGCCGAGGCGGCCGACGACGATGGGTCCGGGCCGGGGAGTCCGGCGCACTGGCACCTGCGCGACTACCAGCAGCGGGCGGTCGACTCCTTCCTCACCGGGGAATCCGGCGTCGTCGTGCTGCCGTGCGGGGCGGGCAAGACCGTGGTCGGGGCGGCGACGATGGCCGCCGTCGGCACGACCACGCTCATCCTCGTGACGAACTCGGTGTCCGCCCAGCAGTGGAAGGCCGAGCTGCTGCGCCGCACCTCGCTCACCGCCGAGGAGATCGGCGAGTACTCGGGCACCGTCAAGGAGATCCGGCCGGTGACGATCGCGACCTACCAGGTCCTCACCACCCGCCGGAAGGGCTCCTACCTCCACCTCGAGCTGCTCGATGCGCGCGACTGGGGGCTCGTCGTCTACGACGAGGTCCACCTGCTGCCCGCTCCGGTGTTCCGCCTCACCGCGAGTCTGCAGGCGCGCCGCCGCCTGGGCCTCACCGCGACGCTCGTGCGCGAGGACGGGCGCGAGGAGGAGGTGTTCTCCCTCATCGGCCCCAAGCAGTTCGAGACGCCGTGGAAGGAGATCGAGAAGGCCGGCTACATCGCCCAGGCGACCTGCCACGAGGTGCGGGTGCGCCTGGATTCCGGCACCCGGATCGCCTACGCCCGGGCCGACGGCGAGGACCGCTACCGGCTCGCCGCCTGCTCGGATGCGAAGGTGCCTGTGGTCGAGGACCTCGTCGCCGCGCATCCGAGCGCCCAGGTGCTCGTCATCGGGCAGTACCTCGACCAGCTCGAGGAGCTCGGGGCCGCGCTCGGCGCGCCCGTCCTCACCGGGCAGACCCCGGTGAGCGAGCGCACCCGCCTGTTCGATGCCTTCCGGTCCGGGGAGGTGCGCGTGCTCGTCGTGTCGAAGGTCGCGAACTTCTCCGTCGACCTGCCCGAGGCGTCCGTCGCGATCCAGGTGTCCGGCGCCTTCGGCTCCCGGCAGGAGGAGGCGCAGCGCCTGGGCCGGATCCTGCGCCCCAAGGCGCACGCGGAGCCGGCGACCTTCTACACGGTCGTCGCCGCGGACACCTTCGACGAGCAGTTCGCCGCGCACCGTCGCCGGTTCCTCACCGAGCAGGGCTACGCGTACACGATCCACAACCACCCGTTCGAGGACTGAGCCTCCCGCCGGTCAGCCGGCAGCTCAGCCGTCGACGGCCCGGAGCTCCGGGCTCGCGGCATCCCCGGCGGCACGGGGGCCCGCCCCGGAGCTCGCGTCCTCGGTGAGCGCGTCCTCGGCCGCGGTGACCTCGTCGACCACGACCTCGCGGACGGGGGCGCGGGACTCCCCGAGCTTGATGAATACGACGCCGGCGATGATGAACACGCCGCCGACGAGCTGCACGTAGCCGGGCAGCTCGGAGAGCACGAGCCAGGCGACGAGCACGGAGAACGGCACCTCGGTGAGGTTGACGAAGCTCGACACGGTCGCCCCGATCATCCGCAGGCCCATGACGCCGGTGAGGTAGGCCCCGGCGGTCGCGGCCGCGAGCAGCCCCACAGCGACCCACCACGGCACCTCGGCCCCGCCGAGGTCGACCGGGACGGAGGTGAAGGAGTACTCGAGGATCCCCGTGGGCCACAGCGCGAGCATGACACCGGCACCCACACCCATGCCGAGCCCGGTCAGGGCGACGGGCGGGATGTCGATGTCGGCCTTCGCCCCGATGAGGAAGTAGGCGCACAGGCACACCGCGGCGCCGAGCGCCAGGAGCACCGCGCCGAGGTGGAGCTCGGCCCCGCGCGGGTCGAGGATGAGCACGAGCCCGAGCATCGCGGTGACCATGCCGGCGAAGGTCGCCGGTGCCGGGCGGCTGCCGGTGCGCATCCACACCCAGAACACGATCATCAGCGGTGCGGTCATCTCGAGCAGCAGCGCGACGGCCACGGTGAGGTGCTCGACGGCGAGGAAGTAGAGGAGCTGCACGCCGACGATCGCGACGACGCCGTAGACGACGACGATGCGCCAGTGCGCGCGCACCGCGCCCCAGCGTCCGCGCATCGCGACGACGGTGGGAACGGCGAGCACGATCGCGCAGCCGAGCAGGCGGAGGAGCACCACCGCGCCGGGCGTCCAGCCGACCGCGTACATCGCCTTGGCCACGGGGCCGGATGCGGCGAACAGGAACGACGACAGGAGGGTCAGGGCGAGACCCAGCGCGACCTGCTGCTTCATGGTGTCCTCCTCACGGGATGATGGGGAGTGATCTGCATCACTCATGAGTGTTCGACATTTGACTCATGACAGAGCCCCGCCGGATCTCAGTAGACACGATCCCTGGCTCATGAGTCAAATGCGTGATGCGCCTGACATCTGCTGCGCCCGGGAAGGCCCGCCCGGTAGACTGGTCCGACCATGACCTTCACCTACGAGGCGCGCTCCAACCTGCTCATGCTCGTCGACCTGGTCAACAGCGGCCGCCGGGACGTCGAGGACCTCCCCGACCCCGCATCGCTCACCGAATTCGTGCGCACCCACGGCTTCTCCGGCCCGCTCACCGGGACCGCGACGGAACTCGAGCGGGTGCACGCGGTCCGCTCGGAGTTCGCCACGGTGTTCGGCGCGGACTCCGTCGAATCGGTCGTCGCCCTCGTCAACGCCACCCTGCTGCGATGCAATGCGCTCCCCCAGCTCGTCGACCACGACGACTGGGGCTGGCACCTCCACGCGGTGGCGCAGACCGCGCCGCTCGCCGACCGGATCGCGATCGACATCGCTCTCGTGCTCGTCGACGTCGTCCGCGACGGGGAGCTCTCCCGCCTCCAGCACTGCGCCGCCGAGGACTGCGACGCAGTGTTCGTCGACTTCTCCCGCAACCGCTCGAAGCGGTACTGCGACGTCGGCAACTGCGGCAACCGGGCCCACGTCGCGGCCTACCGCAGACGGCAGGAGGCCGCCGAGGCCGGTTGAACCGGACGGGCAGGGCGCCTTGTGCCGCACGGTCGGCACCGGCGCGGACCCGGCCCGGTGACCGCGCCGGAGCACCGGCGTAGGCTGGTCCCATGGTCGCCATCGCCGTGTTCGTCGCACTCCTCGCCCTGGTCGCCGCCTCCGTCCTGCTGGCGGTGGTCGTCTCCGCCTGGTGGTGGCTGCTCGCCGGCCCCGCGATCCTCCTCCTCGTCCTCGGCATCATCGACATCACCCAGCGCGAGCGCGCGATCCTGCGGAACTTCCCGGTGATCGGCCGCGGCCGGTACCTCATGGAGACGATCCGGCCGATGATCCAGCAGTACTTCGTCGAGCGGAACTACGACGGCAAGCCCTTCGACCGCGATGTCCGGCTCCTCGTCTACGAGCGCGCCGCCGGCACCCACTCGGTCAAGTCCTTCGGCACCGAGCTCGAGGTGCGCTCCCCGGGATACGAGTACCTCGTCCACTCGGTCCAGCCCGGCCGGATACCCGAGGGCGAGCATCGCGTGCGCCTCGGCGGTCCCCAGTGCACCCTGCCCTACGACGCCTCGCTGCTGAACATCTCCGCGATGAGCTTCGGCTCCCTGTCGAAGAACGCCGTGCTCGCGATGAACCGGGGCGCGGCCAAGGGCGGCTTCCTCCACGACACCGGGGAGGGCGGCCTGACGAAATACCACCTCGGCGCGGGCGCCGATCTCCTGTGGGAGTTCGGCAGCGGCTATTTCGGCTGCCGCGACGCGGACGGGAACTTCTCCCCCGAGGAGTTCGCCGCCAAGGCCCGGCTCGACGAGGTCAGCGCCGTCTCCATCAAGCTCTCGCAGGGCGCCAAGCCCGGCCTCGGCGGGGTGCTGCCCGGCGACAAGGTCACCCCGGAGATCGCCGAGGCGCGCGGTGTGCCCGTGGGCATGGACTGCATCTCCCCACCCGGGCACTCGGCGTTCGGCACCCCGACGGAGATGATGGAGTTCATCGCGCAGCTGCGCGAGCTCTCCGGCGGCAAGCCGATCGGCTTCAAGCTCTGCGTCGGCATGCGTCGGGACTTCCTCGCCCTGTGCAAGGCGATGCTCGCCACCGGCATCCTGCCCGACTTCATCATCGTCGACGGCGCGGAGGGCGGCACCGGGGCGGCCCCGCTCGAGTACGAGGACCACATGGGCACGCCGCTCGCCGAGGGCCTCCACATCGTCCACAACGCGCTCATGGGCTGCGGCCTGCGGGAGCACATCCGGATCGGCGCGGCCGGCAAGATCGCGAGCGGCCACGACATCGTGCGGCTGCTCATCCAGGGCGCCGACTTCTGCATGTCGGCGCGCGCGATGATGATGGCCGTCGGCTGCATCCAGGCCCAGAAGTGCCACACCAACCACTGCCCCACGGGCGTGGCCACGCAGGACCCCAAGCTCGCCCGCGGGCTCGACGTCCCCTCGAAGTCCGAGCAGGTCTACAACTACCACCGGGCGACGATCGAGGAGACCAAGCAGATGCTCTCCACGCTCGGGGTGTCCGGCCCCGAGGAGCTCGACCTGCGGATGCTGCGCCGCCGCATCTCGCAGACCGAGGTGGTGACCTATCAGACGCTCTACAACTGGCTGCGCCACGGCGAGCTCCTCAGCGACCCGCCGCGCGGCTGGGCGGCGGACTGGAACGCCGCCTCGGCCGACCGGTTCGGCCCGGACCCCCGCCTCCGCGGCGCCCGCTACTCCCCCGACCGGAACCGCGACGGGATCCCCGATGTCGGCCTCGACGACGCGCCCGTCGGGACCTCCGGATCGCCGATCGAGGGCCGCGACATCATCCAGGACTCACCGGACGACGGGAGCTACCATGCGTGAATCCCACCCCCGGGTCGCGCATCGTCCTAGATATGACTCACATCACATTCATGCTCAGTCGACATCCAGCCGACTACCAGATTCGGGGAGCATACTCGGACCATGAACACGACTCACCATGAAGCCCAGGACGTCGAGGCGACCCTCCTCGTCGTCGACGACGAGCCCAACATCCGCGAGCTGCTCTCCACCAGCCTCCGCTTCGCCGGATTCGACGTGGTGTCCGCGGCCAACGGCACCGAGGCCCTGCGCCTGGCCGAGCAGACCGAACCGGACCTCCTCGTCCTCGACGTCATGCTCCCGGACATGGACGGCTTCACCGTCACGCGCCGCCTGCGCCAGGCCGGGCGCCACATCCCGGTCGTCTTCCTCACCGCACGCGACGACACCTCCGACAAGATCACCGGCCTCACGGTGGGCGGCGACGACTACGTCACCAAGCCGTTCTCCCTCGAGGAGGTCGTCGCCCGCATCCGCGCGGTGCTGCGCCGCACCCACAGCCTCGAGGAGGAGGAGACCGCCGTCATCGAGGTCGGCGAGCTCGAGCTCGACGACGACACCCACGAGGTGCGCCGCGGGGGCATCCTCATCGACCTCTCCCCGACCGAGTTCAAGCTCCTGCGCTACCTCATGCTCAACGCGAACCGCGTGCTGTCGAAGGCGCAGATCCTCGATCACGTGTGGGAGTACGACTTCGGCGGCGACACCGGCATCGTCGAGTCCTACATCTCCTACCTGCGCCGCAAGATCGACACCGCGCCCACCACGGACGAGGCCGGCAATCCCGTCGAGCTCGCGTGGACGCCGATGATCCAGACCAAGCGCGGCGTCGGATACATGCTCCGCACGCCCGAGCAGAAGTAGGCGACCGAGCCATCTCCGCCCCCGTCAGACACAGCCGCAGGGACCGGACGGTCATCTGGGAGGAGTGGTCGCTCACGACCAAGCTCCTCTCGATCATGATGACCCTCATGGTGCTCGTCCTGTCCGGCACGAGCGCCTGGGTCCTCGAGAACCTCCGCGCGAGCCTCATCGAGCGCACCGACCAGCGGCTCATCCAGGCCTCCGAGGCGCTCGCGATCCAGGCCGCCGACCAGGTGCTCGTGCCCTCCCCGCTGCGCACCCCGGAGTCCACCACGCCCTCGGAGGACTCGCTGCGCAACCTGCTCCCCGGCTCGTACTACGTGCAGTTCTACACCACCGACGGCGAACGGATCTACGAACCGGTGGCCCCGGAGCCGGACAACACCCCGCGCCTGCCGACGATCGACACCGACACGGTCACGACGATGCAGGGACGGCCGTTCACCGTCAACGGCACCGGCTCCCAGTGGCGGGTGCGGGCGCTCACCGTGAGCAACTCCGACCTCCTCGTCGCGATCGCGGTGCCCTTCGACCGCGAGGTCGACGCGATCAGCGAGCGCGCCCGCAACACCATGGTCGGGATCGGCCTGCTCGCGCTCGCGCTCGTCGCCGGGGTCGGGTACTTCGCCATCACCAACACCTTCCGCCCGCTCAAGGCGATCGAGGAGACCGCCTCCCGGATCGCCGCCGGGGACCTCAGCCAGCGCGTGTCGACGTACCCGCCGGGCACGGAGCTCGGCCGGCTGTCCGCGGCGCTCAACACCATGCTCGGCCGGATCGAGGACTCCTTCGACGGGCAGACCCGCTCGGAGAAGCGGATCCGCCAGTTCGTGTCCGACGCATCCCACGAGCTGCGCACCCCGCTCGTGACGATCCGCGGCTACGCCGAGCTCTACCGGCAGGGTGCGGTCACCGACCCGGAGCACATCGCCCAGGCGATGAGCCGGATCGAGGCCGAGGCGAAGCGCATGGGGGTGCTCGTCGAGGACCTCGTGCTGCTCGCCCGGATGGACGAGCTGCGGCAGACTGAGACCGGTCCGGTGGACCTCGGGGCAATCGTCCGCGACGCCGCCGCGGACGCCGCCGCGCAGGACCCCGACCGGGACATCGCCTTCATCGGGCTCGACGGCGAGGACGCCCGCCCGGTGCCGTCGGTCATCGGCTCCGACGCCAAGCTCCGGCAGGTCATCGTCAACCTCGTCGGCAACGCCGTGCGGCACACGCCGCCGCAGACCGCGATCGAGTTCGCCGTCGGCGTCGTCGGCCTGCCCGAGCCCGCCGCCGAGCCCGAGGAGTCCAAGCCGGAGCGCGGCTTCGTCACCGGGCCGGTGCGGATCTTCCGCCGCGAGTCGAGCGAGGAGCGCAAGCAGAGCGCGGAGAAGAAGAAGGCCGCCCGGGCCGAGGAGCGCGCCCGCACCCGCACCGGCGAGCAGGCCATCGTGCCCGATGTGTCGGCCACCGGCGGGGTGAGCGTGAGCGAGAACCTCCGCGGGTTCCCCGCCGGCCGCGTCCGCTTCGAGGTGCGCGACCACGGCGAGGGCATCGACCCGGGCCTCGCGCCGCGGATCTTCGAGCGGTTCTACCGCCTCGACTCCTCGCGCAACCGCGACACCGGCGGCTCCGGCCTGGGCCTGTCGATCGTCAAGGCGATCGTCGAGTCCCACCGCGGAGAGATCTCCGTGCACCCGACCCCGGGAGGCGGTGCGACGTTCCGCGTCGACCTCCCCATCCCCCCGCAGGACACCCCCGATGAGGACAGCGAGCCGATGAGAAAGGACCACCCATGAGCGACGATCCCCAGCGCCCCGGACCCGGAGACCCCCGACAGTCCGGATACGGGCAGCACACCCCCGGGTACGCCTCCGGTCCCGGCCGGCATGCCGAACCGCAGCGCCCGACCTTCGGGTCTCCCACTGCTCCTGCCGGGCCCTCGGGTCAGCAGGGCTACAGTCAGCAGTCCCCGGGTCAGGAGTCCCCGGGTCAGCAGGGTCAGCCCGGCCGGCAGGGCTACGGCCGACCCGGTTCGGGACAGTCCGCACCGGCCGGACAGCCGGGCTACGGACAGCAGGGCGGGGCGCCGGGATACGGCCAGCAGTACAAACAGCAGGGCGGCACCCGGCCGGGCTACGGCTCCGCGGGAGCCCCCGCCGCCGGCACGACCTCCACCGGCACTGCGGTCGGCACCACAGCACACGCCGGACCGGCCGGCTCCGGCCCGGCGTCGCCGGCTCCCGCCTCGGGACCGGGGCGCGGCCGCCGCGGACCGGGCTGGCTCCCGCTCCTCGCCCTCACCCTCGTCGCCGCGCTCATCGGCGGAGCGATCGGCGTCGGCACCGCGTTCTTCCTCGATGCGCAGAACGATCGGCAGTCGCAGGAGGAGGTGACGATCGAGACCCCGGACTGGACCGCGATCTCCGCCGAGGCCACGCAGAGTGTCGTCGCGATCCAGGTGGGCACCAACGGTCAGATGTCCGGTGTGGGCTCCGGGTTCGTCTACGGCGACCAGGGCTACATCATCACCAACAACCACGTCGTCGCCCCCGCCGACACCGCCGGCGGCGAGGTGCAGGTGGTGACGAACTCCGGTGCGATGGTGAGCGCCTCGATCGTCGGCCGTGATCCGGAGACGGACATCGCCGTGCTCCAACTCGACCAGCAGCCCGAGGGACTCACCCCGCTTCCGGTGGGTGATTCCGCGGCGATGCAGGTGGGCGACCCGGTGATGGCGCTCGGCAACCCGCTCGGGCTCGCCGACACCGTGACCACCGGCATCGTCTCCGCGCTCAATCGACCGGTGACCACCTCGAACATCGGGGAGAACCCCTCGGAGGAGGACATCGCGCTGACGATCACCAACGCGATCCAGACCGATGCCGCGATCAACCCCGGCAACTCCGGCGGTCCGCTCGTCAACGGGCAGGGCGAGGTCATCGGCGTGAACTCCTCGACGGCGACCCTGCAGCAGCCGGGCTCCGGCGGGCAGAGCGGCTCGATCGGCATCGGATTCGCGATCCCGATCTCGCAGGCGACGAACATCGCCGACCAGCTCATCTCCACCGGTGAGGCCAAGCACCCGCACCTCGGGGTGAGCATCACCTCCGGCGAGGTCGAGAGCGGCGGCATCTCCCGCGGTTCCGCGGTCGTCTCCGCTGTGGAGGGCGGCTCCGCGGCCGACCAGGCCGGCATCCAGCAGGGCGATCACATCATCGCGGTCAACGACACCCCGGTGAACTCGAGTGTGTCGCTCCAGGCGATCATCCGTGCGCAGGCGGTCGGCGACACCGTCACGCTCACGATCGTGCGCGGCGGCTCGGAGACGAACGTGCAGACGACGCTCGGCGAGGGCTGACGCCGGGACCGGAGGTCACAGGCGCACCCACGCGTGCGAGCCGGGGGCTGTGGACGATATCGCGTCATCCACAGCCCCCGTCCGTGCCTGGCGCGGCGGACCGGTGGGGGACGAACCTGGGAGCACCAGCCCGTCACCCCAGGAGGATCCCATGTCCCTGTTCGAAGTCGATTCCGAGCGCGTCCTCGCCACCGCCGCCACCGCATCCCGGTCGGTGACCGTGCTCGGCGGCGAGGTCGACCAGCTGCTCCATCATCTGCGCACCCTCAACGAGTGCTGGCGCGGCAGCGCGGCGCAGAACTTCACCGCGGTCGTCGACGACTGGGAGGCCGTGCAGCGCCGCGTCCACGAGTCGCTCGCCTCGATCAAGGAGGCGCTCCAGCTCGCCGGCCGGCAGTACAGCGAGGTCGAGGAGGCGAACACCCGGCTCTTCATGCGCTGAGCGCCGGGAGACCCGCGCGGTGGGCGCCGCCGCCTGGTGCCGCGCAGCGCGGGCCCGGCGCGGATCTCGGCGGAAATTTCCAGACTCACGCAGTAGTGTGGACCGGGACAGCACGCGCGACCGAGCGTCGTGGCCGCCGGTGTTCCCCGGCCCGCGCCCACGGCTCTCCGACCGGCTCCGAAGGAGACTCCCTGAGCATGAGCATTTTCAAACGCATCGCCATGATTTTCGGCGCCAAGGCGAACTCGGCCCTCGACAAGGCCGAGAACCCCAACGAGACCCTCGACTACTCGTACCAGAAGCAGCTCGAGCTCCTGCAGAAGGTGCGCCGCGGGGTCGCGGACGTGGCGACGAGCCGCAAGCGCCTCGAGCTCCAGATCGGCCAGCTCGAGCAGCAGCAGTCGAAGCTCCAGTCGCAGGCGCAGAAGGCCCTCGAGGTCAACCGCGAGGACCTCGCCCGCGAGGCGCTCACCCGGAAGTCCGGCCTGTCCCAGCAGATCGCCGACCTCCAGACGCAGCACCAGAACCTCCAGGCCGAGGAGCAGAAGCTCACCACCGCCTCGCAGCGCCTGCAGGCCAAGGTCGACGCCTTCCGCACCCGCAAGGAGACGATCAAGGCGACGTACACCGCCGCGGAGGCGCAGACGAAGATCGGCGAGGCCTTCACCGGCATCTCCGAGGAGTTCGGCGACGTCGGCCTGGCGATCCAGCGGGCCGAGGACAAGACCGCGCAGCTGCAGGCCCGCGCCGGCGCCGTCGACGAGCTCATCGCCTCCGGCGCGCTCGACGACATGACCGGCACCGCGAAGGACGACATCTCCGCCCAGCTCGACGCGCTGTCGAGCGACAACGACGTGGAGATGGAGCTCGCCCGGATGCGCGACTCGCTGCCGAGCGGCAGCGGCGGCGCCCGCCGTCCCGCCCTCGAGGCCGAGGACGCGGAGATCGCCGACCCGGCCCAGGGCACCGCGGAGGGCACCGTCGACGGCCGCGGAGGTGCGCAGTGATCGTCCGCATCATGGGTGAGGGCCAGTTCGACGTCGCCGACGTCGAGCAGGACACCCTGCAGAAGTACGACGCCGAGGTCGAGGAGGCCGTCGAGTCCGGCGATGCCGACCACGTCCACCGGGCGCTCGAGACGCTCCGCCAGTACATCTACGACCACGCGCAGCCGGTCTCCGAGGACTTCCTCGGCGGGTCCGACATCGTCATCCCCTACCCGGATGCCGAGATCGACGACATCCGCCGGCTGCTCACCGGCGAGGGCTTCCTCCCCGACCCCGCCTGAGCCCGCGGCGCGCGGGTCCCTGCGCGCCACCGTCCGCCGCCCCGGCACCGGCCGGGGCGGACCGCAACCACAGGAAGCAGGCCGCTCGTCTCCATGGCCACCTCGCGATTCATCAAGGACCGCGGACTGTCGTTCCGCATGGGCGTCACCGTGTTCCTCAACGGGCTGATCTACGTCGTCCTCATCCTCGCGATCTGGTGGATCCTGGGGCGGAGCACGGCCGGGGCGATCCTGGCGCTCCTCATCAGCGTCGGGATCTTCTTCTTCCAGTGGTACTTCTCCGACTCGATCGCGCTCAAGTCGATGCGGGCGCGCGTCGTCACGCCGGAGGAGGCGCCCGAGCTCCACGTCATGGTCGACCGGCTGTGCCAGCTCGCCGACTCGACGAAGCCGCGGGTGGCGTACTCCGACTCCCCCGTGCCCAACGCCTTCGCCACCGGGCGCTCGCCCCAGCACTCCGTGGTGTGCGTGACGCGCGGCCTGCTCGAGCAGCTCGAGCCCGCGGAGGTCGAATCGGTGCTCGCCCACGAGCTCTCCCACGTCGCGCACCGCGACGTCACGGTGATGACGGTCGCCGGGGTCACCGGTGTGGTCGCCGGGCTGATGATGCGCAGCTTCCTCTACTCCGGCGGGCGCGGCCGGGGAAACTCGAACACCGGCGGCATCCCGATCCAGCTCGCCATGATGCTCGTCGGCGTCGTCGTCTACGCCCTGAGCTTCGTCCTCATCCGGGTGCTCTCCCGCTACCGGGAGCTCGCCGCGGACCGTGCGGCCGCCTACCTCACCGGCAGCCCCTCGACGCTCGCCTCGGCACTGACGAAGATCAGCGGTGAGATGGGCCGGATCCCCGCGCAGGATCTCCGCGCCGCCTCCGGCGCGAACCACCTGGCGCTCGTCCCGGCGATCAACGGCCGCGACGTCGTGCAGCTGCTGAGCACGCACCCCAGCCTGGAGCAGCGCCTCGCCCAGCTCCAGCGGATCTCCGAGGACCTCTCCCGCCCGATGTGAAAGGGGTCCCGATGGGATTCTTCGACGCCCTGCTCGGCCGCAGCACGCCCAAGAAGGCCAATCTCGACGACCTGTTCGCGCTGCCGCCGGCGGTCCTCACGCTCGAGGCGGCGACGGGCATGCGTCCCACCGGCACCGCGGCCGTGGCGTTCCGCGAGGTCGAGGGCGGCGCGTTCGCGCAGGTCGAGCAGGAGAGCCGGGCGCTCATCGCCAAGGACCCCGACTGCACGGTGCGGCAGGAGAACGACGGCTTCGGGTACACGTGGCAGGTCATCAGCGAGGCGCAGGCGAACACCTCGAACCTCGTCACCAACGTCCACGCGGTGAATTCCTCGCTGGAGAACCAGGGGTTCGGGCCGATGCTCCTGTGCTCGGCGCTCTACCTCGCCGATGCCGAGGGCACCCGCGCCGCACTCATCTACCTCTACAAGCGCGGCACCTTCTACCCGTTCGTGCAGACCGGGCCGCACCGGCGCGACACCGCGCTCGAGATCCAGATCCGCGGCATCGTGTCCGGCGAGCTCACCGTCGAGCCCGACCTCTCGAAGTGGTCGCCGGTGTGGGACGCCCCCGGGATGACCGGGCAGTAGCTATTCCGCGCGGACCACGGTGAAGGAGATGCCGAGGACGGACACGGTGTCGCCGGGCGTGATGCTCCGGCCGCGCCGGGTGTCGACCTCGCCGTTGACGCTGACCTCGCCGCCGGCGATGAGCTGCTTGGCGAGCGCTCCGTTCTCGGCCACTCCGTGGAGCTTGAGGACCTGACCGAGGGTGATGCTATCGTCCCGGATCTCGACTGACTCCATGCGGGTGCTGACCTTCCGGACTCGGGTCCGCCGGTGCAGGATGCGTGCGGCGGGGACATGCATGCGGTGCTTCCAGGGTAGCGCCCGCCACGTCTGCGCGCCCGGGGGCTCAGAACCCGAAGTCGAATCCGCCGCCCATGTCGCCCATGTCCTCGCCGAAGCCGCCGCCCATGTCCTCGCCGCCGCCCTCGCCGGCACCGAGGCCGTCCTGGTAGCCCTCGCCGTAGGAGCCGTCCCAGCCGCCGCCGAAGCCGCCGAACATCATCGCGCCCATGAGGACGCCGGGCAGCAGGCCGGAGCCGGCGTAGGAGTTGAAGTAGCCGCGGTTGTACTCGGCGTAGGCCGGACCGGCCTCCCAGTAGGCGCGGCGGGTGCGCCCGTCACCGGTGACGACCTTGCGGACCGCGGGCTCCGCGCCCACGGCGACGCGCTCGGCGTCGGCCGCGCACACGGGCACGGGACGGGGCCGGCCGCCGACGGGCGCCCAGTCGATGTCCTGCATCGAGGGGCCGTGCTGGGGGTTGAAGAAGCAGGGCGGGCGGCGCACCGGAAGGGGCTTGCCCTCGACGCGGGCGCGCACGCACTTGGCGGCGTAGCGGCCGTCCTCGATCGCCTCGGTGACGTGGCGGATGTCCTCCGGGTCGTCGACCCTGTCGAGGGTCTCCTTGGCGGTGTCGTAGGCGTCGATCGCCCGCTGGTAGTCCTGGCGGCCGCCCTCGTCGAGCTCGACCCCGGCGGTGACGATGTCGAGGTCGGCGACCTCCTCGCCGTAGGCGGTGACGTCCTCGGCGGCGGTGCCCCTGACGAGCTCGAGCTCCGCCCTGCGCTGTTCGAGTGCCCGGTTCCGCTCCCGTCGCGAGCCGACGTAGAAGGCCACGCCGACGATGACGAGCAGGGCCACGAACACGTATCCCATTGCGTACCTCTCCATGGTGTTGACGGATCGAGCGGACTGCCTCGATTATCCGTGGTCAACCTGGCAGCGATCTGTGCCCCACCTGCACTGCGGCCCGGTATCGAGCCCCGGGCGGCTCAGCGGCCGGCGAGCTCGGTGAGTCCGATGACGAGCGTGAGGATGCCGCCGCCGAACGCGAGGGCGATCATGATGATCCGGGCGATGTGCACCGGCATGACGCGGGACAGGAACTCCCCGGCCACCTGGCCGAGCACGAGGGCGGCGATGATCGCGGCCCAGATCCCGATCTCGAGCTGCGGCACCGCGTGCGCCCCGTCGAACAGGATCTTCGCCGCGATCGCGCCGATCCCGGCGATGATGAAGTACGGCTGCAGGGTCGCCGCGAAGCTGCGCTGGTCCCAGCGCGTCATGATCGCGTAGACGCTCACGGCCGGGCCGCCGACCCCGGCGGAGCCGCTCATGAAGCCGGAGAAGAACCCGGCCGTCGCGGTCCGCGCGGTGGTGGGCTCGATCGGCGGGGCGTAGCGGCTGCCGAGGAGCGAGGCGGACAGCGCGGCGACGATGAGCAGGCCGATGAACACGTGGACCGCCCAGCCGGGCATCACCGTGGTGAGGAGCGCTCCCGGCACGGTCCCCAGCAGCGCGCCGACGGCGAGCACCCACACTCGCGGCCATCGGATCTCCCGGAAGGTCCGGGCCATGACGATCGAGGAGGACACGACGCCGCAGAAATTGACGAGCACGACGCCGGGCACGGGTTCGAGGAGGACGACGAGGAACGGCCCGGCGACGAGCGCGAAGCCCATCCCGGTGGTCCGCTGCATGAGCGCTCCGACGAACACGAAGAGCACGATGAGCACGACGACGGGATCCACGCTCTCGATGGTAGCCGGGGACGGGGGTAGTCTGGGCGCATGGCTCTCGACAGCTCCGCCTGGTCGTCCTTCAGCGCGGACCCGCGCGCCGAGGGCGGCCTGCGGGCGTCCGACGCGGACCGCAATGCGGTGTTCGAGATCCTCAACGCCGCGCTCGCCGAAGGACTCCTCGACATCGCCGAGCACGGCGAGCGGCTCGACGCCGCCGCCGGCCTGCGCCGGCTGGGCGAGGCCGTGCCGCTCGTCGAGGACCTCATCCGGCCCGACGGCGGACCGCCCGGCAGCGGCACCCTGGTGCGCCCGGAGCTCGAGGCGCTCGACGAGTACTCCGGCACCCCGACCACGCCCGAGGCGATCGACGCCGCGGCGGTCGAGCTGTACCGGGAGGACGTGCGGAAGGCGATCGTCGGAGCGGCCACCCCGTCCCTCATCACCGTGCTCATCTGGGCGGTGACGTGCTTCGTCGCCGGCAGTCTGATCTTCTTCTGGCCGGCCTTCGTCATCCTCGGCACCGGGATCAGCGTCATCACCACCGTGTCCTCGCGGAGCTCGATCATCCGCAGGCGGCGGGAGATGCTCACCACCCGGGCGCGCGCCCGGCTGGGCGATCCCCGTGCGCAGGCCGAGATCGAATCGAACCCGAGCGCGTTCCGCTACGAGCCGCGCTCCACCCGCGCCGACCGCCGCGCGCGCCGCCGGGAGATCGACCGCCGGCTCGAGTGAGCGCGGCCGGTGCAGGTACCGCACCGATGAATGCAGTGGGGGCGAGGTCGCGTGCGACCTCGCCCCCGTGCCGACCGGAGTCAGCGCTGCTGTGCGTGCTGGATCAGAAGTCCATGCCGCCCATGCCGCCGTCGGCTCCCGGCATCGCCGGAGCGGGCTCCGGCTTGTCGGCGACGACGGCCTCGGTGGTGAGGAACAGCCCGGCGATCGAGGCGGCGTTCTCCAGCGCGGAGCGCGTCACCTTGACCGGGTCGTTGATGCCTGCGGCGAGCAGGTCCTCGTACTCACCGGTGGCCGCGTTGAGTCCGTGACCGGGCTCGAGGTGGCGCACCTTCTCGGCCACCACGCCCGGCTCGAGGCCGGCGTTCGTGGCGATCTGCTTGAGCGGGGCGTCGATGGCGACCTTGACGATCTGCGCACCGGTCGCCTCGTCGCCGGTCAGCTCGAGGGTCTCGAACGCGGTCTTGCCCGCCTGGATGAGGGCCACGCCGCCACCGGCGACGATGCCCTCCTCGACGGCCGCCTTCGCGTTGCGCACGGCGTCCTCGATGCGGTGCTTGCGCTCCTTGAGCTCGACCTCGGTCGCGGCTCCGGCCTTGATGACTGCGACGCCGCCGGCCAGCTTGGCCAGGCGCTCCTGCAGCTTCTCGCGGTCGTAGTCGGAGTCCGAGTTCTCGATCTCGGCGCGGATCTGGGCCACGCGGCCGGCGATCTCGTCCGAGTCGCCCGCACCTTCGACGATGGTGGTCTCGTCCTTGGTGACGACGACCTTGCGGGCGGTGCCCAGCAGGTCGAGGGTGGCGTTCTCGAGCTTGAGGCCGACCTCCTCGGCGATGACCTGTCCGCCGGTGAGGATCGCGATGTCGGCGAGCTGCGCCTTGCGGCGGTCGCCGAATCCCGGGGCCTTGACGGCGACGGACTTGAAGGTGCCGCGGATCTTGTTGACCACGAGCACCGCCAGGGCCTCGCCCTCGACGTCCTCGGCGATGATGACCAGCGGCTTGCCCGACTGCTGCACCTTCTCGAGGACGGGGAGGAGATCCTTGACGTTCGAGACCTTCGAGTTGACGATGAGGATGTAGGGGTCCTCGAGCACCGTCTCCTGGCGCTCCGTGTCGGTGACGAAGTAGCCGGAGATGTAGCCCTTGTCGAAGCGCATGCCCTCGGTGAGCTCGAGCTCGAGGCCGAAGGTGTTCGACTCCTCGACGGTGACGACGCCCTCCTTGCCGACCTTGTCGATCGCCTCGGCGATGAGCTCGCCGATCGCGGGATCACCGGCGGAGATGCCGGCGGTCGCAGCGATCTGCTCCTTGGAGTCCACGTCGACCGCGGACTCGAGGAGCTTCTCCGTCACCGCGGCGACAGCCTTCTCGATGCCGCGCTTGAGGCTGAGCGGATCGGCACCGGCCGCGACGTTGCGCAGGCCCTCGCGGACGAGCGCCTGGGCGAGCACCGTGGCGGTGGTGGTGCCGTCGCCGGCGACATCATCGGTCTTCTTGGCGACTTCCTTGACGAGTTCCGCACCGATCTTCTCGTACGGGTCCTCGAGCTCGATCTCCTTGGCGATGGAGACGCCGTCATTCGTGATGGTCGGCGCTCCCCACTTCTTTTCGAGCACGACGTTGCGACCGCGCGGTCCGAGCGTGACCTTGACGGCATCGGCCAGGGTGTTGAGCCCGGTCTCGAGTCCGCGACGTGCTTCTTCGTCGAATGCAATGAGCTTTGCCATAGTGGCTGGGGTCCTCCCTGTAACGGGGTGGATTGTCGATCTCGTCTCCGCAGCGCCCGCGACGGCCGGGCTTCGCTCCGCTGATTCCCTTCCACAGCGGCGCTGGGCCCTCTTCGCGGAGCCGAGTCACACCAGTACTAGATTTAGCACTCTCCCCCACCGAGTGCAAATGCCCCGGTGCGGTTCCCTCCCGGCAGCGTGCGCCGGGAGGGAACCGCACCGGGGCAACAGAAAACCGGAGGTCGAAACCCCCGGTTCACCGTCTGTCGGCCGATCAGGCCAGAGTCACGGACTCCGCCTGCGGACCCTTGTCGCCCTGGCCGACCTCGAACTCGACCTGCTGGCCCTCTTCCAGCGAACGGTATCCGTCCATCTGGATCGCGGACCAGTGGACGAAGACGTCCTGCTCGCTGCCGTCAACGGTGATGAAACCGTATCCCTTTTCGGCATTGAACCACTTGACAGTACCTTGCGCCATTATTTCTCCAAAACAGCTGTGAGCGCGCGTGATGCGCATTGAATCAGCCCCTGAAACTTCGAGATGACGCCGATACTTCATTCACCGCCGGTGCTGTGCACGCGGCTGAAAACTTCTACCGGAAGCCACGACGGGCCTCAGTTGACTGCTCCCCATCCTAGACGCGCACCCGGAGGAACACAAGCCGCCTTGATGAACATTCGGAGAACCGCCGCATCCGGACCCACTTCAGGACAAGCGGGCTTGCCGCGAAACGGACGGAGTCGGCCCAGGTCAGGGCTATGAGCGCGGGGATCCGCGGCTCAGGCGCCGGGGTCCTCCGCGGCCCCATCGGCAGTCGGCGGATCGTTCGCGATGTCCGAGCAGACGACGACGGTGATGTCGTCCGTGAACTCCTCGGACTCCTCGACATCGGTGACCCCGAGCAGCTCGGCGAGCGCCTGCGCCTCGGCCTCGAACTCCGGATCGGAGTAGTGGATCGAGGACACGGTGTCCGCCGTCGTGTGGTTGCCGACCTGCGCCACGGTCCAGCCGGCGCCCTCGGCGGCCTCGCCGAAAGCGGAGCCCGCGCCGGACACGCCCGAGGCGTTGAGGACGGCGACCGCGGCCGTCTTCTCCACCGCGTCGATGTCGACGGAGGGCTCCTCAGTCGTTTCCTCGCTCGTGGGCTCGGCGGTAGCGGTGGGCTCGGCGATCTTCTCCTCCGGGTCGCCGGCCGAGGTGCGGATGATGTTGATCGCACCGAACACGAGGAGCAGCGCGGCGATCGCGAGGATCGCGATGAGCGCGAGCGCCCCGGCCTGCGAGGTAGGGCCGCCGTCGCGCCGATGCGCGCCCTTCCTGCCGGTCGCCGGCAGGTCGTCGAACTCGTCCTTGGGGTAGTCGGCCACGGTTACCTCGCGATCCGGGCCTGTGCGCGGTGGCGCTGTCGACTGTCACGGATCCGCCGCAGTCGCTTGATGAGGATCGGGTCCGCGACGTAGGCCGCGGGGTTCTCGAGCAGGGAGTTCAGCACCTGGAAGTACGACGCGGCGGACATGTCGAAGCGCTCGCGGATCGCGTGGTCCTTCGCTCCGCCGTAGGTGTACCAGCGGCGCTCGAACTCGAGAACCGCGACTTCGAGCGTGCTGAGCTCGCCGTGCGGTGCATCACCGCCGCCGTGCGCGCCCGACTCCACGTGCGCCATGCCACCTGCCTTCTGTTCGGATGCGGCCATTCTACCCGGAATCACATCGATGTGGTTCGCTCCACCGGTGCCCGTGTGCCCGGGTGACCGGGTGACCGGGATGAGCGGCGGTCGCTCGCACACCGCCCGACTCGGGACGAGCGTGCGAGCGGCCCTCGGCTCAGCGGATCTTGACGTTGATCTGCTTGATCTGGGTGAAGCCCTCGAGCATGCCCTCGAGCGAGGCCTCGCGGCCGAACCCGGAGGTCTTGTACCCGCCGTAGGACTGGCCGACGACCTGCCCGCCGCCCTGGTTGATCTGCACCCAGCCGGACTCGATCCGGTCCGCCATCCGCAGCGCCTTGTCGATGTCGCGGCAGAACACGAAGGCTGCGAGCCCGAAGTCGCTGTCGTTGGCCATCTCCACGACCTCGTCCTCGGTGGTCCACGGGATCACCGAGAGGACGGGGCCGAAGATCTCCTCCTGGCTCGTCTTCCACTCGTTCTTCGCCTTCGAGAACACGACCGGCGCGTGGTAGAAGCCGGGCTCGCCGACCTCGAGGTCGTCCGCGCCGTCGTAGGCGATCTCGACACCGTCCATCGACTTGCCGAGCTCGATGTAGTCCGCGATCTGCCGGTGCTGCTTCTCATTGATGACGCAGCCGATGTCGCTCGCCTCGTCGCGCGGGTCGCCGACCTTCATCCCCTTGATCCGCTCGACGAGCCTGCCGAGGAAGTCGTCGTAGATCTCGGTATGGAGGAACAGGCGCGAGCCCATGGTGCACGACTGGCCCTGGCGGGCGAACCGGGTGGCGAGGAGCACCTGGTCGAGCACGTCATCGGTGTTCGAGTCCGGGAAGATGATGTTCGGGCTCTTGCCGCCGAGCTCCATCGAGGAGTGGGCGAGGCGCTTGCCGGCGACCTCCGCGACGTGGCGGCCGACCCCGGTGGACCCGGTGAAGGACACCTTGTCGACGTCCGGATGCTGGACGAGCGCCTCACCGATCACCGAGCCCTTGCCGGTGACGACGTTGAAGACGCCGGGGGGCAGGATGTCGCCGATGATCTCGGCCATCTTGACGATCGTCAGGGGCGCGTCCTCGGCGCTCTTGAGCACGAGGGTGTTGCCGGCGGTGAGTGCGGCCGGGGTCTTGAACGCCGCGATCATCAGCGGTGAGTTCCACGGCAGGATGCCAGCGACCACACCGAGCGGTTCGCGCTTGGTGTAGTGGAGGTCGCCGTCGCCGGCCGGCAGGGTGACGCCCTTGACCTCGCCGGCGACGCCGCCCATGTAGCGGAACAGGTCGACGAGCACGCCGGTCTCCGGGCGGGCCTGGGTGCGGATCGCGTTGCCGGTGTCGAGCGCGGTGAGCTGGGCGAGCTCCTCGGTGGCCGACTCGAGCGCGTCGGCGCAGCGGAGGATGAGCTTCTGGCGCTCCTTGAAGTGGAGGCCGGCCCATGCGGGGAAGGCCGCGCGGGCGGCGGCGACGGCGCGGTCGGCGTCCTCGGCCTTGCCGTCGGGCACGGTGGCGACGACCTGGTTGCGGTCGATCGGGGTGATGACCTCGGTGCGGGAGCCGTCGGCGGCATCGACCCATTCGCCGCCGATGTACATCTTCCAGTCCTTCGGTGCTGGGAAGTCGGTCACAGTGTTCCTCTCGTAGCGTGCGGGCCCGGAGCGCTTCCGGGTGCGGGGCGCGGGTTCAGGACGGGAAGGTCCCGTCGACGATCTTCTTGACGATGGAGCAGTCGCGGTCGCCGGCGCCGGCGTCGGACACCTGCTGGAGCATCTCCTGCACGATGGTGCCGAGGACGAGCGGGGTGTCCGTCTCCTCGGCCGCGGCGAGGGCGAGCGTGATGTCCTTGTTCGCGAGGTCGGCGGTGAAGGTGGGGGCGAAGTCGTTGTTCGCCGGGGAGGAGTCGACGACGCCGGGGTACGGGTACCAGGTGCGCAGCGGCCAGGAGTCGCCCGAGGACACGCTGGCGATCGAGTGGAACACCCGGTGGTCGAGGCCCAGGCGGTCGGCGAGCACCGCCGCCTCCGAGGTCGACACCATGTTGATGAAGAGCATGAGGTTGTTGCAGATCTTCGCCGCCTGGCCGGTCGTCGCCTCGCCGGTGGCGATGATGTTGCCGGCCATCGGCTCGATGAACGGCCGGGCCTTCTCCACCACGTCCGGCTCGCCGCCGACCATGAAGGCGAGCGTTCCCTTCTGCGCCCCGGCGATGCCGCCGGACACGGGGGCGTCGAGGAACTCGAAGCCGGCCGCGGCCGCCTCGTCGTGCAGCGTGCGGGCCGAGGCGACATCGATCGTCGAGCAGTCGATGAGCAGGGTGCCCGGGGCCGCGTTCGCGAAGATCCCGTCGGGCCCCTGGTAGGCGGCGAGCGCGTGTTCCCCGCGCGGCAGCATGGTGAACGCGATCTCCGCACCTGCGAGCGCCTCGGTCGAGGACCCGGCGGCGATCACGCCGTCGGCCGCGGCGGCCTCGAGGGCGGGGGCGGAGAGGTCGAAGCCGCGCACGGTGTGGCCGGCCCCCACCAGGTTCGCAGTCATCGGGTGGCCCATGTTCCCCAGGCCGATCCAGGCGATTGTCGCCATCACATCCATCCTTCCGCAGCATCGGTTCGACAGTGCACTCGCCTCCGAGCATATCCGTCACCGGAGCACCCGGTCACTCCCCTGCGCGGACCGCCTGCGCACAGCCGCTGTGCACGCCGAACGCGAAGAGCGCACCGGCCATGTGCCCTGTGGGTGAGGCACTACCGAGGCACTACCCTGTGAGGCATGCCCGACACCCCGCCCCCGCTCTCGCAGATCATGGCCGCCGACTGGGCCGCCGCACTCGCACCCGTCGCAGGCGACATCCGCCGGATGGGCGACTTCCTGCGAGCGGAGAACGCCGCCGGCCGCCACTACCTGCCGGCCGGCGACCAGGTGTTCCGCGCCTTCGTCGAACCGCTCGCCGACGTCCGGGTGCTCATCGTCGGCCAGGATCCCTACCCCACCCCGGGGCACCCGATCGGTCTGTCCTTCGCCGTCGCGCCCGAGGTGCGGCCGCTCCCGCGGTCCCTGCAGAACATCTACACCGAGCTCGAGGCCGACCTGGGGATCCCGAAGGCGGCCTCCGGCGACCTGCGGCCTTGGGCCGAGCAGGGCGTCATGCTCCTCAACCGCTGCCTCACGGTGGCACCCGGCGCACCCGCCTCGCACCGCGGCAAGGGATGGGAGGCGATCACCGACCGCGCGATCGAGGCGCTCGCCGAGCGCGGCGGGCCGCTCGTGGCGATCCTCTGGGGGCGCGACGCGCAGGCGCTCGGACCGCGGCTCGGCGACGTCCCGATCATCGCCTCACCGCACCCCTCGCCGCTGGCCGCGTCCCGCGGGTTCTTCGGCTCGCGCCCATTCAGCCGCGCGAACGCGGAGCTCGAATCACGCGGCGGGCGCGGGGTCGACTGGCGGCTCTGAGCGGCGCTTGTGCATGCCGAGCGGGCGGGCGAGGAAGTTCCCGAGCACGGCGCCGACGGCGAGCGCGGCGTTCGCGGTGACTGCAGTGAACAGCGAGGACAGGCCGGCGGACAGCGGCACCGCGTCCTGGGACTGCACGATCTCGTAGACGGCGGAGAAGATCGACAGGCCCTGGAGGAGCGGGAAGATCGCCGGGATGAGCATGACGATCGCCGGCGCACCGCGCCACAGCGCGATCGGGCGGCACAGGAAGCCGACGACGGTCGCCGCGATGAGACTCGTGATGATAGTGCCGAGCCCGATCACGCCGAGCCCGGTCAGCGCGAAGAAGCCGATGAGTCCGACGCCGGCGGCCGGCAGGATGATCCGGCGGGCGGCCTGGTTGCCGATCGAGCCGCAGGCGGCGACGATCGAGGCGGCGATGAGCGAGATGATCGTCGACAGCGCCTCCACTCCCCCGGACTCGACGACGATCTCGATCGGCGAGAGTCCGATGAGCATCCCGACCCGGAGCCCGAGCGCGATCCCGGAGACGATGCCGGCCATCGACATGAACACCTCGACGGTGCGGCTGGCGGCGGTGAGCGGGAACTTCGTCAGCGAGTCCTGCACCGCGGAGAACAGGCCGAGCGTGGGCAGCAGGAGCACGATCCCGCTCGCCACGAGGTACTGCGGACCGGCGATGAGGTCGAAGGTCCAGGCCGTCATCGCGACGAGGGTGGTGAACATCGATTGGGCGGCGATGGTGAAGAACGGCGGCATCCCGGTCCGTCCCAGCAGGGCGCCGAACCGGTCGTTGACGATGGCCATGATGAACCCGAGGAACGAGGCGATGTAGCCGCCGCCGAGCAGGAGGACGAAGCACCCGGCAAGGAGGCCCCAGGCGACGGTGACGAACGTCTCGCCGTAGGGGCGGCGCTGCCGGCGGATCGCGTCGATCCGTTCGCGGGCCTCGAGGTAGTCGATCCTCCCGTCGGCCATGTCGGACACGAGGGTGTGGACGGAGGCGAGCTTCGCGAAGTGGATGGACTCCTCACGATTGACGCGCATGACGGTCATGAAGGTGCCGTCGGGGTTCGCGTAGTGCACGGTGAGCGAGTTCGAAGTGAGGTCCACCTCGACGTCGAGCAGCCCGAGCGAGGTGCAGGTGGCGATGACGGACACCTCGACGTCGGCGGACCCGGCACCGGCGCGGAGCATGATCGCGCCGATGTCGACCGCGAGGTCGAGGATCATCCGCGCCTCCTCCTCGGTCTTCACCACGGTGGCGACCGGCGCCTGGTAGGGCGTGCCCTTGAGCGCGGCGATGATCGGGATCGGTTGGGTCGACGGCGAGTTGTCGGTGACGATGCGGCCGACGGCCTTGCGGGCGATCTTCTCCGCGACGCGCTTGGAGTTCGCACCGGCGGGCCGGGTCAGCTCGATGAGCTTCTTCGCCCGCCGGCTCACCGGCTTCTCGTCGGCAGAGCGCGGGGTCTCGGACTCGGCGGGGCGGGAGCCCCGGGGCGCGGAGTCGACGGCGACCTCGACGAACTCCGGCGGCGTCTCCTCGCCGCCGGCGGCCTCGGCCCCGCGCGCCCCTGCGGGCTCTCCGGAGCCGTCGGCGTCCTCGGCCTCGCGGGCGACGGAGGCGGTGACGGAGTCCGCGGAGGACTCGACGGCAGCGCCCCCGGCCCCGGTCTGCGGTTCGGCGACCGGCTGCTCGGAGGGCTGCGGGATCGGCGAGCCGGCGTTCGGCGTCGCGGTCGTCGTGCCCCCGGCCGGGGTCTCCGTCGTCGCCTCGCCGGCCGCACCGGATTCCGTGGCCTCGGCGGCGAGCTGCGCCTCGGCGGCGTCGAGAGCGGCCTCCGCGGCGGCCTCGTCGGCATCGTCCTCCGGGGTCTCACCCGTCACCGTCGAGCCCTCGGAGGCGCGCTGGGTCGGGGCCGGGGGCACCGGGTCGCCGGCGGGTGCCGGGTCGCCGGCGGGCGCCTCGGCGACCTGCGGGATGCCGCGGGCCGGCGTCTCGGCCTCGGGGTCGATGATCGGCACTTCCTGGGTGTCGTCGTCCTCGTTGGTCATGGCAGGTGGATGTAGGTCTTCCCGAACGGGTCCGCGACGCGCGCCTCGCCGGTCTCCCAGTCGTGCGTATAGACCTCGCGGCCGTCGACGAACACGTGGGCGGCGCGGGACTCGAGGGCGAGCGGATCGCCGGACCACACGACGACGTCGGCGTCCTTGCCGGGCTCGAGCGAGCCCAGGCGCTCGTCGAGGCCGAGCATGCGGGCGGGGTTGATGGTGAGCGCCTCGAGCGCGGTCACCGGGTCGAGCCCGGCGCGCACGCACAGCGCGGCCTCGTTGATGAGGAGATCGATCGGCACCACCGGGTGGTCGGTGGTGAGCGCGATCCGCACGCCCGCGGCGGCGAGCACGGCTGGAGTGCTCATCGCGCGGTTGCGCAGCTCGATCTTCGACCGGGAAGTCAGCAGCGGGCCGACGATGACGTCGACACCCTTCTCCGCGAGGTAGTCGGCGATGAGGTGGCCCTCGGTGCCGTGGTTGACGACGAGCCGGTAGCCGAACTCCTCGGACAGCCGGATCGCGGTGGCGATGTCGTCGGCGCGATGGCAGTGCTGGTCGAAGGCGAGCTCGCCACGCAGCACCTGGCACAGGGTCTCGAGCGCGAGGTCCTCGTCGTGGATGACGCCGAGCTCGCGCGCCTCCTCCTTGTGGGCGGCGTAGTTCCGGGCGGCGACGAACGCCTCGCGGATGATCCGGGACACGCCCATGCGCACCGAGGGCGTCTTCTGCTGCCGACCGTAGACGTTCTTCGGGTTCTCGCCGAGCGCGGCCTTGACCGACACCGCCTCGCTGATGAGCATCTCGTCGACGATCCGCCCCCAGGTCTTGATCGCCGCGGTCCTCCCGCCGATCGGGTTGCCGGAGCCGGGCTTGATGACGGCGGAGGTGACGCCGCCGCGCAGGGCATCGCGGAAGCCGACGTCGGCGGGGTTGATCGCGTCGAGGGCGCGCAGCGCCGCCCCGTTGGGGTTCGTCTTCTCGTTGACGTCGTTGTCCGCGTCGGACTCCCCCTCCTCGTGGAGGCCGAGGTGCCCGTGGGACTCGAGCAGGCCGGGGGTGATGAAGCCGCCGGCGGCGTCGACGGTGCGCACGCCCTCGGGGATGGTCACCCGGGCGGCGGGGCCGACGGCGGTGATCCGCCCGTCGGTCACCAGCACGGTGCCGTTCTCGATCGGCTCCGCGCGCTGCTCGCCGGCGGCGACGGGGACGACCGTCCCGCCGGTGATCGCGACGGTCGTTCCGAATCGGACCGGAACAGGCTGGTACATCGCCGTCCTCCTTGGCTAGCGTGGGCGTATGAGCAGGTACATCGTGATCGGCGCCGGCGCGATCGGCGGGGCCATCGGGGCGGCGTTCGCCGACTCCGGCACGGAGGTCGTGCTCGTCGCCCGCGGGGACAACGCCCGGGCGATCGAGTCCACGGGATTGCGGTTGCGGAGCCCGGACCGGACCATCACAGCACATCCCACGGTAGTCCGGAAACCGGGTGAGGTGGTCCTCGGCACGCACGATGTGCTCATTCTCGCCACGAAGACCCACCAGGCACTCAGCGCGCTCCGCGACTGGACCGACGAGCCCGTCCACGACACCGCCGGGGCCGTCGTCGGGACCGCCGGGGAGCGCCTCCCGCTCCTCCTCTTCCTCAACGGCGTCGAGGCCGCCCGGATCGCCCCGCGCTGGTTCGCCCGCGTGTGGTCGACGACGATCTGGCTGCCGGCCCTGCACACCGAGCCCGGCGAGGTCGTCGTGCGCATGCACCCGGCGCTCGGCGGGTTCTTCACCGGCCCCGTCACCGCCGCCGCGCGGACCGACTCGGTGCTCGACGAGGTCGCCGCGGACTTCCGAGGTGCCGGCTTCGAGTTCGTGCCGGTCGAGGACATCGCCGAGCACGCCTGGGCCAAGCTCCTTTCGAACCTCGCGAACGGACTCGACGCGATCCTCGGCCCCGGGGCGGATCTCACCGAGCTCGCCCGGGAGATGCGCACCGAGGCGAAGGCGGTGTACCGGGCGGCCGGGATCGAGTACTTGTCGAACGGCCCGGCACGGTACGGGATCGCCGATCGCCTGCAGATGGGCGAGGTGCCCGGCGTCGAGGAGTTCGGATCCTCCTCCTGGCAGTCCCTGGCGCGGGGCACCGGGTCGATCGAGACCGACTACCTCACCGGGGAGATCGTGCGGCTCGCCCACGCCACGGGCGCTGCCGCTGAGCGCTGCGCGCTCGTCTCCCGCTGGTGCCGTGCGCTCGCCGCCGGCTCCGACCTCGGCGGGGAGATCCCGGCCGGGCAGGCCGAGCGGAAGGCCGCGCTCGAAGCGGCGTTCGCGCGGTTCCCGGACGCCGGGGAGCCTCCCACCCCGAGTAGGATCGCCCCATGATCGAACGCATCACCAGCTACGTCGCCATCGGCGATTCCTTCTCCGAGGGCCTCATGGACCCCTCCCCCGACGGCACCCCGGACCGGTTCCGCGGGTGGACCGACCGGCTCGCCGAACAGCTCGTCACGAGCCCCGTCGGCTCCGAGGACCTGCGGTACGCGAACCTCGCGATCCGCGGCCGGCTCGTCGACTCGATCATCGAGGAGCAGGTGCCGCGCGCGCTCGAGCTCGCGCCGGATCTCGTGTCGATCGTCGGCGGCGGCAACGACTGCATGCGGCCGGGCACCGACATCGACGCGATCGCGGCGAAGTTCGAGGAGGCGGTCGTCGCGCTGCGGGAGGCCGGCATCGCGGTGCTCATGGGCAACGGCTACGACACCCGCCGGGCGACCCCGCTCATCAAGCAGCTCCGGCCCCGGGTCGCGATCTACAACTCCCACCTGTGGTCGATCGCTCAGCGCCACGACTGCACGATGCTCGACATGTGGGGGCTGCGGGACCTCTACGGCCCGGAGATGTGGGCGCCGGACCGGATCCACCTGAGCCCCGCCGGGCACGAGCTCGTCGCCGACCAGGCGCTCGCCGCGCTCGAGCGCGCCCCGCTGCCGAGCGCCGGGGTGCACATGCCCGACCGGCCGAACCGGCCGATCCGCACCGCGGTGGCCGAGGAGGCGCACTGGGTGCGCGAGCATCTGGCGCCGTGGGTGGGCCGCCGGCTGCGGGGCGCGAGCTCCGGGGACTTCGTGCAGGCCAAGCTCCCCGAGCTCGTGCGGGTGCGGCCGGAGGAGTGACGGGTCCCGCGGGGGGATTCAGGGTTCGGGCGTGTCCGGCGGCGCATCGCGCGGCTCGATCCGCACCCGGGCGACCCGGCGGTCGTCCATGGCGACGACGGTGAGCGCGGCGTCGTCGGTGGTGACGGAGTCGCCCTCCTCCGGGATCCGGCCGAGGAGTGCCATGACGAGCCCGCCGACGGTCTCGTAGCCGCCTTCGTCGGGCAGCTCGACGCCGGTCTGCTGGCTCGCCTCTTGGAGGATGAGCCCGCCGTCGACCTCGCTCACCTCGCCGTCGCGGTGGACCGCGTCGTCGACGGTGAGTGCGGCATCGTACTCGTCGTAGATCTCGCCGACGAGCTCCTCGAGCAGGTCCTCCATCGTGACGATCCCGTCCGTGCCGCCGTACTCGTCGACGACGAGGGCGATCTGGTCGCCGCCGGCGCGCATCCGGCTCAGTGCGCTGAGCACCTCGACGGTGCCGGGCAGCGCGGGCATCTCGCGCACGATCTGCGCGGCGGTGATGGCCTCCGGGTCGTCGACGTGGAGCAGGTCGCGGACGTGGAAGAAGCCGAGCACATCGTCGTAGTCCTCCCCGGTCACCGGGTAGCGGCTGTACTGGAGGTGCCGGACCTGGGCCCGCACCTCGGCGATGGTCGCAGCACCCTCGACGAACTCGACGTCGGGGCGGGGCTTCATCACCTCGACGACGGTGCGCTCGGCGGCCTCGAACACGTCGTGGAGCACCTTGCGGTCGAGCGCATCGAGCTCCTCCGAGCTCGACACCATGGCGCGGATCTCCTCGGTCGACACCGCCTCGCGGTTGACGTGCGGGTCGCCGCCGAGGAGCCGGATCACCGCGTTCGTCGACACCGACAGGAGCCAGATCACCGGGCGCATGAGCCGGCCGAAGACGACGAGCGGGGGGCCGACGAAGCGGGTCATCGCCATCGCGTTCTGCATCGCCAGGCGCTTGGGGACGAGCTCGCCGAGCACGAGCGAGAGGTAGGCGATGATCAGCGTCATGACGACGAGCGCGACGGTGGCCGCGGCGGCGTCGGGGATGCCGATCCCGGCGAGCAGCGGGGCGAGGTCCGGGGCGATGGTCGAGGCGCCGTAGGCGGAGGAGAAGAAGCCGGCGACGGTGACGCCGATCTGCACGGCGGACAGGAACTGGTTGGGGTTGCGCACCATCTCCGCGGTGCGCCGGCCGCGCGGTCCGGATTCCGCGAGCCGGGTGATCTGGGATTCGCGGAGGTTGACGATGGCCATCTCGGTGCCGGCGAAGAGTCCGCCGATGAGCACGAAGAGGAGGACGAGCCCGAGGTTGACCAGTGTTGTCGGATCCATGGCTCCAGCCTAGAGGCGGCGGCGCCGGGCCGGGCGCCGCTCAGTCGCCGAGCGCCGCCTGGAGCGGGCCGGAGACGAAGTACACGACGAACAGGGCGGCGGTGACGTACATCAGGGCGTGCACCTCGCGCCCCTTGCCGCGGAACAGCTTGATGACGACGTAGGTGATGAAGCCGGCGCCGATCCCGTTGGTGATCGAGTAGGAGAACGGCATGAGGACGATGGTCATGAACGCCGGGATCGCGATCTCGACGTCGGCCCAGTCGACGCGCACGATCTGCTGCATCATGAGGAAGCCGACGAGCACGAGGGTGGCGGCGGCCGCCTCGGTCGGGATGACGGCGGCGAGCGGGGCGAGCACGATCGTGGCGAGGAACATGATCCCGGTGACGACGTTCGCCAGGCCGGTGCGCGCGCCGTCGCCCACGCCGACGGTCGACTCGACGAAGCCGGAGTTCACCGAGGTGGAGCCCATGCCGCCGCCGATCGCGCCGAGCGCGTCGGCGACCATGATGCGCTTCGACTGCGGGATCTCGCCGTGCCGGTCCTTGATGTCGCCCTCGTTGGCGATGCCGACCATGGTGCCGAGCAGGTCGAAGAAGTTCGCGAGGAGGAGGGTGAACACGGCGAGCGCGGCGGCGACGACGCCGACGTGCTGCCAGGAGCCGAGCAGGTTGAAGCTGCCGAGGAGGGACAGGTCGGGCAGCGTGAACCACTGCTGGTCGAGGGTGGGGACGGTGAGGCCCCAGCCCTGCGGGTTGGCGACCTCGCCGTCGGCACCGGTCTTGGGGCCGATCCGGAACACCGCCTCGAGGACGAGGGCGAGGACCGTGGCGCCGACGATCGAGTAGAGGATCGCGCCGCGGACCCGGGCGGCCCACATGACGAAGAGGGCGAGCAGGGAGATGAGGAACACGAGCATCGGCCAGCCGGTGAGGAAGCCGCCGGTGCCGAGCTCGAGGCCGGCGCCCGAGCCGCGGGAGATGAAGCCGGCGTTGATCATGCCGATGAGAGCGATGAAGAGGCCGATGCCGACGCTGATCGCGGTCTTGAGCTGGCCGGGCACGGCGTTGAAGATCGCGGAGCGAAAGCCGGTGAGGACGAGGATGAGGAGGATGATGCCCTCGATGACGACGAGGCCCATGGCGTCGGCCCAGGTCATGCCCGGCAGCACGACGATGCCGTAGGTGATGAACGCCGACAGGCCGAGGGAGGAGGACACCGCCATCGGGAAGTTGCCGACGACGCCCATGAGGATGGTGAGGAGACCGGAGACCAAGGAGGTGGCGGCTGCGACGGCGGGCAGGTTGGGTTCGGTGCCGCCGCCGAGGAACAGGCCGGTGCTGTCGGCGGCCGCACCGATGATGAGCGGGTTGAGCACGACGATGTAGGACATCGCGAAGAACGTCGCGAGCCCGCCGCGGATCTCCCGGCCGACCGTCGAGCCGCGTGCGCTGATGTGGAAGAAGCGGTCGAGCGCGCCCGTGGGTGCGCCGCTGGGCTCGGTGGTGCGTGCCGGGGTGTGACTCACGGGTGCCGCCTCGTGGATAGTTCGGATGATTCGGTGGTGCGTGTGCTCGGTGGTGCGGGCGTGCGGTGGTGCTGACGCGCGGTGGTGCTGGGCCGGTCGGGTGAGCGAGCCGGTGACGCGGGGATCGGGCAGGGGCACCGATCACGCGTTCAAGAATAGGCGAGGACGAATGCGGCTCGAACAGCGCCCGGCGGAGATGCACAGCACCCAGCGGAGATGCAGTCGACTTCGTTAGGGTGGAGGAAACCGACACCGACACCAAGGGGCACCCACTATGGACGCCGTCATCGGCATCGGCATCGCCGTCGTCGTCATCATCGTCATACTCATCGTCCTCGCCGCGCTGCTGTTCGGCGGCCTGCGCTCGAGCATCTTCTTCACGGTGCGCACGCAGGAGAACGTCATCGTCGAGCGCTTCGGCAAGTTCAAGAAGGTCGCGCGGCCGGGCCTCAACACCAAGGTCCCGTTCGTCGAGACGACCACGCGGCCGATCTCCCTGCGTGTCCAGCAGCTCGAGGTCAACATCGAGACGAAGACCAAGGACAACGTCTTCGTCACCATTCCCGTCGCCGTGCAGTACGTGGTGAGCGAGCAGAGCGTCGTCGACGCCTACTACCGGCTGGCGAACCCGGAGGAGCAGATCCGCTCCTACGTGTTCGACACCGTGCGCTCCTCGCTGTCGACGCTGACGCTCGACTCCGCGTTCGAGTCGAAGGACGACATCGCCTCGAGCGTCGAGCAGCGCCTGTCGGAGTCGATGGCCCGCTACGGCTTCCGGATCATCAACACCCTCGTCACCGACATCTCCCCCGATCAGCGGGTGCGCGATTCGATGAACTCGATCAACGCGGCGCAGCGTGACCGGGTGGCCGCCCAGGCGCTCGCCGAGGCGGACAAGATCAAGCGGGTCACCCAGGCCGAGGCGGAGGCCGAGTCCAAGCGCCTCCAGGGTGAGGGTGTGGCAGCGCAGCGGAAGGCGATCGCGATCGGCATCGCCGAGCAGTACGAGATGCTCAAGCAGGCCGGCATCGAGCGGACCGCCGAGCAGCTGCTCCTCATGACCCAGTATTTCGACACCATGCAGGACGTGGCCCGCAACGGACGGTCGAACGTACTGTTCCTCCCGTCGAACCCGGGCACGATCGGGGACATGACGACCGAGATCCGCAACTCGCTCCTCGCCGCGCAGGAGGTCGACCACGCCCGCGTGGGTGCCGAGGAGGACGAGGTCGATGAGGAGCGTCAGGCCGCAGCGAAGCAGCGCATGCTCGAGGAGCAGCAGCGCCGCCAGCGCGAGCTCCAGCAGGCGCGCGAGGCGCAGCAGCGCGCGCAGAGCCAGCAGGGGCAGCAGGGCCTCGGTCGTTTCGGCGGCCAGCAGGGTGGTCAGCAGGGTGGACCGGCGATCCCGCCCCGCCCGCCGTGGCAGAACCCGAACCAGTGATCGGATGAGGTTCGCGGGGTTGCGGTCGGTGAGCTGATGCCGACGCACTGATACCGACACGATGAACCCCATGGAGTGACCCGCTGGAGCAGAGGCCGTCCACCACCCGGTGGGCGGCCTCTGCTGAGTCCGGTGGTTCGGTGGGAGGCAGGCACCACGGCCGATCGGCGGTGGCTGCGGCAGACGGACGACTTCGATTCTGCTGATCAGCCCTCTCCGCTGATTCGCGCAAGCCTGCAGTCGTGGTCCACCACCGCGCCGGCGGGGTCGGTCGGGCGCGATCATCGGACACGTCGGGTTCGCGGCTGAGGTCGAGGTCGTTCAGCCGGCGAGCACGGGGAACCGATAGGCATCGATGGGCGGGAGCTGCCCGGTGGTGCGAGCAGTCGCGGAGTAGGCGGTGAGGTGCGCCCGCACGGTCTTCTCAACTCCGCTCCCCCGTATGTGTCCGGTCGAACTCGTGCCTGAGCGGATATCCGAACCCCGACCCGAGCGCGAATCCGAACCCGTGTCCGTGGATCGCGGACGGATCAGCCGCACGGCACGGTTGGTCGGCACGGGGACGTTCGACACTGCACCTCGGCGTTCCACCCCTCGGCGCTCCGTGGACTTCCCATCGACCGTCGACCCGTCCTTGGCCGACGCTCCTGGGCTGGTGTCCACACGCGGCCGTGTCGGCTGACCTGCGTGATCTCGGTTCGGCCCCACCCGCTTCGGGTCGTTCCACCCGGACACGACCGGGTCGTCATGTGGTGGGGGTTCCCCTCGGCAGGGAGGCGCGGTCCCGGGCTGCCGGTGCGCTCCCCCGATCAACGGTGGAGTGGGCGCCTCATACCTGGCTCCGGTCGGGGTGGTGACGGCGAGCCGATCGGGGTCCGCTTCGTGCCTCCACCCCGGGTTCTCCTTCGCGTAATTGCACGCCGCGCACACCCCCGAAGCATTCCTGAAATCTGTTGCACCGCCGTCGCGATGTGGCCTGGCGTGGTCGATGTGGCGGATCGGAGCATCGCAGAACGGAGTCCGGCACGTGTCATCCCGCACCACGATCATCCGCCGCAGCAGACCGGAGAACTCCCGCCTCCGGGAATCCATCCCCACCAGACCACCCGACCCCGGAGCCGAGAAGAGCCGCCGCAGGAACACCGAACCCTCCGGATCAGCAAGCATCCGCCGAGCAGCCCCAGCAGGCACCGGACCATGACCGGCAACCCACCCCGGAACATCACCATCAGCCAGCAGAGTGGAATCCGTCATCACGAGGTGCACCTCGACCGGCACCGCATCCGCGGTCTCCTGCCCGGTGACCCGCTCGACGAGCAGATCCGCAGCGACCTGCCCTGCAGTCCGTTCCCCCGCCTCCCCCGTGCCCACCAGGGTGGCGGCAGTCTTCTGGAGGTTCGCGTACGCCGCGACGGCCTGGCGCAGTGGGAGCAGCGCGGTGAGGTAGGCCATCCCGCCCGGTGCCGGCCGGACGCTCACTCGACGCTCCTTCTCACACCGCGCCAGATGCTCGACCGCGGCCTCCTGATCGAGACGCTGAGCATGCGCCCGGGCTTCAGCGGCGAGCCGCCGCACACCCACCCGATCGAGCCGGTCGGCCATGAGCTCGTCGACCAATCGACGTTTCTCTGCCGGCAGCCAAGAGGTCTCGCGGTGCAGGGTGTGGGCCTTCTCCTCCGACACCGCACCGGACTCGAGCCCCGCCAGCGCGCACGGCATGTCGTCGCTAAGTGTGCGGGACAGGGCGAGGAGCCGGGAACCGCGCGTCGGGGACTCCCGGCGGGCCAACCCGACCTCCGCACCCAAGCCCCGGCACCGCTTCTCCGCCGGCACCCCGCGTTCGGCCTCCGCGTCCGTGCGGAGGGAATGCAGGGTGGCCGCGGCGCGGGCCTGCGCGGCCGCGGCTGCGGCCTTGAGCTCCTCGAGAGCACGGACCCGCTCGATCGCATCCGCCTCGGACTCAACAGCCACCATGGTCGTGAGCGCGCCGCGCAGACCGGTGATGTCACCGGTGCGGAAACGGGGCTCCTCGTTCATGCCACCCACGCTATCGGCACCCACAGACACGAGCCCTGTACGCATGAAAGCCCAGGTCACCGGGGCGCCAGCGCGGGAGGCGCACCTTGGCACCCGGCAATGGTGGTGGGTGGGGACCTCGGCGACCGGGTGCTGTTGGAGACACATACCCAGGACGATGGTGCTGCAACAGACACACGCTTGAGCGGAAGCACGAGAGGAAGCAGGAACCTCGCCGGACGAGTTCAGGAACAGGCGGGCACCTCGCCTGCGGGAACCGCCGGAACGGGAGGGGCACCTCGGCGGCAGCCGCGGGCCACAAGGGGGACCCCGCACCAGAGCGGCTCGGCACCTGTTCGTCCTGAGGGCGCACATCGCTCTGAAGGCTCCCGGCGCCCATCGACTTTGCGAAGAATCGCGGAATCGTTCTCAGGAACCTTCGGAAACTGAGGGGTGAATGGCGGAGGGCCCCGACACCGTGGTGGTGTCGGTGCCCTCCGGGTGGATCAGGCCGTCGGATCAGGTGAACCGATCAGATCGGATCAGGCCTGGCCCTTCTTGGTGCGACGGGTGGTCACGTAGACCGCGGCTGCGCCGACCACGAGCAGGCCTGCGCCCACGCCGAGTCCGGTGAGCTCGGTACCGGTGCGCGGCAGGTTGCCGTCACCGTTCTCGTCCTCGCCCGGTGCGGCGCCCTCGTCGGCCACGACCTCGAACGAACCGGTGAGCGGCTCGTCGGCGTCGCCCGCGGCGTAGGCACCGGCCGCCGGAGCGGCCTCGGAGCCGGCGTTCGCGGCGTCGTCGTCAGAGGCGGCGGCCACGCGGACCTCGTAGGTGCCGAGGTAGACGTCGGCGTTGGCGGCGTTGGTGCCGTAGACACCGAAGGTCACGACGCCGTTCTCGTCAGCGGTGCCCTCGAGCGTGAAGTCGTTCACCGAGTCGTTCTGCGGGAACACCTCGAGCTCGACGACCTGGCCCGGAGCGTAGCCGGTGCCGGTGATGTTCACGCCCTCGTCCTCGTTCACGAAGTCCGAGACGGACACGCGGCGCGGGTCGATGGTGAGCTCGCGCTCGGCCGGGGCCTCCTCGGTCGGCTCATCGGTCGGAGCCGGCGTGGTGGGGTCCTCGGTCGGGGTGGCCGAGGGGTCCTCGGTCGGCTCGTCCGAAGGATCGTCGGTCGGAGTCGGAGCCGGGTCATCGGTCGGATCCGGTTCCGGGGTGGGCGGGGTCGGCTCGTCATCGGAGGCCTCGACCACGGTGATGGCGAAGGAGGCCTCATCGGAGACGTTGTACTCGCCCTGGCGTGCCACAGCGGTGTACTCCTGCTCGCCGAGCTCCTGCGGGGCCTCGAAGCTCCAGTTGCCGCTGTCATCCGCGGTGACGGTGATCGGCTCTCCGCCGCCCACTGGGGTGACGGTGACCTCCGCGCCGGCCGGGGCGGTGCCGGGCACGCGTGCGCCCTGCTCGACCTCGGTGGTGGTCACCTTCGGGGCCTCGACGAACAGCGCGACGGTGTAGCCGTCGGTGTGGGGCAGGGCGTGGACGAGCGAGGTGCCCCAGAGGAACGACTCGTTGCCGCCCTCGGCGGGGGTGCCACCGCTGACGACGCCGATCGCGGTGCTGCCCTGGAAGATCGCCCCGCCGGAGTCGCCGGGTGCGCCTTCGAGTCCGTTCGCCGCGAATCCGCGGACCCAGCGGTAGTCGGTCCCGGACACGCCGACCCGGCTCCAGCCGTCGACGATGTCGAGATCGTCGTCGTGGGTGAGACCGGTGGTGCGGCCGCTCTTGGAGACCGGCTGGCCCTCCTGCGGGGCGCCGACGGCGGTGATGTTCGTCTCGATGCCGGCGGCGAGGTCGTCGTCCCCGGCGGTGGACCAGTCGGTCACCTGCGGGAGGAGCTCGAGATCCGGGTTGTCGACGTCGATGACGGCGATGTCGGTGGATTTCACATCGCGGTCCGCACCCTCCGAGTGGCCCGGACCGCCGAACTGCGAGAACCCAAAGGTGCCCATCGGAGCCGGGTCCATGAGCTCGGTCGGCGACTCCTCACCGGCAAAAGCGGTGTCCTTGGACGGAAGGGTGCGCGTGGCGGTGGTCATCGAGTCGTCACCGGTGCAGTGGCCGGCGGTGATGACGGCCGGGTCGCCGTTCGGGTCCCAGGCGGTGAAGCCGACCGAGCACAGGCCGGCGCCCTCCACACCCTCGCCGGTCGTCGCGTAGCCGGCGCCGCCGACGAGCTGGTTCTCCGCGTAGGCCTGGAGCGGCTCGGCGATCTCGATGACCTCGACGTTGGAGTACTCGCCCTGGAAAGCCTCGATCTTCTCGACGCCCTCGTCGCCGAGCTCCGACTCCGGCAGGGTGACGACGACGACGTTGCCCTCGCCATCGGTGCCGTAGGCCTGGATGCCCTCGACGTCGTCGAACTCCTGCACCTGCTTGCTCATGGACTTGACGGACGTGGACGCTTCCTTGGTCGGCTCGGTGGCCGAGGACGGAACCGTGACGAGCACGCCGGTCATTCCCAGCGACGCCGCTGCGGCGAGAGCTGCCGGGCGCGAAAGGAGTCTCTTCCTCATGTGTGCATTCCCTACTTCGATACGAACTGGTCTGAGTGGTCGGGGAGCGGTGTGCTGCTGCACGTGCCGGACCCTCGGGGGAGGTCAACCTCGGTCGACTTTACCGATCCGTGACCATATGACCAATGACGGCGTGAACGTAACGAACGAATCACAGGAAGACGACGGTCGCGCAACGGCTGTGTTCTGCTCAGGCGAGCGGATCGGGCCGGCCGACACCCGTGGCGGCATCGTGGAAGGCGATGACCTCGCGTTCGGTCGCACTGCCTCCGGGCCCGATCTCCTCGAGCAGCCGGCACACCGCGAACTGCGCAGTGCGCTCCCGGTACGCCGCGAGCCACGCGGGATCGTCCTCGCCGCCCTCCCAGAACCGACCTCGGCCCGAAACCGGGAGCGCGTGCCAACCGGCCCGCCAGGGCTTCGGGGTGAGCCGGGCGCGATAGCTCGCGTGACCGCGGGCGAGCGCGCTGTATCGCGGATCGGCCCCGAGCTCGGCGAGCAGCTCCTGGGCTGCCTCCGTGTCCGCGGTCTCCCCGACTCCGGTGAGGATGACCCGCAGCCCGGCCCGCGTGCGGTAGATCCGCACCCCGCACTCCGGGCGACAGGCGGCGAATCCGCGGATGTACCCCACTGCCGCGCCCTCGGTGATCTCGGGCCGCGCCGGTTCCGGCTGGGCGAAGAGCCTGCCGAGCAGACCACGGCGGGGACTCCCGGCGCCCACTCCGGCCGAGGTCCCGGTCGTCGCCTGCCGCGCCGTCTCCTCGGGGACCTCCTCCCAGCCGGGCACATCGATGTCGGCGATGAAGAGCCGGTCGGTGTTGAGCACCTCGGCACCGTAGCGGTTGCGGGTGATGACCGCCTCCACGCCGGTGCGTGCCTCCGACACGAGGGCGAGGACCGACTCCCGGAGCGGGACGCGGGGGTAGTACTCCCCGTGCTCGGGCATCCGGCCGGCGGATTCGGCCGCCGCGACGGCACGGCGCAGGCGGACCTCGGCGACGGCGCGCGCCTCGGCCTCGGAGGTCGACGACCACCCCCAGGCCTCGAGTGCGCGGGGCCGGTCGAGCGCGACGGTGCCGGTGGCCTTGAACCAGAATCGAGGGAACTCCATGTGCCCAGTATTCCCGGAGTCACTGCATCGTCGCAGGTCGACCCGGCATCCCGGGCCAGGCGGTGCATCCCCCGCTCTCCCACGCCGCGCCCAGGGACTTCCCTGTCGGTCCGGAGTCCCGGTCAGTACACTCGGGGCATGAGACGCCGAACGCACCATCCCCTCGCAGTCCTGGCCCTCGCATCCGCACTGCTCCTCACCGGGTGCGGCGGCACCGTGTCATCGACGAACGGAGACGACGTGGAATCCGTAGTGGGCCGCTGGTCCTCCGACGAGAAGGGTGAGCCGCACCTGAACTTCACCGAGGACGGCAAGGTCGGGGGCAGCGACGGCTGCAACGGCATCGGGACGACGTACGAGCAGGACGGCTCCACCGTCACCCTCACCCGCTTCGCCACCACTCTCAAGGCCTGTATGGGCGTCGACACCTGGCTACGCGAGGCGCGGCACCTCGAGATCGACGGCGAGACCATGACGGTGATGAACGGCGACCACGAGGAGATCGGCACCCTCACCCGCGACTGAGGCGCCGAGCCTCCATCACACTCACGAGCCACCACACGTGAGCCACCACCACACGCACGAGGCCCCGGGATCATCATGATCCCGGGGCCTCGCACATCCAGCGGCCTCGCCCGTTCACACACGCGAACCGGTCAGCGGATCACTCGGCCCACTTCGAAGCCTTGATGACCTCGACGAAGTCCGTGCGCTCGAAGCCGGGGAGGAAGTGCTGGAGCACATCGGCCTTGACGTTGCCGAAGGTCGTCTCCGGCCGGTCCTTGAGACCCTCGGTGAAGGCCGCCAGGATCCGGTTCTTGAAGTCGGGGCGCGGGTGGGCCTCGACGACGGCGGCGCGCTGCTCGTCCGTCACCGCGTCGTAATCGATGCCGAGCACGTCGAGCTCGACGCCGCGGGTGACGAGCGCGACCTCCGGGGCCATGTGGAGCGGGATCTCCGGGGTGGTGTGCAGGGCGATCGCGTTCCACACGCGGTCCGCGAGCTCCTCGGCGATGCCGTGCGCGGTGAGGAACCGGCGCGCCTCGTTCGCCGCGTCGATCTCGAAGCGCTGGTCGGTGGTCCGGTACTTCTCGGTCAGCCCGAGGTCGTGGAACATCGCGCCGACGTAGAGGAGCTCGGGGTCGTAGGCGAGCCCGTCGCGCTGTCCGCGCAGCGAGCCGAACAGGAACACGCGGCGCGAGTGGTTGTAGACGAGGTCGTTCTCGACGTCGCGGACGAGCGCGGTGGCCTCCTGGGCCAGGGTGCTGTCGGGGATCCGGATTCCGGCGATGGTCTCGGTCATGTCTGCTCTTCCTCTCGTCGTGGCGGTCCAGGAGCCTCCCCGGTCCGCGCTGCTGGAGTCGTGCTGACTCCAGTCTGGTCGGAGGCATTAGGGTGGAGCCATGTCTTTCCAGACTGAAACCCCACTGATTCGGACATGCTCGTGAGTGCGCACCCCACCACTGCGGACTCCCCTGCGCCCCCGAACCCCGCACCCGCGCCCGTGCGGGTCGGCATCGTCGTGTTCGACGGGGTCACCATGCTCGATGCCAGCGGTCCCGCCGAGGCGCTCCACCTGGCCGGCCGCTCCGGCGGCTCCTACGCCGTCGACTTCCTCTCCCCTCACGGCGGCACCGTCACCACCTCCTCCGGGATGGCGATCGCGGACACCGTCCCTGCCCGGGCCGCGGGGGCGGTCGACACGCTCGTCGTCGCCGGTGCGGAGCACCTCGCCGGCCCGGCCGTCGACCCGGACCTCCTCACCGCGGTCGAGGCGCTCGCCGGCCCCGCGCGCCGCGTCGCCTCGGTGTGCACCGGGGCGTTCGTGCTCGCCGAGCTCGGACTGCTCGATGGGCGGCGTGCGACGACGCACTGGCGCCACGCCTCGGCCCTGGCCCGCCGCTACCCGGCGATCGACGTCGACCCGGACGTGATCCAGCTGCGCGACGGCCGGTTCCTCACCTCCGCCGGGATCACCGCCGGCATCGACCTCAGCCTCGCTCTCATCGAGGACGACCTGGGCGCCGAGGCCGCGCGCAGCACTGCCCGCGAGCTCGTGGTGTTCCTCCAGCGGCCCGGCGGGCAGTCGCAGTTCGCCGCCGCGCCGATGCCGGCCACGCCCGACCCGGTGCTCCGCCCCGTCATCGAGGCGGTGCGCGCGGATCCGGCCGGCGACCACACCGCGCCGGCTCTGGCGGCGCGCGCCGCGGTGAGCCCGCGGCACCTGAGCCGACTGTTCGACCGGGAGCTCGGGATGCCCCCGACCCGGTGGGTGGAGAGCGTGCGGCTCGAACAGGCGCAGCGCCTGCTGCTCGAGGGAGCGAGCGTCACGCGGGCGGCGCAGCGCAGCGGATTCGGCAGCGACGAGACGCTGCGGCGGGTGTTCGCCCGGCACCTGCGGACCACGCCCTCGGAGTACCGGGACCGGTTCAGGACGACCGGACGGGGCACTACCGACCACGTCGACAGCACCACGGCGGTGGCGCCGGGGAAGAAGTGAGCCCCCTGTCAGACTCGAACTGACGACCTTCGCTTTACAAGAGCGGTGCTCTACCAACTGAGCTAAGGAGGCGGGCCGTCCGCGGTCCGGGCGCGCGAGCGCACCGGCCGGACGACGGTTGCAGTGTATTCCATGAGGATCGGACCGGACAAAATGTTCGGACCCGATGCCCGGGTCGCTCAGCCGATCTCGCCGGCGGCGGTGAGGAGCTCGGTGGCGAAGCCCTGCGGGTCCTGCCAGGAGTCGGTGTCCTCGCCGTTGACGAGCACGCGCGGGGTACCCTGCAGGCCATTGCTCAGCGCGTCCTGCGTGGTGTTCTCGACGAACTTGTCGAAGCTCACGTTCTCCACGCACTGCTGGACGGTCGCGCCGTCCTCCACGGTGGTCGCCGCGGAGGTGTCCACGCCGGCCTCCTCGGCGAACCCGAGGAGCTGCTCGTCGGTCATCCCGGTCTGACCCTCGCCGGGCTGGTTCTCGAAGAGGATCTTCGTGAGGTCCATGTAGGTGCCGGCCTGGCCGCTGTCGGCCACGCAGGCCATGAGGTTCGCCGCGCGGGTCGAGTACTCGTTGCCCTGCGACTGAGCGTCGAGGATCGCGACCGGCTGGTACTCGACGGCGATGGTGCCCTCCTCGACGAGCTTGTCGAGGGTCTGTCCGTTCGCCTGCTCGAAGCCGGCGCAGCCCGGGCATTGGAAGTCCATGAAGACGGTGACCACGGGTGCGGTGTCGGGCAGGCCGGACTCGGTGAACGCGGGCGCGTCGGCCGGGGCGTCATCGCCGGAGGCGCCCTTGGCGCCGTAGGCCTGCACCGACTCGCCGTCGCTCGCCAGGGTGATCGAGCCGGCGGAGTAGTTCTTGGGGCCGGGCGTCGGCTGCGCGGCCTGGTAGATGAGGAAAGCGATGACCGCGATCACCGCGACCACGACCACACCGACACCGGTGTAGAGGACGGTCCGCGCGGTCTTCTCCCGCTTGGCCTGCGCCTCTGCGATCTGACGCGCCTTTTCGCGCGCGGCCTGCCGCCGGTCGGCTGCGGACGAGGAGTTCTTCGCCATGTTTCCTCACGTGGGTCTCGCTGATGGTGGATTCGATCCGCGCCCGAGGCGCCCTGCCATGATACGACGCCGGCCACCACGGCCCATTCATGAAGCACGCAGGTTGCCCGACGGGTCGCCCGGCTCACCGGAGGAGCGCGAACTCACCGGGCAGGCGCCTACGGGAACTGCGGTTCGGGGATGAGCCCGAAGGGGTTGGCCGGGGACGGCCACCACGTGACCGCGGCGCCGGTGAGCACGGTGATGACGGCGAGCACCGCGAGGACGGTGAAGATCGCGACCGCGACCCACTCCCCGGTCGAGGTGCGGGTCACCGGGCTGAGCACGACCCGCGAGCCGTGGCGCAGGTTCGTGGACCCCGGGCCGAGCCACAGCACCACGGCGCAGGTGAGCGCCGCCGCCCAGAGCGCGGCGGACTCGGAGAACCCGCGCGGCACGATGCCGAGCACGTCGAGGCGCATGAGCACTGCGATCGCCCCGGCGGCGATGAGCGGCAGGATCATGCAGAAGAGCGAGGTGAAGACCGCGCCGAGGAGCGCACCGGGCATCGACCCGACCGAGGACCACAGGCTCACCGAGCCGGGCCCGCGCTCGAACTGCCGCCAGTTGCGGGTCCGGGCCATCGACCCGGCGGTGCGTGCGATGACCTGCCACAGGTACATCGCGATCATCATGATGAACGGTCCCAGCGGGGTGAGCGCGATCGCCAGCAGGTTGAGGGCGAGCACGGCCCAGGGCCCGCCGAGGCGCGGCGGCCGGGGCGGGCCGGGCGGCATGAGCCGGCCCTGCATGCCCGGATGCGGCCCGGGCGCCTGCATCTGCCCGCCGGGCGCAGGGCCCTGCTGATGCTGCTGGGGGCGGCCGTCGATGCCGAGCGGGCCGTAAGGACGCGGCCCGCCGGGCTGCACCTGCTGCGGGGGCATCCCCGACTGCGGGTGCCCGGGCTGCATGGGCCGACCGTCGCGGTGCTGCGCGGCGTACGGATGGAGGGCGGAGTGCCCGGGGTGCGCGGGGTTCGACTGCCGGGGCACCCCGTGGGCGGCGGGCTGGTGTCCGGGGAAGCCTCGTCCGGGGGCGTCTCCGGGTGCGCCCGGGTAGCCCGTGGGACCGGGCACCGCGGGCATGACCGAGGTGCCGCCGGGACCGGTCGCGGCATGGGAGCCGCCCGCGGCGGCCACCCCGGCCGCAGCACCCGCCGCACCCGCGGCGGCGGCACCGGCGCCGCCGGTCGACGGGCCCTGGCGCACCGGACCGCCGAGGGTCGGCATGCGTCCGGACTCGATGTCGACGAGCGCGTCGAGGATCATCGTGCCGGAGGGCCGGCGCTCGGGCTTGGGGTCGAGGCAGGCCCGCAGCAGCGGGACGAACAGCGCCGGGGCGCCCTCGAGGTTCGCCCGGCCCATCGCCACCCGGCCGAGCACCGCCTCGAGCGGGCCGGAGCCGTAGGGGTTGCGGCCGGTCGCGGCGAACGCCATCGACGCCGCCCAGCCCCACCAGTCGGTCTTCTCGCTCGAGGCCTTGCCGTCGGCGATCTCCGGGCTCAGGTAGCCCGGGGTGCCCATGACGAGTCCGGTCGCGGTGACCTTGACCTCGTCGGCGGCCTGCGCGATGCCGAAGTCGATGACCATCGGCTCGCCGTCCATGATCATGATGTTCGCCGGCTTGAGGTCGCGGTGGATGACCCCGGCCTCGTGCACGGCGTTGAGGGCGTCGAGGAGCGCATGGCCGAAGTGCACGAGCTCGTCCTCGGCGAAGGGCCCGTTCTCCTTGACGTCCTCCGACAGCGTCATCCCGTCGACGAACTCGGTGACGATGAAGGGCTGCTCGGACTCGAGCTCGGCGTCGAGCACCTCGGCGATCCGCGGGTGCTTGATCCGGCGCAGCGTGCGCACCTCGCGCGCCAGGCGCTTGCGGGAGGTCTCGTCGTTGGCGATGTGGGAGTGGAGGACCTTGACGGCGACGGGGTTGTTCTCCCCGTCCACCGCGAGATGCACGACGCCCATGCCGCCGGAGCCCAGCTGCTCGAGCAGGCGGTAGCCGCCCAGTTCTTCCATAGCCACCTCATCCACATTACGCGAGAGAGTAGAATCGCACGTGACCGAGGTTCGACCCGAGGAGCACCGCGACACGCAGGAGCACTGTGACCCGCACACCGCCCGACCAGGACACCCGCACCTCGCCCCTCCCCCCGCCGCCCGACGGCGCGGACTTCGTCGTCGTCGCCAACCGCCTGCCGGTCGACCGCGACGATTCGGGCCCGGAACCGGTCTGGACCACCTCACCCGGGGGTCTGGTCACCGCGCTCGCCCCGGTCATGCAGGCCAACGACGGGGCGTGGATCGGCTGGGCCGGGATCCCCGACGAGGACATCGAGCCCTTCGACATCGACGGCATGCACCTCGTCCCGCTGACCCTGAGCTCCGAGGAAGTCGTCAGCTACTACGAAGGCTTCTCCAACGCCACGCTGTGGCCCCTCTACCACGACGTCATCGTCGCCCCCGAGTTCCACCGCACCTGGTGGGAGCGCTACCTGCGGGTCAACACCCGGTTCGCCGAGGCGGCCGCGACGACCGCCGCGGCCGGCGCCACCGTATGGGTCCACGATTACCAGCTGCAGCTCGTCCCGGCGCTCGTGCGCGCGCTCCGCCCCGACGTGTCGATCGGCTTCTTCAACCACATCCCGTTCCCGCCCGCCGAGCTCTTCGCCCAGCTGCCGTGGCGCTCGCAGATCCTCAACGGTCTGCTCGGCGCGGACCTCATCGGCTTCCAGCGCCCGGCGGACGCCGCGAACTTCCGCCGCGCCGCCCGCGTCCACGCCGGCTTCACCACGAAGTCGAGCCAGATCCGCGTCCCGGAGAACCCGGAGTCCGGCACGGGCGCCCACATCGCCGAGGCGCGCGCCTTCCCGATCTCCGTCGACACCCCGACCCTCGACGCGGCCGCCCGGGACCCGGAGACCATCGCACGGGCGCAGGAGATCCGCTCCGACCTCGGCGACCCGGAGACGCTCATCCTCGGGGTCGACCGCCTCGACTACACCAAGGGCATCAGCCACCGCCTCAAGGCCTACGGGGAGCTGCTCGCCGACGGCTCGATCGACCCCGAGCAGGTCACGCTCGTGCAGATCGCCACCCCGAGCCGCGAGCGGATCGAGCAGTACCAGCAGATCCGCACCGACGTCGAGCTCGCCGCGGGCCGGATCAACGGCGAGCACTCCGACCTCGGCACCACCGCGATCCACTACTTCCACCACTCCTTCCCGCGCGAGGAGATGACGGCGCTCTACCTCGCCGCCGACATCCTCCTCGTCACCGCGCTGCGCGACGGCATGAACCTCGTCGCCAAGGAGTACGTCGCGTGCCGCACCGGTGAGGACGGCGTGCTCGTGCTCTCCGAGTTCGCCGGCGCCGCCGACCACATGAACCAGGCGGTGCTCGTCAACCCGCATGACATCGACGGTCTCAAGGCGAACATCCTGCGCGCCATCGAGATGGAGCCCGCCGAGCGCCGCCGCCGGATGCGCGCCCTGCGCCGGCGCCTCATCCGCGACGACGTGCAGTCCTGGTCGCGCTCCTTCCTCGACACCCTCGAGGCGCTCGACGACGACAAGGACCTGCGCCGCTGGGAGGCCGCCGAGGCGAAGGAGCCGCCCGAGCCCACGGAGCCGACAGAGACCGAGCCGGCGGAATCCGGGCAGCCGACGTGAGCGCGCTCGTCCCTCCCCTGCAGGCGCCGGACCGGATCGACATCACCGCCCTGACCGGGGCCGCCCGGCTGCTCGTCGCCCTCGACTTCGACGGGGTCATCGCCCCGCTCCGCGACGACCCCGCGCAGTCGACCCCGGTCCCGGAATCCGCCGCCGCCGTCGAGTCACTCGCCGCGCTGCCGGACACCGCGGTGGGCTACATCTCCGGGCGCAACGTCGCCGCGCTCAAGGACCTGAGCCGGGCCCCGGAGCGGGTGCTGTTCGTCGGCTCCCACGGGGTCGAGCAGGACTTCTCCGGACTCACGGCCGGCACCCCGGCCGGCGTCCCGGCAGGCGGCCCGGCAGGCGGCCAAGCGGGCACCTCGGCGGATGCTGTCGATCCCGACGATCCCTTCCGCTACTCCGCGGCCCCGGACGACGGCGAGCGCGCGCTGCTCGCGCGCCTCGACGCGGAGTTCGAGCGGATCGCCGCCGCCACCCCGGCCGCCGGGCACGGCGAGCTGCGGATCGAGCGCAAGCCGCTCGGCGCCACCTTCCACACCCGCGGCTGCTCGCCGGAGCGCGCGGAGTTCTTCACCGCCGAGCTGCGCCGCTTCGCCGCCGACCACCCCGAGCTGCGCTCGCTCGACGGCCACGACATGGTCGAGTTCGGGGTGCGGATGCACACGAAGGGCGACGGCCTCGACACGATGATCGAGCGCACGGAGGCCACGGCGGCGCTCTACATCGGCGACGACACCACCGACGAGGACGCCTTCGTCCACCTCGCCGCCCGGCAGGAGTCCGGGTTCCCGGGGCTGAGCATCCGGGTGGGCACCGCCGACACCCGCGCGCAGGCCCGGATCGGGTCGACCGACGACGTCGCCGCATTCCTCACGCGGCTGGCCCGGGAGCGGGCCGCGCACGTGCGCCGCTGAGCCCGCCGGCCACGATGCCGCCGCGCCCGCCGCGCTACCGGGTGCGGACCGGCAGCTCGGAGGAGCGGAGCACGAGCTCCGGGGTCACCGAGTAGTCCGGCAGGGTGCGCGCGCCGGCGATGAGCCGCTCGAGCTCGCCGATCGCCGTCTGCGCGAGCTGCGACCAGTCGAAGGTCACCTGGGACAGCGGCGGGTGGACGACATCGGCATCCGGCATCTCCCCCACGGTGAGCAGCGAGAGGTCGCGCGGCACGTCGAGCCCGGCGCGGCGCGCGGACTCGAGGACGCCGAAGGTGATCGCCGGGGAGCAGCTGATGACCGCCGAGCAGTTCGCCTGGAGGAGGCGCTCGGCCGCCTGGGAGCCGGCGAGGATCCCGGGACCGGCCTGCGCCACCGGCGCCTGGTCCCGGGTGGCGGGGATGTGGAGCAGATCTGCCATCGACCGCCGGTACGCCGCCACCCGGCTCGCCGCCGCGGAGTCCTCCGGCACCGCGATGCCGATCCGCCGGTGCCCCAGGTGCACGAGGTGCCGCACGGCGGTGTCGATCCCCTGGGTGGCGTCGAGGACGATCTGGCCCGTCCCCTCGTGGCGGGCGTTCGACACGCGCATGACCGGGATGTTGAGCGCCGCGAGCCGCTTCGCCTCGGGCCCGGCCGACTGCCCGCCGAGCACCACCGCGCCGACGATCCCGAACTCCTGCAGCCGGGTCGCCGAGGATTCGAGCTCGGGCCCGGTGGTCACGCGCAGCGCCACCCGGCCCACGCGGTAGATCCGGCGCACCATCTCGAGGAACAGGGACTCGAAGGCGTCGACGTCGGCGCCGAGCACGACGGCCTGGACCACGGCGATGATCCCGCGGTCGCTCGGTGCGGCCTCCGCACCGCTCACCCCGAGGGTGCGCAGCGCCACCTCGACGGCGCGGCGCGCCTCGGCCGACACCCCGGGCGCCCGACGCAGCACCCGGGACACCGTCGACTCCGAGCGGCCGGACACCTCCGCGATGCGGGCCAGCGAGACGTCCGTGCGCATCACGAGCGGGCCGCCGCGGTCGAGGCGCGGGCGAGGAGCACGGGCCGGAAGTTCGGGGGCACGGAGCGCATGCGCTCCCCGGGGAGGTCGAGCACGGTGCGCACCCCGGCGGCGAGCGCCCGGATCATGCCCGGGCTGTCGAGCCCGAGCACCGTCGCCGGCGGGGCGGTGTAGCGCATGGTCGAGGAGTCGCCGAAGCCCACCACCGACAGGTCGCGGGGCACGACGAGCCGCCGCTGGCGCATCGCGGCGAACACGCCGTAGAGCTGCAGGGCGCTCTGCACGATGACCGCGGTGCAGGTGGCGTCGCGCAGCCGCACCGCGGCCTCGATGCCGCCGGAGTACGACTTGGGGACGGCGGCGATCCAGCCGTCGAGCCGGGACGTCAGACCGCGCGCAGGGTGCTCGGCGAGGAACCGCTCCTGCAGCTGCTCGGCGAGCGCCCCGGCCTCGTTGCACACGAGCCCGATCCGCCGGTGCCCGAGCGCGGTGAGGTGCTCGAAGGCGAGCGTGAGGCCGCCGGTGAGGTCGATGCGGGCAGCGATCCACTCCCCGCCCACCCGCGGACCGCCCGCCGGCGCGGAGGCCGGGGACTTCACCGTCGCCTCGGCGAAGCGCACCACCGGGACGTCGACGTCGAGGGCGGTGAAGGTCGGGGTGACGACGGTGGCGGCACCGGCCTCGGCGCCGGCGCGGACGTCGGCGAGGTCGGGCTGGAGGAACGCCGAGGCGGTGAGCACGCCCTCCGCCTGGAGGCGATCGGACACGCCCCGGCACACCTCGAGCTGCCAGTGCTCAGGCGATTCCGGGGCGCCCACGACGACGAGCCGGGCCACGCTGCTGTGCAGCAGGGTCGAGCGGGTGTAGCCCACCCGGTCGAGTGCGCGGAGCACCCGGTCCCGGGTCGGAGCGGCCACGGGACCGCGTCCGGAGAGCACGCGCGACACCGTGGTGACCGACACCTCGGCGGCGGCCGCGACGTCTTCCAGGCGAACTCTCATACGCCTATCCTACGGTGGGGATGTTCCGCACCACATACCGATCCACCTGCAACGATGCCTGTCGGAGACGAGCAGGCCCCCGCTCGTGCCACCTGCTGAAGGAGACCCGCCTGCATGTCCACGGTCACCCTGACCGACGTCGCCCACCGCTACCCGGCGACCGCGCACGCCTCGGTCGACGGTGTGTCCTTCCATGTGCGCGACGGCGAGTTCTTCGTCCTCCTCGGCCCCGCCGGTTGCGGGAAGTCGACCGTGCTGCGGATGATCCACGGCACCGAGCGGCCGGCCGGCGGCACGATCGAGATCGGCGGCCAGGACGTGTCGAAGGTCCCGACGAGCGACCGCGACGTCACGCTCGCCTTCGAGAACTACGCCCTCTACCCGCACATGGACGTCGCGGAGAACATGGGCTTCGCGCTCCGGCTCACCGGGATCAACGAGGACGAGATCGACCGACGGGTCACCGATGCCGCCGCCCGCCTGGGCCTCAGCGGGCTGCTCCGCGCCCGCCACGACGAGCTCGACGGCCTGCAGCGCCAGAAGGTCGCGCTCGCCCGGGCGCTCGTGCGCAATCCGCGCGTGTTCGTCATGGACGAGCCGCTGGCCAACCTCGCCCCCGAGGTGCGCGACACCACCCGCGACCAGATCCGCACCCTGCAGCAGGAGCTCGGCATCACCACTCTGTACGCCACCACCTCGGCGGCGGACGCGGTGGCGGTGGCCGACCGGATCGCCGTGCTCGACTCCGGCCGGCTCGTCGCGGTGCACGGTCCCGAGGAGTTCGGGCAGCTGCGCTGAGCCGCGCGGCCGGGGACAGGGCAGTGCCCCACCTGCTCGCACGGCCTCGCCCCTGGACTCCTGCACTGAGATGATGGCCCCATGAACATCACCGCCGACCGGCTCGGCAGCGCGATCGCCACGCTGCCGTGGCGCGTCCCGCTCGCCGACTGGCCGCGCGAGCTGCTCGTCGGCCTGCCGCGGGGCATCTCCCGGCACGTCGTGCGGTTCGTCGAGCTCGCCGGCGTGGTCGTCGCGGTCAAGGAGACCGAGGACCCGATCGCCGAGCGCGAGCACGACCTGCTCCAGGTGCTCAGCCAGCTCGACGTCCCCGCCGTCGCACCGCTGGGCTACATCACCGGGCGCTGCACCCCCGACGGCGAGCGCCTGCCCGGCGCGCTGCTCACCCCGCACCTGCGCTACTCGCTGCCGTACCGGGCGCTGTTCAGCCAGGACCTCGCCGCCGCGGTCGCCCGCCGGCTCGTCGACGCGCTCGCCGTGCTCCTCGTCCGCCTCCACCTCGCTGGGTTCTTCTGGGGCGACGTGTCCCTGTCCAATGCGCTGTTCCGGCGCGACGCCGACGCCTTCGCCGCCTACCTCGTCGACGCGGAGACCGGGGAGCTCCACGCGCAGCTGTCCGACGGGCAGCGCGAGCACGACCTCGAGCTGGCGCGCACGAATATCGCCGGGGACTTCCTCGACCTCCAGGCCGGCGGGCTCGTCGACGCCTCGGTCGACCCGCTCGCGGTGAGCAACCGGCTGCTCGAGCGCTACCGGGAGCTGTGGGAGGAGCTCACCGGACCCGAGGAGTTCTCGATGGACGACCGGTGGCGGGTCGACGACCGGGTGCGCCGGCTCAACGAGATCGGCTTCGATCTGGGTGAGCTCACCGTCACCACCGACCTCGACGGGGTCACCACCCGGATCGAGCCGAAGGTGGTGGAGCCGGGCCACCACACCCGCCGCCTGCGCCGGCTGACGGGGATCGGCGCGCAGGACAACCAGGCCCGGCGCATGCTCAACGACCTCGACAGCTACCGGATGGCGACCGGCCGCACCGATGAGGACGAGCACGACTCCGCGACGGCGTGGATGACCGATGTGTACCGGCCCGTGCTCGACGCGGTGCCGGCGGAGTACGCCGACCGGCTCGAGCCCGCACAGCTGTTCCACGAGTTCCTCGACCACCGCTGGTACCTGTCGGAGAACGCCGGGCACGACGTCTCCACGCCGGAGGCGATCCGGTCCTACGTCGACACCGTGCTGCCCGCGCACCCGCGCGAGGAGGCCTACCTCCGCGAGCCGAGCACCGGAGCCCTCCAGGCACTGCGCACCGCCGACCCCGACTCCCCCACCCCGTAGACTCCCCACCCCAGACGTCAATTTCCGAAGGTTCCTGAGAGCGGATCCGCCGGAGTTCGCGATCTCGGCAGAAGCGGGCCGGGGCCGGGCCGGCGGCCCGGAATCGTACTGCGCGGTATCCCACCAGCGGCGCGCAATGATGCGTGCATCACGGGATACCGCGCAGTTCGGTACGCCGTCCACCGCCGGGCGGGGATACAGTGCAGATTGGATTCCGCACCACCCTCTTCCACACCACACCACTTCAGCAGCACCGCACCTCATCAGCACCACCATCCCGGCAGCACCACTCCGACGAAAGGCAGACCATGACCGACGCACCCGAATTCCCCTCCATCCCCGCCCTGTTCGACCTCGGCGGCCGCACCGTCGTCGTCGTCGGCAGCGCCTCCGGGCTCGGACAGTCGTCCGCCCTCGGCATCGCGGATGCCGGCGCCCACGTCGTCTGCGCCGACCTCGACGAGGCGGGGGCGCAGAGCACCGTCGAGCTCATTGCCGCCCGCGGGGGTTCGGCCAAGGCGGCCGCGCTCGACGTCACCTCGACCGAATCGGTCGAGGCCATCGTCGCCGCCCACGCCGACGCCGCCGCGCTCGTCATGACCCCGGGTCTCAACATCCGGAAGCGGATGCTGTCGACCACCGACGAGGAGTTCGACCGCGTCATCGACATCAACCTCAAGGGCACCTACCGCCTCATGCGCGGCTTCGGGGCGGAGATGGCCGAGCGCGGACGCGGCTCGATCGTCACCTTCTCCTCCTTCCGGGCGATCGTCGTCGAGCCTGGCCAGGGCCTCTACGCTGCGGCCAAGGCCGGCGTCGTGCAGCTGACGAAGACGCTCGCGAGCGAGCTCGGACCGTCCGGGGTGCGCGTCAACTCGATCCTCCCCGGCCCCTTCGAGACCCCGCTCACCGTGCAGATCAAGTCCGACGAGGAGTGGTGGAACGCCTACGCGGAGAAGACCGCACTCGGCCGCTGGGGGATCCTCCACGAGATCGCCGGGCCGGTGCTGTTCCTGTGCTCGGACGCCTCGAGCTTCGTCACCGGCCACTCGCTGCTCGTCGACGGCGGCTGGATGGCCCAGGACGGACGCTTCTCCCCGCGGGTGTGAGGCCGTCGGCCCGGTCCGCACGGCGGGCCGGGCCCCGGATCGCCCCCGGACCCGAGGCGGGGGCACCTCCCCGGGCACCGCCGATTCTCCGCCCCGCACCGGAGCCGGGATCTCACGATTCGGACACAAGCTGTGCATACGCTGGACACGGAGTGGCCGGACGTGTAGACCTGACACAGTTCTGACCGAATCTCACTGCTGAGCTCGTGGCCCGAGCCCCTCACCGACGAGACGCGGTCCATCGCACGCAAGGAGATCCGGTGTCCTCATCCACCCCCGCCGCCCCCGCGGATCCGGCAGCGAATGCCGAGCTGCGCAAGCGCACACTGCGCAAGGTCGCGCTGCGACTGACCCCGTTCCTCGGGCTCCTCTACTTCATCAACTACCTCGACCGGACCAACATCGGATTCGCCGGCCCCAACGGCATGAACGACGAACTGGGCCTGACCCAGACGATGTTCGGACTCGCCTCGGGCATCTTCTTCGCCGGCTACCTCCTGCTCGAGGTCCCGTCGAACCTCGCCCTCCACCGGTTCGGAGCCCGCCGCTGGATCGCCCGCATCCTCGTCACCTGGGGTGCGATCGCGGCCGCGATGGCCTTCGTGCCGACGACGAGCTGGATGGGCATCACCGGCGAGTGGTGGCTCATCATCCTCCGCTTCCTCCTCGGCATCGCCGAGGCGGGCTTCTTCCCGGGCATCATCCTCTACCTGACCTTCTGGTTCCCCAAGTCCGAGCGCGCCAAGGCCGTCGCCTACTTCATGGTCGCGATCCCGCTGTCGAGCGTGATCGGCGCCCCGGTGTCCGCGCTCCTCATCGAGCACGGCCACGAGATGCTCTGGGGGATGTCCGGCTGGCGCTTCATGTTCCTCATCGAGGGCCTCCCGGCGATCCTGCTCGGCATCATCTGCTGGTTCTTCCTCACCGACCGGCCGCAGGACGCGAAGTGGCTCGCCGACGACGAGCGGGAATGGCTCAAGGCCGAGATGGAGCGCGAAGAGTCGGACACCGCTGCCCGCTTCCACGTGCCGCTGCGCAAGTCGCTGACCTCCGGCCGCGTGTGGGCGCTCGCCTTCGTGTACTTCGGCGTGGTCTATGGCCTCTACGCGATCAGCTTCTTCCTGCCGACGATCATCGAGGGCTTCCAGGAGCGCTTCGGCGTCGAGTACTCGATCTGGGAGAAGGGCCTCCTCACCGCAGTGCCCTTCACCTTCGCCGCGGTCTTCATGATCTTCTGGGCGCGCCACGGCGACCGCACCGAAGAGCGCGTGTGGCACGTCGCCGCTCCGGCGATCATCGCCGCGATCACCATCCCGATCACCGCCTACGTCGGCTCGCCCTTCCTCGCCATGGTGTTCGTGTCGATCTTCGCCTGCGGCGTCATGGGCTCGCTCGCGACCTTCTGGCCGCTGCCCACCGCGTTCCTCTCCGGAGCCGCGGCGGCCGCGGGCGTGGCGCTCATCAACTCGGTGGGCAACGCCTCGGGCTTCTTCGCCCCGTACATCACCGGCTTCCTCGCCGATGCGACCGGTTCGCAGACCGCGGGCATGTGGGTGATCTCCGCGGCGATGGTCATGGCGGTGATCATCACCGTCTCCCTCGGCGCGCTGCCGAAGGAGAACCGGGCTGCCGGCACGACGGACGGAGCAGACCCGGTGCTCCCGCGCGACGTGCGCTGAGCAGTCGCCCGGCTGCGCGCCCCCGCTCAGCTCTCCCGGGAGCGCGTGCGGGCGACCTCGTAGAGGGTGACGGCGGCGGCGATGCCGGCGTTGAGCGATTCGGTGCTCGCCTGGATCGGGATCGACACGATCTGGTCGCAGAGGTCGCCGACGAGTCGCGACACGCCCTTGCCCTCCGAGCCGACGACGATGCACACCGGCGAGCTCGCGAGCTCGAGCTCCGGCAGTTCGACGTCGCCGTCCATGTCGAGTCCGAGGACGAACACGCCCTGCTTCTTGAGGTCCTGGAGCGCGCGGGCGAGGTTGACCACGCGGGCCACCGGGATCCGCGAGGCCGCCCCGGCCGAGGTCTTCCAGGCCGCCGCGGTCATGCTCGCCGAGCGGCGCTCGGGGATGATCACGCCGTGGCCGCCGAACGCCGCGGTGGAGCGGACGATCGCCCCGAGGTTGCGCGGGTCGGTGATGCCGTCGAGCGCGACGAGCAGCGGGGTCTCGAACCGGTCCGCGGCGAGCGCGAGCAGGTCGTCGGGGTGGGCGTAGTCGTAGGACGGCACCTGCAGGGCGATGCCCTGGTGGATGGCGTCGTCGGTGAGCCGGTCGAGGTCGGGCTTGCTCGCCTCGAGCATGGAGATGCCGCGTTCGGCGGCGAGTGCGATCGACTCCTTGACGCGGTCGTCGGCGTCGATCCGCTGGCCGACGAACAGCGCGGTGGCGGGCACGCCCTCGCGCAGCGCCTCGAGCACGGAGTTCCGGCCTGCGACGACGTCGGCCCCGGCCTCGCGCTTCTTGCGCTTGGCCTGCGCGGTCTGGCGCGCCTTCTTGGCCTGCGCCTCCTTGTGCGCCTTGTGGTAGACGCGGTCCTCGGCGCGCGGGGTGGGGCCCTTGCCCTCGAGCTTGCGCCGGCCCTGGCCGCCGGAGCCCTTCGTGGGGCCCTTGCCGGGCTTGCGGATCGCTCCGCCGCGTGACTTCGGTGGCATATCGGGGGTCCTGTCTGTTCAGCGGTGCCGGATCATTGGTGTCGACCGTCCCGGTAGCGGGATCGGCCGGTGGTGGTGGGAGATCGGAGCGGGGTCGGCGCCGTCAGTCGGCGAGCGCCCAGCGGAATCCTCCCGGAGTGTCCTCGATGGCGATCCCGGCTGCGGTGAGCCGGTCGCGGATGGCATCGGCGCGAGCGTAGTCCTTCTCCCCCTTCGCCGCCAGCCGTTCGGCGGCGAGCTCGGAGACGAGGGAGTCGAGGGCACGGGTCGCGGCGTCGTCCTGGGCCGAGGCGCTCGCCCAGACCGGCGAGGTCGGGTTGACCCCGAGGATGTCGAGCATGAGCTCGATCTCCGCGACGATCCGTGCGAGGCCGGCCCTGGTATCAGCGTCCGGCGCGGTGCCGGCCGTCTCGAGCTGCCGGTTGCCCTCGCCCACCCGGTCGAAGGCGACGGCGAGTGCGCGCGGGATCGACAGGTCCTCGTCCATCGCGGCGGCGAACTCGTCCGGCACGTCGACCACCCGGTCGCGGTAGCCGGCGGCGGCCTCGGGCACGGGCGGCGCGTCCTCACCGAGCAGCCGCCGGGCGCGGTCGAGGAAGTTCGTGAACCGTTCGAGCGCGGCCTGCTGCTGGGCGACGAGCCCCTCGGAGAACTCGAGCACCGAGCGGTAGTGGGCGGTGGAGAGGAAGTAGCGCACGGTGATCGCCGGGAAGCGGTCGAACAGCGCGTGGGCGAAGATCGAGTTGCCGAGCGACTTCGACATCTTGTCCCCGCCGACGTTGAGCAGCCCCGAGTGCATCCACACCCGGGCGAAGGGGTCCCCGGCGGCGCGGGACTGGGCGAGCTCGTTCTCGTGGTGCGGGAAGCGGAGGTCGAGGCCGCCGCCGTGGATGTCGAACTCGGCGCCGAGGTACTTCGTCGACATCGCCGAGCACTCGATGTGCCAGCCCGGCCGGCCGCGGCCCCACGGGGTGGGCCACGAGGCGGACTCCGGGTCCTCGGGCTTGTGGGCCTTCCACAGCGCGAAGTCCCGCGGGTCCTTCTTCCCGCGCAGTGGGGCGTCGGCGGCGTCGGACATGTCCTCGAGCCGCTGGTTGGTGAGTGCGCCGTACTCCGGCCAGGCGCCCGCGGCGAAGTAGACGTCGCCGGAGCCGTCGAGCGCCTCGTAGGCCAGCCCGGCTTCGAGGAGGCGGGAGATGAGTTCGACCATCTCCGTGATGTGGCCGGTGGCGCGCGGCTCGTAGCTGGGGCGCAGTACGCCCATCCGGTCGTAGGCGGCGGTGAAGACCTGCTCGTAGTGGTAGGCGTGCGCCCACCAGGACCGGCCCTCCTCGACCGACTTGCTGAGGATCTTGTCGTCGATGTCGGTGACGTTGCGGACGAGCGTGACGTCATAGCCGCGGTAGCCGAGCCAGCGGCGCAACTGGTCGAACACCACGGCCGAGCGCATGTGCCCGATGTGCGGTGCGCCCTGCACCGTCGCCCCGCACACGTAGATCCCCACCCGGCCGTCGACGACGGAACGGAAGGGCTCGATGGTGCGGGTGGCGGTGTTGTACAGCTGAATGGTCACGCTCAGAGTCTAGCGAGAACCGCGGACAGGTCCGTGCGGGCGGTCCGGGCCCGAGGCACATGCCGGGGCCCGGCGCCGGCCCGCACCGCGCGCACGACTATTCGTCCTCGCCGCGCGCGCAGGCGTCGGACAGGAGCAGGAGCCGGTGCCGGGGCGCGAAGCGGAGGCTGTACCGGGCGACGAGCGCCCACAGCCGCGCGGTGCGGCCGTAGGTGCGCCGCGCGGTCTCGTAGAGCACGACCGTCCCGCCGGGGACCGGCATGAGCTCGAAGCGCTCGTAGCCGGTGACCTGATCGGCCGGACCGGGGACCTTTCCGTCGACCTCCTCGCCGCTGAAGACCACCCTCCAGGCGATGGCCCCCAGCGGGTCGGGCTGCCGGTCGACGCGGAAGACGCCTCCGCCGCCGACGATCCGCCGGATCTGCTCGGGGTCCTCGAGAACGGCCCGGACGCGCGCGGGGTCGGCGGACACGAAGTGGCTCTGCGCGATCGCCGCGGCGGGTTCGCCGCCGGGCCAACACCCGGGCAGCACCCGCGCCGGACGCGGGACGCCGGGGGACGCGCGACGAACGCCGCGCCCGGTCCCGCTCACGGGACCGCCCGTCGCGTCGGCCCGGAGTGCTGCGACCGATGCCCCGCAGTGTTCGATGATCGCAGCGATCCGGCCGGAGGGCTCGGCGAGGAGATCGCGGAGGATCCCGGTCTCGAAGTCGGCGCCCCGGAGGCGTCGCCGTCGGCGGCGCTCCCCGGAGGAGAACGGGTTCCAGCCGGGACCCTGGGACAGCACCTCCCGGGCCGCTCGGGACATCGGCAGGTCCCCCACCTCGCGGGCGGTGAGCCCCGCCATGTCGCGGACGTCGCGGACGGGCACAGTGGTGGGGTCGATGCCGATGTCGCCCAGACGCTCAGCCCTCACCGCGGTCACCGCCCGACGTGCACGCGCGAGGGTGACGCCGTGCGCGGCGAGGGTCTGGGCCGGTCCGCCGCCGGCGCCGAGGAGGCCGAGGAGCAGATGCTCGATGTCGAGCTCGGCACGGTGCTCGCGCATGGTCTCGAACCAGGCCGCGCCGCTGATGGACATCGCACGGTTGAAGGAGTTCATCTCTTGCCTCCGGATCGTCTGAGGAGTGCGGGGGCGACCCGCGAACGGTACTTGCGGTGAACCGCCTGCTTGGACACGCCGAGCGCATCGGCGATCTGCTGCCAGGTCATGCCCTGCCCGAGGGCGGACTCGACCTGCGCGAGCTCGAGGGAGTCGGTGAGGGTCCGCAGCTCGGCGACCGCCCGCAGACCCCGGATCGGGTCCGCGGTGTCGCCGGCGACGGCGGTGAGCGTTCGATCTGCCATGCTGTCAATATATGTTGACAGCTGTCGTTCGTCAACATCTGTTGACGCGTTGTCCTCCTCGCCGTCGTGGCGCCCGCTCCCATCCGGCGGTCACCGCACCTTCCGCGCCCCCTCACCAGTGCGCCTCGGCTCCGCACCTTCCGCGCCCCTCCCACGGCCCCTAGACTGGCGACAGACACATCATCGACCGCGCATGCTTGCGCGAACGGAGGCCCCATGCCCACCACAGTCAAGGGAATCGTCGCGATGTCGAAGGGAGCTCCGGTGGAGGTCACGGACATCGTGATCCCCGATCCCGGTCCCGGCGAGGTCGTCGTCGACGTCAAGTCGTGCGGTGTCTGCCACACCGACTTCCACTACCGCGAGGGCGGGATCAGCGACGACTACCCGTTCCTCCTCGGCCACGAGTCCGCCGGCGTCGTCTCCGAGGTCGGCGAGGGCGTCGATTCGGTCGAGGTGGGCGACTTCGTCGTCCTCAACTGGCGAGCGATCTGCGGCGACTGCCGCGCGTGCCGCCGGGGCGAGCCGTGGTACTGCTTCGACACCCACAACGCGACCCAGAAGATGACGCTCACCGACGGCACCGAGCTCGAGGCCGCCCTCGGGATCGGCTCCTTCGCGGAGAAGACACTGGTGGCCGCCGGCCAGTGCACCAAGGTCGAGGAGTCCGACCCCTCCGTCGTCGGTCTGCTCGGCTGCGGCGTCATGGCCGGGATCGGCGCGGCGATCAACACCGGGCAGGTCACCCGCGGCAAGTCCGTGGCGGTCATCGGCTGCGGCGGCGTGGGCAACGCCGCGATCGCCGGCGCGCACCTCGCCGGCGCCTCGCCGATCATCGCGATCGACTTCGACGAGAAGAAGCTCGCGGCGGCGAAGGAGCTCGGCGCCACCGACACCATCGTGTCGAAGGACCTCGACGAGGACGGCGTGGTGAGCGCCGTGCAGGAGCTCACCGGCGGCTTCGGCGCCGACGTCGTCATCGACGCCGTCGGCCGCCCGGAGACCTGGCGGCAGGCGTTCTACGCCCGCGACCTCGCCGGCACCGTCGTGCTCGTCGGCGTGCCGACCCCGGAGATGGAGCTGTCCGTGCCGCTCGCGGACGTGTTCGGCCGCGGCGGCTCGCTCAAGTCCTCGTGGTACGGCGACTGCCTGCCGGACCGCGACTTCCCCATGCTCGTCGACCTCTACAAGCAGGGCCGCCTGCCGCTGGAGAAGTTCGTCACCGAGCGCATCTCGATCGACGGGGTCGAGGACGCGTTCGCCAAGATGGGCCGCGGCGAGGTCCTGCGATCGGTGGTGGAGTTCTGATGAGCGCGCGCATCGATCATCTCGTGACCTCCGGGACGTTCTCGCTCGACGGCGGGACCTGGGAGGTCGACAATAACGTCTGGATCGTCGGGGACGACTCCGAGGTCATCGTGTTCGACCCGGCGCACTCCCCCGAGGCCGTCGTCGAGGCGGTCGCCGGTCGCACGGTGAGGGCGATCGTCCTCACCCACGGCCACGACGACCACATCCGCGCGGTCGCGGAGACGCAGCGGCTGCTCGGCGGTCCGCCGGTGCTCCTCAATCCGGAGGACCGGGTGCTCTGGGACATGGTGTACCCGGACACGGAGCCCGACGAGGACCTCTCCGACGGCCAGGAGCTCACCGTCGCCGGGGTCGCCCTGCGGGCGATCCACACCCCCGGCCACTCGCCGGGCTCGACGTGCTTCTACGCGGAGTCCGGGCTGTCGGCCGCCGGCCTGCCGGGGGTGGACGCCGCGGGCGAGATGCCGATCCTCCTCTCCGGAGACACCCTGTTCCAGGGTGGGCCGGGCGCGACGGGCCGCTCGTACTCGAGCTTCGACACGATCATCGAGTCGATCAGCGAGAAGCTGTTCACCCTGCCGGGAGAGACCGTGGTGCTCACCGGGCACGGCGACGCCACCCGGATCGGTGAGGAGAAGCCGCACCTCCAGGAGTGGATCGACCGCGGGGAGTGAGCGGCCCGGCCGCGCCCCGCTGACGGCGGGGTAGCCCCGGGGCCGATGCCGCGACACCGCGCAGCACCGACACAGCGCAACAGTGGGGCTTTCGGACAAGAGTGGTGACAATAATGCCCCAACTCTCGTCCGAAAGCCCCACAGTTCTGCCGGGGGCTGCCGCCCCGGCCCGCGCACGCGTTTCCCCAGCCGGCACCCCGTGTCCAGCATGCAGAACAGCATCTTCAAAACTGAACGATCAATCGCTAGGCTCTCTTCAACGCACATCGGCGTGCGTTCCGGGCTCCCTCGCCCGGGCCGACCCCTCGGGACACGACGACCCTCGGGACCCAGAGAAGCAGGACCGACGATGAATCGACTCAGGACCATGTTCACCCGCACCGGCCGGGGCTCCGTTGCCGCCACGTCCACCTCCGCCCGCACCTGCCGTGCTGTCCCGGCGCTCGCCGCCGGAGCCGCGCTCGCGCTCCTGAGCGGGTGCGCCGGCTCCGCCGGCGGAGGCGGTGGCGGCGGCGGCCAGGGCGGCGGTGAGGGATTCGAGTACGGCGCCTCGCAGGAGGAGATCAACGCCGCGATCGCCGATCTCGACCCGGTCACCCTGACCTACCAGCCGGGCGCGAGCTCACAGGAATCCGAGACCGCGGCCAGCGCGCTCCGATTCAAGGAATACGTCGAGGAGCGTTCGGACGGAAAGATCACCCTCGAGATCGTGTGGGGTCAGGCGATCGCCAGCTATACCGAGCTCGAGGACGCACTCGTCGACGGTCGGGTCGATCTCGCGTTCCACGCCGCGATCTATTTCCCGGAAGAATTCCCCACGATCGACGCCTTCAGCAAGATCACCCAGTACTCGACCCCCGCGCCGCTCACGGGCGAGGCGATCTCGACGGCGATGATGGCCGAGCTCGGGTGGAACACCTCGGAGCACCTCGAGTCCTTCAAGGAGAAGGGACTCACTCCGCTGTCGCCGCTCATGAACTCCGGCGACTACTGGACCGCGTGCCGCGACACCGGCTCCTCGCTCGACGACTGGAACGGCCGTCAGATGCGGATCGCCGGCACCGCGCACACCGCGATCGCAGAGGCGCTCCAGGCGAGCCCGGTCTCGATGGAATACGGCGAGACCTTCGAGGCCCTGCAGCGCGGCACCGTGGACTGCACCTTCGTGCAGCCGCAGGTCGCCGGCTCGACCGGTCTGCTCGAGGTCGCCCCGCACGTCTCGACCTTCGCCGACTCCCGGATGACCGGTTCGGCGACGGCGGCCCACGTCGCCGGCTCCTCGTTCGAGAACCTTCCTCTCGCCTACCAGCAGATCCTGTTCGATGGCGAGGTCGACCACTTCCACGGCATCATCCAGAGCACCCTGGATGCCCAGCGACAAGCGGTCATCGACGCGACCGAGGCCGGAGGCGAGTTCACCGACATGGACCCGGAAGCCGAGAAGGTCATGTCCGATGTCCAGGAGCAGCTCGTCGACGACCTCATCGCCGAGGGCCGGCTGCCGGAGGACATCCGCGAACAGATGGAGGCGTCCGCGGAGAAGTGGACCGGGGTCGTCGAGGAACTCGGCTACACCGACGACGGGGAGCTCACCGACTTCGACGACTGGTACGAGCCCAACGGCGTCGACTTCCGCCCGCTCGGCGAGCGGGTCTTCACCGAGGCGGCAGCCGCCCACCGCCCGAGCTGAGCCGCAGCAGGGCACGAGCACGCTCCTCGGCCCCGCAGCTCAGGTGATTGTGGGGCTTTCGGCGGAGAGTGGTGGCATCAACGCCACCACTCTCCGCCGAAAGCCCCACTCTTGCGGAACAGGGTCTCTGCCGGAGCCGGCGCGGAACGGACGTGCCGCGTCCGAGGCGCCGGGGTGCGGGAATCCGCAGATCCCGCTCGCCCGGCGCCGGTCGGGAATCCTCCAGGGCGCGTGCGCGTTATCCTCGAGACCAGGCCTGTGACCGCCGACTGGGCCCGAGGTCGACTCGCCCGCCCCGGGCGTCGCGCCCCTCGCCCCGGGAGTCGCACGAGAAGGGATCGCGCCATGTCGAACGACCACCGCACCGAGAAGCACCCGCGTCACGACTCCGAGCACCCGCCCGTCACGACCGGTCGCGGCCGACCATCCGGCCCGTCCGCGCGCGCCGACTACACGCTGAGCCGGCACGAGCAGATGTGGATCACTGCGCAGGTCAATCAGCCGGGTTGGAACCTGTTCTACGGCATCGGCCTGCTCGTCGTCGCGATCTCGCTCGCGGTGTCGATCTTCTCCGCACCGCTGACCAGCGGATCCACGGCGATCGCGCTCGGCCTGTCCGCAGTCATCGCCGTCGGCGGGCTCATGCTGTGCCGGATGGGCTGGCGGCGCATCGCGCCGCTGCAGCGGTTGCGCCGCGACCGCGCCCCGCACACCACCCGGTCCGTCGAGGTGCAGGGCCTGCTCGGCTCCAATGCCCTGCGCCTCCTGCAGGACGACGGACGCGAGGTGTCGCTTCGCGGGCCCGCACCCTCGACAGCGGACGGTGACCGGTCCGAGGCGCCGATCCCCGTGGGCTCGACTGCGCAGCTCTCCGTGTTCGCCCCCTACGACGAGCTCGGCTCCGCGCCGGCTCGGCTGCTGCTCGCCGACGGCGACCACGCGATCGGCTGGATCACCGACGACGGCGCCGCCCGCTTCTGAATCGCCCGGCCCGCGGGCGGCAAGCCGGTTCCCGGCTCGCTCCTGCACGGGACGCAGGTTCCGCAGGCGCGCCAGTTCGGTCGGGCCGACTCGCGAGTCACCGTGGTGCGGTCACTCGGCAGAAACCGCGCCGGAACGACTCCGGAACGTCTGCGCAGGTCCCGGGCTCAGCGCGCAGCGTGGACGAGCGCGGTGGCGAGCGCGGCGACACCGTCGCCCCGGCCGGTCAGCCCGAGGCCGTCCGTCGTCGTACCCGACACCGCGACCGGCGCACCGGCGGCGGCGCTGAGCGCGGCTTCTGCCTCGGCCCGGCGGGTGCCGATCTTGGGCCGGTTGCACACCGCCTGCACGGACACGTTCCCGATCTCGAACCCGGCCTCGCGCACCAGCCGTGCGGCCTCGGCGAGCAGCTCCGCTCCCGAGGCGCCGGCGAGCTCCGGCCGGTCGGTGCCGAAGTGCGCGCCCAGGTCGCCGATCCCGGCTGCGGAGAACAGCGCATCGCAGCAGGCGTGGGCCACGGCATCGGAATCGGAGTGCCCCTCGAGCCCGGTCACACCTTCCCAATGCAGTCCGGCGAGCCACATCGGGCGCTCCGGATCCGCGGAGAAGCCATGGACGTCGACCCCGATGCCCACCCGGGGCAGCACGGGGCCGGGATTCACCGGTTCGTTCGCACTCATGAGGGGTCCTGTTCCGAGCGGATCCCGGCACCGTCGGCGAGGTGCAGGCCGGCGATCCGCAGATCGATCGGGTGGGTGATCTTCAGCGCACGCTCGTCGCCGGCGACGGCCTCGACGCCGTAGCCGAGCCGTTCGACGAGCTGCGCGTCATCGGTCGCCGCCGGGAGCGGGTCCGTGCGCTGCAGCCGGTGCGCCTCGCGGAGGACCGAGGCGGCGAAGCCCTGCGGGGTCTGCACCCGGCGCAGCGCGCCTCGGTCGAGGTCGCTGAGCAGCCGCTCGCGGGTGCCGGCCGGAGCCACGGGCGCGGTCTCCGCCGCGCGCTTGACGGTGTCGGTCATCGGGAGCACGGGCACGACGGCGCTGGCCCCCGAGTGGAGCGCCGCGGCGACCCGGACGAACACCTCGGGCGGGGCGAGGCAGCGCGCGGCATCGTGGACGAGCACGAGCTCGGGGTCGCCGGCGGCGTCGAGCGCGCGGGCGACGGAATCGATCCGGTCCGCTCCCCCGGCGACGACGCGCACCCGGACGCCATGCGCACCGGGAGCAGCGCCGTCACCGGCGAGCAGGGCATCGAGCATGTCCTGGGCCGGACGCACGAGCGCCTCGGGCACGGCGACCACGATGTCCGTGGCCGCGCCCGAGGCGAGTGTGCCGAGCACGCAGTGCTCGAGGAGCGTCCGTCCGGCGAGAGCGACGAAGGCCTTGGGGCGATCGCTGCCGAGCCGGGTCCCCGACCCTGCGGCCGGGATGATGACGCAGGTGCTCAGGACGCGAGGACCTCGTCCAGGAGGGCTTCGGCCTCGACCTCTTCCTTCTTCTCCGCCAGCGCGAGCTCGGAGACGAGCACCTGGCGGGCCTTGGCGAGCATCCGCTTCTCCCCGGTGGAGAGGCCGCGGTCCTGCTCGCGGCGCCACAGGTCGCGGACGACCTCAGCGACCTTGATGACATCACCGGACTGGAACTTCTCGAGATTCGCCTTGTAGCGGCGGGACCAGTTCGTGGGCTCCTCGGAGATCTCCGCACGGAGCACGTTGAAGACCTTCTCGAGGCCCTCTTCGCCGACGACGTCCCTGACACCCACCAGGTCGCAGTTCTCGGCCGGGACCTCGATGGTCAGATCCCCGTGCGAGACCTGCAGCTTGAGGTAGAGCTTCTCCACTCCCTTGATGGCGCGAGTCTTGATTTCCTGGACCGTCGCTGCTCCGTGGTGAGGATAGACAACGGTATCGCCGACCTGAAAACTCATATTCTCCTGTACCCCTTTCGCGGACCTCCAGTTTACCATGACATACACCACAGAGATCGCCGAGAATTCCCTCCACGTGTGGTAGGGTCCGGATTTCACCTGGTGTTCACCCTGGTGAGAGGTCCGGAGCGGGTCTGAACGGCAGTAGCGGAGTCACGCCCCGGCGACCGCCCGGGTGCCGTACGGCGTCCAGCCGCGCTCCGCCGGACGCCGTTCTACAGGGGATCGAAAACCGGGTACTATACAGAATGATTCTGTTGTGCCACTTCAAGGAGCTTGAACCGTGAAACGGCTTACCCGTGTCGCCCTGGCCGCCGCTGCCGCGGCGCTCGTCATCCCCGTCAGCGGCTGCGCTGCCCTGCTCTCGGCCCAGCAGACCCATGAGTACCGGTACAACGGCGGCGACGGCGCCTGGACGGACATCGAGGACGTCGCGGTCCGCGGTCTCATGCTCGTGGCGGAGGACGAGGAGCAGGCGAACCTGTTCTTCACCGTCATCAACAACTCGACCGAGGACGCCCAGGTCGAGATCTCGGTCGGCGACACCGACGTCAGCGAGAGCGTTCCGGCCGGCGAGACGCTCGTCCAGAACCCCGCGAACCCGGAATCCGAGTCCGAGCCCATCACCGTGACCGGATTCGGCGGCAAGCCCGGCTCGCTCGTCGACGTCGAGGTCAGCGTCAACGGCCAGAGCGAGACTGTCCGCACGCAGGTCGTCGGCACCGACCTGCCCGAGTACCAGGACCTCGCGCCCACCGGCGGTGCGAGCAGCGATCCGGCCGCGGAGCCCACCGGCGAGGAGACCGCCGCCGAGGAGCAGGGCGCCGGAGAGACCCAGGCACCCTGACGCACCTCCCGGACGCGGGCCCACGGCCCGGCGCTCCACCCAGCATCAGCAAGGCGGGCACCCGAACCGGGTGCCCGCCTTCTCTGCGCTCCGTGTGCTCCTAGGCCTCGAACTTGTAGCCGAGCCCCCGCACGGTGACGAGCAGCTTGGGATCCGAGGGCGCGACCTCGACCTTGGCGCGCAGCCGCTTGATGTGGACATCGAGGGTCTTCGTGTCCCCCACGTAGTCCTGACCCCAGATCCGGTCGATGAGCTGGCCGCGGGTCATCACGCGCCCGGCGTTGCGGACGAGCATCTCGAGCAGCTCGAACTCCTTGAGCGGCAGGGACAGCTCCGTGCCGCGCACCGATGCGACGTGGCGGTCGACGTCGATCCGCACCCCGCCGGCCTCGAGCACGGAGTCGACGAGCGCGTCGGGCTCCGCATTGCGGCGCAGCACCGCACGGATCCGGGCGAGCAGCTCACGCGAGGAGTACGGCTTGGTGACGTAGTCGTCGGCCCCGAGCTCGAGCCCCACGACCTTGTCGATCTCGGAGTCCTTGGCGGTGAGCATGATGATGGGGACGTTCGACTTCGCCCGCAGGGTGCGACACACCTCGGTGCCGGAGGCCCCGGGGAGCATGAGGTCGAGCAGCACCAGATCGGCGCCGTTGCGGTCGAACTCGGCGAGCGCCTGCAGACCGTCCTCGGCGACGACCACCTCGTAGCCCTCCTTCCCGAGGAGGTACGACAGCGGGTCGGAGAACGAGTCCTCGTCCTCGACGAGCAGAATGCGTGTCACGTCGTCTGTTTCCTTTGCTCGGTGGTGTCCACGGGCGCATCCGCGGCCACTGGGGCCGCGTCCTGTCCCGCCTCGTGGTCCGGCCCGGGTTCGTGGTCCGGTCCGGTACTGATCAAAATACCCTGCTCGGCCGCCTGCTCGAGAGCACGTCCGTCGTCGCCGCCGGCGATCGGCAGGAGGATGGTGAAGGTCGAGCCCTGGCCGAGCTTGCTCCACACCCGGATCTCGCCGCCGTGGGTGGCGACGATGTGCTTGACGATGCTCAGCCCGAGCCCGGTCCCGCCGGTCACCCGGGAGCGCGCGGGATCCACGCGGTAGAAGCGCTCGAACACCCGCTCCGTGTCCTCGGTGCTCAGCCCGATCCCCTGGTCGGTCACCGCGATCGCGATCCGGCCGTCGTCGAGCTTCGCACCGATCCCCACCTGGGTGCGCTCGTTCGAGTAGCTGATGGCGTTGTCGACGAGATTGCGCACCGCATTGACGAGGAGCTCGAAGTTGCCCTCGACGTACCACTCCCCGCCGCTCACCACCTGGAGCGTGATGCTCTTCGCGTCCGCCCGGGTGGTCGCGCGGTCGACGGCGTCCTCGATCACCCGGCCGATCGGGATGAGCTCGGTGGCCGCCGGCGTCTCGTGGTCCTGCACCCGGGAGAGGTCGATGATCTCCTGCACGAGCTGGGCGAGCCGCTTCGACTCGCGCTGCATGCGGGAGCCGAACCGGCCCACCGCCTCGGGGTCGTCGGCGAAGTCGGTGACCGCCTCGGCGAGCAGGGTGATCGCCCCGATCGGGGTCTTGAGCTCGTGCGACACGTTCGCCACGAAGTCCCGGCGCACCGCATCGAGGCGGCGCGCCTCGGTCTGGTCGTCGCACAGGACGAGGACGAACGCCGTGCCCAGGGGTGCTACCCGGGCGTGGAGGTGGCGGGCGACGCGGGCGTTCGAGCTGCGCTGCTGCTCGAAGTCGAGCTCCTCGATGAGCCCGCGCATGCGCGCCCGGCGCACGACCGCGAGGAGTTCCGGGGAAGCGAGCTCGTGGCCGCGGACGAGGCCGTAGGTGTAGGCCGCCGGTGACGCCTTGACGACGTCGTCGCCGGCATCGATGACGATCGCGGCGCTCGGCAGGACGGCGAGCACCTCGGCGATCCCGTCGGGGAGCTCGCTCTCGGAGTGGAGGTCGATCGGGCTGCGGCTGCGCTCCGAGAACCGGAACGCGAGGATCCCGGCGATGCCGAGACCCAGCCCGATGATGCCCGTGAGGACGGCGACGACCAGAAGATCCACATGTCCAGCCTAGTCGCTGGACGGACGGCGGCGTCCGGGCCGCTGCGGCCCGGAGTAACATATGGACAGATGTTCACCTCCGGGCCAGGATCGGTTCACGCCGCCCTGGGACCGTGGGACACTGCCGGAGATCCGCACACCCGCCGTCGGCCCGGAATCATTCCTGCGAACGCCGCGTTCACGTTCGCAGCACCCTGCGAAAGGAAGCGTCACCATGCGCGAAGTCTTCAAGAACGAGCTCAATGCTCTCGCCGACGATCTCGTCACCATGACGACCAAGGCGGCCGACGCGGTCGAGAAGGCCTCCCGCGCCCTCGAGACCAATGATCTCGATCTTGCCGAGGCGGTGATCGACGGCGATGCCGCGATCGACAACCTCCAGCGTCACGTCGACCAGCAGGCGGCGCAGATCCTCGCCCTGCAGGCACCGGTCGCCCACGACCTGCGCGTCGTGATCTCCGCGCTCAAGATGAGCGTCGCGATCGAGCGGATGGGTGACCTCGCCCGTCACATCGCCTCACTCGTGCGGATCCGCCACCCCAAGCCCGCGGTGCCCGCGGCCTTCGCCGACACCTTCGTCCTGATGGGGCGCTCGGCGGCCCGGATCGGCCACGCCCTCCAGCAGCTGCTCGACAACCCGGGTCTCGACTCGGTGCCGACGATCACCGCGATCGACGAGGAGCTCGACGAGCAGCACCTGCGCGTGTTCAGCATGATCTCCGAACTCGACTCCTCGGAGATCACGCCCTCGCAGATCGCCGACGTCACCCTGCTGTCGCGCTACTACGAGCGGTTCGGGGACCAGTGCGTCAACGTCTCGCAGCGCGTCGAGTACCTGCTCACAGGCAGCTGGGAGCCGGAGCTCTCCGCCAACGACGCGGCGGAGCAACGCATCGAACCGCGTCACTGATCACCGCGCCTGCGGAACTCGGGCCGGCACCGCTCAGGCCTGAGCGCCGCAGGGATCCCGTCGCCCCGGCGGCTCCTCCCCAGGGAGGGGCCGCCGGCGTCGGTCCCGGGGGCCGTCTGGGGCATCGTGCTCGATGCCGCTCGCGCCGCCGCCCCGGTCCCGCCTCCGCCGGCGGAATCGGAGCACGCCCGAGGTGACCGCGACGCCGAGGAGAAGCAGCGCGCCCCCGGCGAGCTCGCTCGGGGTGGGGATGTCGCCGAGCACGAGCCACGCGGCGAGCACCGCGACGACCGGCACGAGCAGGCTGTACGGCGCCACCTCCGAGGCACGGTGCCGGGAGAGCAGCCCGTTCCACACGACGTAGCCGATGAGCGAGGCGCAGCCGGCGGTGTACGCGGTGGAGGCGAGCACCCCGACGGTGGGGTGGAGCAGCGCCTCCCCGACGGCGGCCGGACCGTCGAGGACGAGCGAGGCGGCGAACAGCGGGATCGGCACGACGAGGCCGGACCAGACGGTGAGGCTGAGCCCGCCGGCGCGCACGGAGCGCGCCACGACATTGCCCGCACCCCAGCTCGCGGCGGCCGCGACGGTGAGCAGCAGGCCGAGGGAGGGCACCCCGGAGGACAGCCCGAGCGCGATCGCGAGCAGGCCGGCGCACCCGATCCCCGTGCCGACGAGCACACGCACGGTGGGCCGCTCGCCGAGGAACAGCAGGGAGAACAGCACGGTGAACACCGCCTGCGCCTGGAGCACGATCGAGGCGAGGCCGGGCGTCATCCCGAAGTGCATCGCGGTGTAGAGCAGCCCGAACTGCCCGGCCGACATGAGCAGGCCCACCGCGGCGACCCGGTGCCACGGAGCCGCGGGGCGCGGGACGAAGAAGACGAGCGGCACCGCCACGACGACGAAGCGGACGGCCACGAGGAGCAGCGGCGGCCAATCGCGGACGCCGAGCTCGATGAAGAGGAAGTTGATGCCCCAGATGACGACGACGAGGCAGGCGAGGAGACGATCGCGGGAGGTCATGGATCCAGGCTCGCACGCCGGACACTGTAGGACCATCTGACGTTCTTCACTGATTCCGTTTACGATCATTCAATGATCGATGTTCACGCCCTGCGCACTCTCCTCGCCGTCGAGGCCACCGGGTCCGTCACCGCCGCCGCGGCCGCCCTCGAGTACACGCCGGCCGCGATCAGCCACCAGGTGCGACGGCTCGGCCGGCAGGTGGGCGGCGACCTCACCGAGCGGACGGGCCGCGGGATCGCGCTCACCCCCTCGGCCGCGAGCTGTGCGCCCGCGGGGCCGGCGTGCTCCGCGCACTCGAGCAGCTCCAGGCCGAGGTCCGAGCCCCCGACGCCGAGCCGAACGGCCGCATCACCGTGGGCGGCCCGAGCACGGGCCTGCGCGGACTGCTCGCCCCCGCACTCCCGCTCCTTGCTGCACGTGCCCCGGATCTCCAGGTGGCGAACATCGAGGACGAGCCGGACGTGCTCCTCGAGAAGCTCCTCAGCGGCCGGATCGACGCCGCGCTCCTCTTCGACTGGGAGGACCGGCGCACGCACCTGCCCGCGACACTGCGGTCCACCGCGCTCGTCGACGACCCGGCCGACGTCATCATGCACCGCGGCCACCGGCTCGCCGGACGCGCCCAGGTGACGCTCGCCGACGTCCGGGCGGAGACGTGGACCTCGGCCCCGCGCAATGCGATCTGCCACCGCTGGCTGCTGAGCCTGTTCGCCGGCTCCGACGTGCAGCCGCGGATCGAGCACTGGGCGCTCGAGTACGACACGCAGCTCGCGTTCGTCACCCACGCCGGGGCGCTCGCGCTCGTGCCCCGGGTGGGGCGCCCCGAGCTCGGCCCGGGCCTCGTCGCCGTCGAGCTCGCCGACTCGACGATCGCGCGGACGATCCGGCTGGTGTGGCGCGCCTCGATGGACCGGGCCCCGGCGATCGGGGCGCTGCGCACGGTGCTCGGCGAGGTCGTGGAACACCTCGGACCCGGGGTCCGCGCGCTCTGAAGGAGCGGGCGGACCATCGGGTCCGATGAGGTGCGCCGGGCTCAGCGCCCCTGGCCGGCGACCTGCCCGATCGCGGCCTCGGCGGCCGCCGGGTCGAGGTAGGTGCCGCCCGGGTTGAGCGGGGTGAGGTTCTCGTCGAGCTGGTAGTGCAGCGGGATGCCGGTGGGGATGTTGAGCCCCGGGATGTCGGCGTCGGAGATCCCGTCGAGGTGCTTGACGAGAGCACGCAGCGAATTGCCGTGCGCGGTGACGAGCACGGTGCGTCCGAGCTGCAGATCGGGCACGATCCCGTCGTACCAGTACGGGAGCATGCGGACGATGACGTCGGCGAGGCACTCGGTGCGCGGGATCGCATCGGCGAGGTTCGCATACCGCGGATCCCCGACCTGCGACCACTCGGAGGAGTCGTCGAGCACCGGCGGCGGGGTGTCGAAGGACCGGCGCCAGGTCATGAACTGCTCCTCGCCGAACTCCTCGCGGATCTCCTTCTTGTTCTTGCCCTGGAGCGCGCCGTAGTGGCGCTCGTTGAGCCGCCAGGTGCGCTTGGCGTCGATCCACGAGCGATCGGCGGCCTCGAGCGCGAGGTTCGCGGTGAGGATCGCCCGCTTGAGGCGCGAGGTGTGGAGCACGTCGGGCAGCAGCTCGTGGGCGATGAGCAGCTCGCCGGCGCGGGCGGCCTCGGTGCGGCCCTTGTCGGTGAGCGGCACGTCGACCCAGCCGGTGAACAGGTTCTTCTGGTTCCATTCGCTCTCGCCGTGGCGCAGGAGCACGAGGTTGTACGTCATGGCTGCATTCTTCCACGGGTGCGCGGCCGGGCGCACGCGGTTCCGGGGTTCGGGCCCGAGCATCCCGAAGCCGGGGCCCGGGGGCGTTCAGTACCGGCCGAGGAACTCGTTGTCGTCGCCGGAGAGCAGGGGCTCGAAGGCCGCGAGGTTGCGGGTCGACTCCCCGCGTGCGATTCGCCAGGCCCATTCGCGCTTCATCGAGGTGAGGAAGCCGAGCACGAGCAGGTCGTTGAAGGATTCGTCGGCGGCGGTGAGGAAGCGGCCCATGAGCGAGTCGAGGACCTCGGTGTTCCACGCCTCGCGCGGCAGCGAGGCGTCGAGGTAGACGTCGCCCAGGGGGTCGGTGGAGAACGCCAGCCCGCGGAGCTTCGAGTTCTTGTGGAGCAGCCAGGCTTGGAACCTCTCCCGGTTCTCGTCCGGGTGGCGGATGACGAAGGCCTGGAGGTCGACCGAGCGCGGCGAGCACCGGATCGACACCGTGGTCTTGAGCTTCCGTTCGCCGGGCAGGGTGACGGCGACGTGCGCCTCCCCCAGCCGGTCGGCCTCGAGGTCCTGCTCCCGTGCCCAGGCGAGCGCGAGCTCGCTCGCGTCCTCCGGGGAGAGCATCCGCGTGCCGCCCGCCGCGGTCCCGTCCGTCGTGCCGTTGTCCGTCGAGTCATTCATCGTGGTCCTCCACCTCTCGCCTCCGCGGTCCCGGGCAAGGCGTCCGGCGCGGCCGGCACCGCTGCGAGCACGGTCGCCGCACAGGTGCGCCAATCGAACTCGCGGGCCCGCTGCGCGGCCGCTGCTCCCATCCGAGCACGCGCGGCGGGATCGCACAAGAGGGCCTCGATCCCCTCGGCCCAGGTCAGCGGGTCGTCCTCGGCGATGAGGAGGCCGGTGCGGCCGGCCTCGACGACGTGGGTGAGGCCGCCCACGGCGGAGGCGACGACGGGTGCCCCGCAGGCCTGCGCCTCGGCGGCGGCGAACCCGAAGGATTCGCTGCGCGAGGGCACGAGCACGAGGTCGACCGCCCGGTACCAGTCGGCGAGCACGGCGGCCGGCACCGGCGGCAGGATCTCGACCCGGCCGTGCAGCCCGGCGGCGTCGATGCGCGCGCTCACCGCGGCGGGGTCGGTGCCCTCCCCGGAGGCGGCCCCGAGCATGACGAGGCGGGTGCGCGCGGCGAGCATGGGGTCGAGCCGGGCCAGCGCGGCGAGCGCCTCGACCGCGGTGTCCGTGCCCTTGACGTGCTGCATCCGGCCGACGTAGAGGAGCAGCAGATCCGCGTCCTGCTCCCCGACGGCGCGGCGGGCGGTGTGCAGGGGCCCGGGGGTGAAGGTTGCGAGGTCGACGCCGGGCATCGCGGTGACGACGCGGGCGGGGTCCGCACCGAGCAGGTCGACCATGTCCGCGGCCTCCGCCTCCGTGTTCGCGACGAGGAGGTCCGCACCGGCGGCGATCCGCTCCTCGGCTTGCCGGCGCTGCGCGGGCTCGAGGGCCGCCCCGGTGTCGCGGTCCTTGACCGCGGCGATCGTGTGGAAAGACACGACGAGGCGCGGGCCGGGGGTGGGCGCGGGGGTGGGGTGCTCGGTGAGTGCGAGCCCGGCGAGCGCGGAGATCCAGTAGTGCGCCCAGATCAGCTCGCAGCCGGCGTACGCGGGGTGCGCGGCGAGTGCGGCGGCGAGGGCGGGCACGTCGTCGGCGAGCGCCGTCTTGTCCCGGGCGGAGGTGTCGAGCTGGTGGAGGCGCACCCCGGGGGCGAGCTCGACGGTGCCGGTGGTCGGGGCGAGCGGGTCGGCGGTGAAGATCTCCACCGTGTGCCCGGCGCGGGCGAGTTCGGCGGCCGTCGCCCGGACGTAGACATTCATCCCCCCGGCGTCGCCCTGACCGGGCTGAGCGGCGGGCGAGGTGTGGAGGGAGAGGACAGCGATGCGCACGGTATCCGATTCTACCGGGGCGCTCAGGTCTCCTCATCGTCGAAGAAGGCCCGGAGGATCCGGCGCACCTCGCTGCGGCCGCGCCACAGGATGCTGCCTGCCGGCAGGACCTCGAGGGATGCGCGCGGGAAGGCCGCCGCGCAGTCGCGGGCGACGGACACCGGGTGGGAGCGGTCGTCCTCGTGGGTGAGGACGAGCACCTCGCCGCGGAAGGCCCCGGCCGCCTCGAGTGCGCGGGCCGGGTCGGCGACGGCGATGTCGAGCGCGAGGCCCACGCCGTCGGACATGTCGGTGTCGAACAGCGCGTCGACCTTCGCGGCCGCCCAGGCACGGGCCGGCGGCAGGTCCGCAACCTCGGCGGGTTCCCGGGCCAGCAGCGCGTCGAGCAGCGCGGCGCGATCGCCGGAGGCCAGGTGGGTGCGGATCGCCTCGACATGGGCGGCGTGGGCCGCGCGCACCTCGGGAGTGAACCCCGCCCACGAGGCGGGCAGCACGAAGGCGACCTTCTCCAGGCCCGTGGCGGCCGGGTGGCCGGCGGTGATGAGCCGGGCGAGTCCGCCGGCGCTCATCGAGACGCCGAGCGCACGGGTGGCGCGGGAGGCCTCGAGCGCGGCGGCGAGCTGTTCGGCGATGGTGCCGTAGGTCCAGCCGGGGCCCGGGGAGGGCCTGCCGCCGTGGCCGCCGAGGTTGACGAGCACCCGGGTACCGGCGATCCCGGAGGCGAAGGGGCGGGTGTCGCGGATCGCGCCGGAGAAGCCGTGGCCGAACAGCGTCACCGGATCCCCGGAGCCGAACGCCGACATCCAGCCGGAGTTCGCGCCGGGCCGGTTGGGGTCCTGCGTCATCGATTGCGGAAGCGGGGGTCGACGGCGCGCAGGCCCTTGCGGACGTCGGCGAAGTAGACGGCGGCGGCGACGAATCCGAGCAGCGAGATGAAGATCGGCATCGCCTGCAGCGGCGGCATCGCGAGGAAGCCGACGACCGCGGAGATGCCGAGGATCACGGTCCAGAAGGTCTTCGAGCGCTTGTCGGCGGCGCGATAGACCTCATCGCGGTAGCGCAGCGAGTCGATGAACGCGACGAGTTCGACGATGAATGCCGCGACGGTGAGGAGGAGGAACACGAGACCTTGGATGCTGGCGAGCGCTGACATATCCGCCGATCCTACCGGGCAGTGCTGTCAGTCCGCTCGGAGCGGACGTGTGCGCCGGGTGCGCCGGGCACCCTCACTCGACCGGCGGGCCGTCGGCGGTGTCGTCGCTGAGCACCGGCAGCTGCTCGAGCGCGGCCTCCTCCGGCAGGCCGGCCGCCTGGAGCAGGTCGACGGCGAGCGGCCGCAGGAGCAGCACGAGCGTGCGGTCCTGCATGTCCGCGACGTCCCGGCCGTTGGGATCGAGCCGGGCGGCGACCTCGGACAGGAACTCCTCGGCCGGGGTGCGCGAGGTTCCCCGTTCGAGCGCCACCCGCAGGCGCCGCGCTCCCTCCCCGAGGTCGCGGACGAGCTCGGCGTGCTGCGGACGCTCGGTCCCGAGCTCGGCCATCGCCTGGGTCCGCCGGGCGACCACCCGCACCATCCGCATCGCGCGGTCGGTGAACTCGACGGCCCGGGCCAGGCGGGTCACCTCGGCCGCGTAGCGCCGCGAACGGGCGTTGATCCGGGTGGCCTCCTGGGAGATCCGCAGGGTCGAGCGCCAGGAATCGACGATCCCCTGGGTGTCCCGCGCCCGCGACAGGGCGCGCCTGGCGGCGTGGGCGTCGGCGCGGGCGAGCGCATCGGCGGATTCGAGCAGGGTCTCGGAGATCTCGGTGAGCAGCGAGGACGCCTTGTCCCGCGGGCCCTTGCGGGCGTCGTTGGGGACGATGAGCGCCATGAGGATCGCGACGACCGCGCCGACGAGCGCATCGACGGTCCGGTCGAAGGGCTGGGCCGCCGCGGCCTGCGGCACGGTGATGACGTAGACCGACTGGACGCCGATCTGGGTGATGAAGATGCCCCCGGAGTTGATCATCGTGCCGACCATCAGACCGAGGATCATCGTCACCGCGAGCTGCCACAGCCCCGACCCGAAGGTCACGAGCATGAGCTCCCCGACGAGCACCCCGGCGGTCGCCCCGAATCCGATCTCCATCGAGCGGCGGACCCGGCGGTCGGCGGTCACCCCGGTGCCCACGGCGGCGGCGACCGCGGCGAGGAAGGGGTACTCGTGGCCGAGCACGACCTGGCAGAAGGCGTAGGCCAGCGTGGCGCCGACGGTGACCTGGAGGAGCTGGGACAGATTGGCACGGGTGCGGCGGGCGCCCAGGCGGGTGCGGTTGCGCAGATGCCCGGCCGCCTGCCCGGGCCAGGCGCTCGGGCGGAGCCGACTGCCGTTCTCACGACTCACGCAGTTCTCCCTCCTGTGGCATGCTGGGACGCAGTGTCGCCGACAGCGGGACCCGTTCTCGGCGCGGAAGCGGCGGCGCGGGCCGGAACCCGGTCGGTGCCGCCCAGGACCACGGCGTCCGTTCGGGGCACCGTGTCGAAGGAGGCTCCATGACGACCAATCTCACCCGCGACGAGGCGCGTCATCGCTCCGACCTGCTCACGGTCTCCCGGTACGCCACCATCCTAGACCTCTCCTCCTGCGCCGATCCGGAGCAGCGCGAGTTCGATTCGGTGACCACCGTGGAGTTCACCGCCGCCCGGTCGGAGCCGACGTTCATCGACATCATCGCCGCCGGGATCGTCGAGGCGAGCCTCAACGGCGCCCCGCTCGATCCGGCCGAGGTGTTCGACGGCGCGCGGGTGCGCTTCGTCCCGCGGGCCGGGGAGAACACCCTGCGCATCCACGCCCGGGCGCTGTACTCGCGGACCGGCGAGGGGCTGCACCGCTTCTTCGACCCCGCCGACGACAGCGTGCACCTCTACACCCAGTACGAACCGACCGACGCGCGCCGCGTGTTCGCGAACTTCGACCAGCCCGACCTCAAGGCCCGCTTCGCGTTCACCGTGCTCGCCCCGGACGACCTCGTGGTCCGCAGCAATGCGGTGCTCGCCGAGCGCAGCACCCCCGATGCCGGCATCGCCTGCCACGAGTTCGCCGACACCGAGGTGCTCTCGAGCTACATCACCTGCGTCATCGCGGGGAACTACGCCGAGGCCCGCACCACCTACCGGCACCCGGTCACCGGGGAGCCGATCGAGCTCGGCCTGCTCACCCGCGCCTCCCTCGCCGAGCACATGGACGCCGAGGAGATCTTCCGGGTCACCGCGCAGGGCCTCGACTTCTTCCACGCCGCCTTCGACCTCCCCTACCCGTGGGGCAAGTACGACCAGGTGTTCGTCCCCGAGTACAACCTCGGCGCGATGGAGAACCCCGGGCTCGTGACCTTCACCGACTCGCTGATCTTCCGCGACAAGGTCACCCGCTCGATGCGCGAGTCGCGGGCCAACGTCATCCTCCACGAGATGGCGCACATGTGGTTCGGCGACCTCGTCACCATGCGGTGGTGGGACGACCTGTGGCTCAAGGAGTCCTTCGCCGACTACATGGCCGGCCTCGCGCTGGCGGAGGCGACGGAGTACACCGACGGCTGGGTGACCTTCGCGCTGCGCCGCAAGGACTGGGCGTACCGGCAGGACCAGTACCCGACCACCCATCCGATCGTCGCCGACATCCCCGATGTCGAGGCCGCGAAGCTCAACTTCGACGGCATCACGTACGCGAAGGGCGCCTCGGTCCTCAAGCAGCTCGTGACCTTCGTCGGGCGCGCGGCGTTCCTCGACGGCAGCCGCCGCTACTTCCGCGCCCATGCCTTCGGCACCGCGACGCTCCAGGACTTCCTCGGCGCCCTCGCCGAGGCCGCACCCCACCGCGACGTCCACCACTGGGCCGACGCCTGGCTGGGCACGGTGGGCGTCTCCGAGATCGAGCTCGCCGTCGAGACCGCCGAGGCCGGTACGGGCGGGGAGACCGGGGACGGCCCGGGCGGGGAGGTGCTTTCCGACATCCGTATCCGGCAGCGCAACACCGAGCCCGAGCCCGAGGTGGTGCGCCCCCACCGGCTCGCGATCGCGGCCTTCGACCGGGTGGGCCCGGTGCTCGAGCGCTCGAAGACGTGGACCCTCGATTTCGCCGTGCCGGACTGCGACGTGCCGGAGATGCTCGGCACCCCGCTGCCGGCGCTGCTGCTGCCCAACGACGGCGACCTCGACTACTGCAAGGTCCGGCTCGATGCGCGCTCGACGGCGACGGCGCTGTCGAGCGTGTCCCGGCTGGCCGATCCCCTGCACCGGGCGCTCGTGTGGTCCGCGCTCGGCAATGCGCTGCGCGACGGGCTGCTGCCGGTCGAGGACTACCTCGCCGCGTACTGCCGCGCACTGTCGAAGGAGACGCACCCGGGGATCGCCGCCGGGCTGCGCACGACGATGCTCACCGCGCTCGACCGCTGGGCCGACCCGTCGGGTCGGCCCGCCGCGGTGGCCGGTGCGCTCGGCGCTGCGCTCGATTCCCTGGTCGCCGCCGAACCGGGGTCCGACGCGCAGCTCGACCTCGCCTCCACCGTGCTCTCCCTCCTCGCGCGCACCGCGGGCGGGACGGGCGAGCCGGCGGGCGCCTCGGGAACGGATCCGGCGGTCGTCGCAGCCCGCGAGTTCGCCTCGACCCTGCTCACCGGCCGGCTCGAGGAGTTCCCGGGTCTCGAGATCGACCATGCGCTGCGGTGGAAGGCGCTCATCGCGCTCGCCGCGCTCGGCTGGGCGGATGTCGCGGAGATCGCGCAGGAGGCGGCGGCCGACCGCACCGGCTCGGGCGCGCTCCACGCCGCGACGGCGCAGGCCGCGCGGCCGCTGCCGATCGTCAAGATGCGGGCGTGGGAATCGCTCACCGGGGACGCCGAGCTCAGCAACGACATGATCTCCGCGGTGATCGCCGGCTTCACCGCGCCGAGCGCCCTGCCGCTCACCGAGCCGTTCGTCGGGCCCTACTTCGAACTGCTCGACACGGTGTGGAGCACGCGATCGATCGAGATCGCCCGCCGGCTCGTCGTCGGCCTCTATCCGCACGGCTCGCAGCGGCCTGCGGACGTGCTCGAACGCACGGACGCCTGGCTCATGCGCAATCCGGAGGCCCCGGGTGCGCTGCGCCGGCTCCTCCTCGAGCTCCGCGACGACCTCGCCCGGTCGATCCGGGTGCGCGCGGCACAGAGCCGGACGACCTCCCTCGGGACCTCGCAGGGCGCGCACGGCTGAGGCGGCGGCTGTGGCTGAGGCGCTCGTCACCCGGGCACGGTTGGCTCGGGCGCGCGGCGGGCTTCTGCACCTCGTCATGTGATCCCGGTGGGGAAACCCATTCAGGTGGTCGGGCTTTCCCCACCGTCCCGCGGGCGGAGCGGTGGATAGCGTGACAAGCAGGAGGTCCCCATGTCCACTGCTCCCGCCCCGTCGTTCAGCCCCGCCGGTCCCTGCCGGCCGGTCGTCTCAGCGTTCGCCGCGGTTCTCGCCCTCGGCATCGTCCTCGCGCTGACCGTGGCCGGCGCACCGCTCCACACCGGCCTCGCCGCCGCGCAGGAGGCGAGTGCCGTCGGCACCGTGACCGACACAGGCGCTGTCACCGACCCGCGTGAGTCGGACCGGCAGTCGTATCCCGGGCTCGAACGGTTCGTCGCCGGGCTCGATGTGCCCGGTGCCGCCGCCGCGGTGGTGAGCGAGCACGGGATCGAGGAGGCAGCGGTCACCGGCTCGATGGCGGCACCCACGACCTCGGACGGCGACGGTACGGGGGCACCGGCGGGCGCCTCGGCGGCGGTGCGCTGGGGCTCGGTGTCGAAGGGCATCACGGGATCCGTCGTCGACGAGCTCGTCGAGAGCGGTCGCGTGGGCCTCGACGACACCGCCGGCTCGGTGCTCCCCGGACTCCCCGACCCAGTACGGGACGTCACCGTCCGCCGGCTGCTCACCCACACGAGCGGGCTGAGCCATGACCTCGGCGCGACGGATCGACACCGGCCCGGGGCGCACGCGCTCGACGTCCTCGACGATGTGCCCGCCCCGCGCGACCCCGGTGACGGGTTCCGCTATGCGAGCACGAACTACCTCGTCCTCCAGGCCATCGTCGAGGAGATCACCGACGCGCCCTTCGCCGAGGCGGCCGCCGAGCACGCCCGCGGCTGCGAGGCCGAGATGGAGGCGGGCGCCGTCCCGTTCCTCGGATTCACCATGCCGGCACCCGAACGCTGCGACGGCACCGGCCTGGGCTACGGATACCTCGGCGGCGACCTCGGCGAGCTCGCCGCCTGGGCGAGCTGGAATCTGGGCCCGGAGGGTGCAGAGTTCCATGACCGGTCCCGCGCCGCCGCGGCACCCACCGGCGCGGCGACCGAGCACGCCATCGCGCCGCGCTATGGCTTCGGGTGGAACTACGATGCGGCGGAGATCGCCGGGGCCGCGGTGGAGCGGATCCACCATTCGGGCGCGGTGCCCGGGGCGTTCACGCGAGTGGAAGTCCTCCCCGCGGAGGGGCTCGCCGTCGTCCTGCTCGTACCCGAGTACGGCGAACCGGGGTCGACGGCCGTCGCCGAATCGGCGAGCACCCTCGCCGCCGATGTGCTCGGCGACGCGGCGGCCGGCGGCGGCGCGGATGCTGGGAACGGTTCTGATGCGGGCGGTGGCGCGGCAACCGACGGAGGCTCTGGATCGGTGCTCTATTCGGCGCTCGTCGTCGCCGTCCTCGCTACGATCCTCCTCGCCGTCGGCTGGTGCGTGGTCCTCCTCCGCACCCCGTCACCGCGCCTGGCGGTGTGGGGCTGCGCGGTCTCCCTCGCCCCCTGCGCAGCTCTGACCGCGGCCCTCGTCCTCGCGCTGCCGGCCGCCACCGGGCTCGACCTCACGGCGCTGTTCCGCTGGGCACCGGACCTGGCGAGCGGTGCCGTCGCCGTCGCCGCGCTCCTCGGGATCGCCGCTCTCATCGGCGGGATCCGGGTGCGCGGTGGAGTCGATGGGGCTCGCCCCGCCGCCGCGTAGTACGCGTCCCGGCTCGGGCGAGCTGCGGAGCTCAGCCCAGGAACTCGCCGGCGAGCAGCTCGAGGGTGCGGGTGCGGCCGGGCACCTCGTCGAGCGGGTCCTCGGGCCGGGCGCCGGCGACCGGGTGGATCATCACCTCGTCGACGTCGAACCGGGCGGTGGTCTCCTGCAGCTGCGCGGCCGCCTCGGCGGGGGTGCCGACGATCCAGGTGCTGAGCATCTTCTCGGCGAGCTCGCGGTGGCCGACGCTCATCTTCTCGGCCACGTCCGCGCCGACGAGGGGCAGCGTGGTGATCGGGGCGCCGATCCGCAGGTTGGCCATGGTGAACATGTACGGCTCGGCGAGCGCGAGCGCCTCCTCGCGGGTGTCGGCGACGACGGCGTTGACGGTGAGGAAGGTCGTCGGGGCGGACACCTCGGGCTGGCCGGCGTGGGCGGTCGGGGTGAAGGAGTTCCGGTAGAGGTTGAGGGCGGCCTCGGTGCCGTGGCCGGAGAAGTGGTGGGCGAACACGTAGGGCAGGCCGAGCGCGGCGGACAGCTGCGCGGAGTACCCGCTCGAACCGAGCAGCCACACCTGCGGGGCGGCGGTCATCCGCGGGGTCGCGGCCAGCCGGTGCTCGCGGCCGCCGAACATCGGGACCGCGGCGCCCTCGGGCGAGAGCAGCGTGAGGGTGTCCATGACGTGCTGGGGGAACTGCTCGACGGGGTCGATCTGGTTGCCCTCGCGGTCGACCATCCGGCCTTCGCCCAGGTGACCGCGCATCGCCATCGAGGTGATCGGGTCGGTGCCGGGAGCGCGGCCGATGCCCAGGTCGATCCGGTCGCCGTAGACGGCGCTCAGCAGCGCGAACTGCTCCGCGACGGCGAGCGGGGCGTGGTTGGGCAGCATGACGCCGCCGGAGCCCAGGCGGATCCGCTCGGTGCCCTGCCCCAGGTGCATGAGCTCGATGCCCGGGGAGGTCGAGGCGACGGATTTCATGTTGTGGTGCTCGGCCACCCAGTAGCGGGTGTAGCCGAGCCGGTCGGCGGTCCCGACGAGCGACTTCGAGGCGTGCAGGGCCTGCGCGGTGGTCTGGTCGCCGCGCACCGGGATGAGATCGAGGACGGAGAGCTTCATGTCCTGGACAACAGGAGCACCCAACGAAACATTCCAAGCCCAGCCCCACCGTCCCAGCTCCCCTCCCGCACGTCGAGTGGTCACAGATCCCTGATTCGGAGGTGCGGAATCGTGGATCTGTGACCACCTGAGCACGGCGCAGAGCCGCTGACCGGGTCGCACGTCGTCAGGTCACAGCGGTGCGACGCGAGGTCACCGGCAGGCCGACCGCGGAGTGCTGTCCACAGGTCGTGGCGATCGGTCGACCCCGCCGACGCGTCGGACTTCACTGGGAGGACCGAACAGGCCCGGACGCACTCCCGAACGACGGCGGTCCGGCACCCGCACCGCCGCCTGCTCTCCCCCGGAGGACCCCTCATGCACCGACGCCGCGCCGCACCGATCCGCGCGACTCCGCTCGAACTGCCGCGGATCATCACCCGCTCCACTGCGGAAGAGACCGGCCACACCCCGTACTTCTTCGACTCGACGCCGTTGGCCGAACGCAGCATCTACGGCGCTCACGAATCCGCGTCCTCGAGCGAGACCGTGCTCGTCCCCGAGTGGGTCGACGACGGGTGGATCGAGACCTATCGGCGGGCCCGACAGCTCGCGGCAGTGCATCCCGCAGCGGTGTTCTGCTCGCTCACCGCTGCGGAGCTCTACGGCCTGCCGCTGCCGGCGCGCCACCGCGGGGGCGCTCTCCATGTCCTCACGCGAGCGACCGGGAACCGCACCCGGATGCGGAACACGATCGGTCATCGCAGCGACCGGCTCCTGGCCCGATCGGTGCACGATCTGCAGCTGAATCATCCGGCCTACGTGCTGCTCGAACTGGCCGGTCTGCTCGACCGGTGGACCCTCGTGCGGGTCTGCGATGCGATCGTGGGCGGATGGAACGGCCCGCCGATGACGACGATCGACGACCTCCGCGCATTCGTCGCCACGCAGCGCCGCTACACCGGCAAGCGGACGCTCGTCGACGCCGCGGCGAGCGCACGAGCCGACGTCGATTCCCCGAAGGAGACCGATGTGCGGCTCACCATCGTGCGGGCCGGCCTGCCCGAGCCCGAGGTGCACCCGGAGATCCGGCTCGCCTCCGGCCATCACGTCTTCCCCGACCTCGGATACCGCCGGGAGCGGGTCGTGCTCGAGTACGAGGGACGCCACCACCGGAAGAAGGGCCAGTGGGACTACGACATCGAGCGCTACGACGATCTCCGCGACATCGGGTACCTCGTCATCCGGATCACCTCCACCACCCCGGAATCGACATGGCTGGGAAAGCTCGAGCGCGCACTGGAAACGCGTCAGGTGGTCACAGATCCCTGATTCGGAGGTGCGGAATCGTGGATCTGTGACCACCTGACGGCGGTACGGGGCGGACTCAGCCGAGGGCGTCGGCGAAGGCCTCCTCGAGGACGTCGAAGGCCTCGTTGAGGAGCTCGTCGCTGATGGTCAGCGGCGGGAGGAAGCGGAGCACGTTGCCGAAGGTGCCGGTGACGAGCACGAGCACGGCGTTCTTCGCCGCGTACGCCGCCACGGCTTTCGCGAGGTCCGGATTGGGCTCGATCGAATCCCTGGCGACGAGCTCGATCGCCTGCATCGCACCGCGGCCGCGGATGTCGCCGACCTCCGGGTGCTCGGTCTGCAGGCGCACCACGCGCTCGGTGATGATCTCCCCGATCTGCAGCGCGCGGGCGACGAGGTCGTCCTGCTCGTAGGCCTCGATCGCGCCGAGGGCCGCGGCGACCGCGGTCGGGTTGCCGCCGTAGGTGCCGCCGAGTCCGCCGGCGCCCACCGAGTCGATGATCTCCGCGCGGCCGGTCACGGCCGACAGCGGCAGACCGCCAGCGATGCCCTTGGCGGTGGTGACGAGGTCGGGCTCGATGCCCTCCCACTCGCTGGCGAACATCTTCCCGGTGCGGGCGAAGCCGGCCTGCACCTCGTCGGCGACGAACACGATGCCGTTGGCGCGCGCGTACTCGACGAGCGCGGGGAGGAAGCCCTCGGCCGGGACGATGAAGCCGCCCTCGCCCTGGATCGGCTCGATGACGAGCGCCGCGACGTTGTCCGCGCCGATCTGCTTGTCGATCATCGTCATCACGCGCGTCGCCGCGTCCTCACCGGACACCTTGGTGCCGGCCGCGTCGTTGTCGCGGTAGGGGTAGGACATCGGGGCGCGGTAGACTTCGCCGGCGAACGGGCCGAAGCCCGCCTTGTACGGGTGGGCCTTCGCGGTCATCGCCATGGTGAGGTTCGTCCGGCCGTGGTAGGCGTGGTCGAACACGACGACGGCGTCGCGACCGGTGTGGGCGCGGGCGATCTTCACCGCGTTCTCCACCGCCTCCGCACCGGAGTTCAGCAGCACGGTGCGCTTGTCGAAGCTGCCCGGGGTGAGCGCGTTGAGCTTCTCCGCGAGCTCGATGTAGCCCTCGTACGGGTTGACCATGAAGCAGGTGTGGGTGAAGGCCGACAGCTGCGCAGCAGCCCGCTCGACGACCCGCGGGTTCGAGTTGCCGACCGTGGTCACGGCGATGCCGGAGCCGAGGTCGATGATCTGGTTGCCGTCGGCGTCCTTGAGGATGCCGCCGCCGGCGGCGACCACATAGGCCGGCAGGCTCGAGGCGACACCGGCCGCGACGGCCTTGGTGCGACGGGCCTCGATCTCCTGCGACCTGGGGCCGGGGATCTCGGTGACGATTCTGCGTTCCTGCGGCAGCGCGGTGCCGCCCAGCTCTGAGGTGCTCATACTGGGCACATTAGACCCATTCCGGCAGGGTTGTCATACCCCGGCACCCTGCCGCAAGACGGGTCGGGGCACCCGGCACCGAGCCGACCGGACGCGTGCTCGCGCCCCACGCCGGGCCGGTGACGGTGATCACCCGGCGGCCGCGTCGACTCCCGGCACCGTGTCTCAGCGGTGGCGCTGGTCGACGTCCCGGTTGATCTTCGGCACACCCGACCGGTTCTCCCGCTGCGCGGCGACGATCGGCTCGGGGGCCGCAGTGATGACCACCCCGCCGTCGACCTCGACGAGCAGCTGCTCGTCGACCGGCAGGCTGCGCTTGACGAGGGCGAGCGCGATCGGACCCAGCTCGTGGTGGAGGGCGGCCGAGGTGATCCGTCCCACCGCGCGCACCGCACCGCGGACCTCGGCGCGCACCTCGGCATCGGGGGCCGGCAGGGCGTGGGCGGAGCCGTCGAGGTGGAGGAACACGAGGCGCCGGGGCGGCTGTCCGAGGTTGTGGATCCGCGCGACGGCCTCCTGACCGCGGTAGCAGCCCTTCGCGAGGTGGACGGCGGTGCGGAGCACGTCGAGCTCGCCGACGAGCGACTTGTGGTCGACCTCGGGCAGACCGGGGCGCCAGGCCTCGATCCGCAGCGCCTCCCAGGCGTCGCGGCCGACGACCTCGATGCCGGCGGCGGCCGGGTCCCAGTCCGCGAGCGCGGCCCGGTCGCACACCGCGATCCGGAACGCGTGCTCACCGCCGGGGTGCTCCGGCGAGGCCACGGGCATCCCGAGGTCGAGCGCGGCGTAGGAGGCCGAGCCCTCACCGATCTCCGGCCACGGGTCGGCCCACACGATCGCCGCGGGCAGGCCGCCGGGCACCGCGGCCGAGGCGGGTGCGGCTTCGAGCCGGGCGGCGGCGAAGCCCAGGCACTGGTAGTCGGCGGAGACGTCGGCGAGCTCGACGCGCATCATGAACTTCATCGATTCGAGGAAGCCGAGCGCGGCCGCGGCGTCCCCGTCGGTGAGCAGCCACAGGCGCTCCCCGTCGTCGTGGATGCGCAGCCAGTGCTCGATGTGCCCGGTGGGCGAGAGCACGAGGGTCTCCGTCGACTGTCCGGGGCGCAGGGTGTCGATCTTCTGCGTGGTGAGCGAATTGAGCCAGGTGAGGGCGTCGGGCCCGGTCAGGGTGAGGACGCGGACGGCCTGGAGGTCCGCGACCGCGCGGCCCTGCGCGAGCAGGCGCTGCTCGCGCAGCGGGCCGCCGAAGTGGGCGACCTCCCCGGCGTGCGCGCCCTCCCCCATGACGGCGCTCGAGCGCGGGAAGCGCAGGACGTTGGGCAGCACGGGAGCGGGACCCGGCGCCTCGGCCTGCGGCGCCTGCGCACCGGTCCGGACTCGTGGCTCGCGCTCCTCGGGGGCGGCGGGGTGCTGGGTCATCGTCGTGCTCCTCTCGGTCTCGCTGCGGGGTGTCGCACCGGGGTGCTCACACGAGGTTGCGGATGAGGTCGAGGAGATCGAAGTTCTCGATCCCGTCCCGGACCCACTCCTGCAGATCGCTGAAGGTCTTGCGGACCGGCGCCACCCGGCCGTAGGCGTCGTCGAGGGCGAGCTCGAGCTCCTCGATCGCATCGCGCACCGCCGGCAGCAGGCCGTCGGTGTCGATCTCCGAGATCGCCGTGCGCACCTCGCCCAGCCGATCGATCGCGCCGGGGGCGGCCCGGATGACGTCCACCGAGTCCTCGATCGTCGTGCGCCATTCGCCCACCGTACTGCCCGGGTCGCGCAGGCGCAGCGTCTCGAAGTCGAGGAGCACGGCGGCGTCGCTGAGGACGGGGGCGACCTCCTCGGTGAGGACCTGCATCTGGTCCACGGCGGTCGCGGTGGCGGTGAGGTTGCGGCCCAGCCAGGGGACGGCGGTGAGCTGGGCGAGCGGCACCTCGGCGAGCTCCGCCTCGGCCTGATCGAGCTCGGACCGGGCGCGGTCGAGGTGGCCGGGCAGCGCCGCAGGATCCTCGGCGAGGGCCATCATGTAGTCCTCGGCGGCGGCCGAGGCGGCCTCGAGATGGCCGATGAGCGCGTTGACCCGGACCGTGGTCAGGGCCGCGAACGCGAGGAGTGCGAGCAGGACGACGGCGAGGACGAGGGCGACCGCACGGGTACGCGCCCGGCGAGCCGGACGAGCGCCGATCTCCGAGGAGGGGATCAGGAGACCTTATTGAGGCGGGCCGAAGCGTGCGTGGTGATGTCCTGGCCGAGCGCGGCCATGTCCCACGCCCACATGAGCTCACCGTCGACGAGGCCGTACATCCGCGTCGAAGCGGTGTACTCCTTCGCCGTGGTGGTGCGGGCGACGACATCCGTGGCGAGGTCGATCCGGGGGCCGGCGACCCGGCCGGCGTAGAGCTCCATGACGCCGTGCGGGTGGGCGATCTCGACCTCGATCTCGAAGTCGCCGTCCGCGCCCCGCAGGCCCTCGACGGATTCCGCCGTGGTGAAGGGGGACTCCTCGGTGGGGACCATGAGGCCGGGGCCGGCGTCGTACTCGCGCCGCGGCCGGACGAGCTGCCAGATCCCGGTCTCCAGGGTCAGGGTGTCCGCCGGGCGGCCGTCCTCGTCGAGCAACCAGGCCTGGGCGGTGTAGTGGAGGAACGGGGCCCGAGCGGGTGCGACGAAGTCGATGCGCTGGCCGAACTGCCGCTCCGGGGTGCCCGGATAGCCGACCACGCCCACGCCCTCCCAGGAGCCCAGGAGCCACGACAGCGGCACGAGCTCCGGCTGGAGGTCCGGATCGAGTTCGATGGGCATGCCGCTCAGCGGGGGGTCTTGAAGAGGTTGGTGATGACCTTGGCGGCCACTCCGGCGGTGCCGAGACCGGCGAGCACGACGAGCGCGGTGAAGAAGATTTCGAGCATCACGAGGTTGTCCATGGCGCCCATTGTACCCATCGGCCCCACCCCGCGCGCACGCTGCCGGAGAGGGCTCCTCAGCGGAAGAGGAGGATCCGCTCGATGACGTAGACGACGATCCCGCCGAGCGCGATCGGTGCCGCACCGAGTGCCATCTGCACGGCGAGCAGGCGCGCCTTGTCGCGGCGTCGTTCCTTCCGCAGCTCGCGGGTCTGCAGGCGGCTGCGGGCGACGAGGCCGAGGATCCGGTCCGTCGCGGCGACGAGCAGGCCCATGGCGAAGCCCAGGCCCACCGCGCCCCATAGGTTCAGGCTGCCGTCGACCATGATCGTCGCGGTCACGGCAGCGCCGAGCACGGCCAGGAGCAGGGCCAGCGGCGAGGTGTAGCGCGGCGGCCACGGCACCACGGTCGCCGCCTGGGCGAGGAGGATCGCGACGAGGCCGACGATCACCGCCTCCTTGTCCCCGGGCACCTGGATCGCCCCGACCCAGCTGGCCGCCGACAGCACGATGACGAGCCCGGCGACCTGGGCGGACACGTTGACGACCGCGTGCGAGGCGCCGATCCCGCGCACGAGGTTCTGCACGAAGGCCCAGAGCAGGCCGACGCCGGCGACGATCGGCAGCCAGTCGAGGTACGGCGCGGTGGGCGCGAACCACACCGTGGCCATGCCGACGACGCCGAGCACGAAGAGCATGATCGTGGTCGCGCGCGGCTGCGGGGAGTCGGTGAGGCGGGGCCACCCGTACGCGAGCGCGGCGGCGACGACGACGCACGCCAGCGCGAAGGGCATGATGCCGAAGTAGATGGAGACGCCGAGGGCCGCCGTCAGGCACAGGGCGACCACGATCCGGATCCAACGCATCATTCCCCCATCCTGCCAAACCGCCGGCGCAGGCGGTATTCGGCGCTCGTCGGCACGCCGACACCGGAGCCCGGATCCGCTCGACCCGGGCGACCGCCCCGGCACCCGTCCCGCCCGCCGGTCCGGCAGATGAGTCGCCCGGGCTGCCCGGTATACTCGCCAGGGCCAGGACAGGTTCGATGCAGGAGGTGCCGAGAGCGTGCGCATACTCCATATCGCCCCGGAGGGCCAGGGCATCGCCCCGGAGGGCCACGGACGCGACTGCGCTGCTCTGCCCGCACTCGACTACCTGCCGCACACCGTCCACTCCGCATGCCCGGACCCGGCGTCCCTGCTCGCCGCCCCACCGGCCGACGTCGCGCTCCTCGATGCGACCGGGGACCTCGGCCTCGCTCCCACCATGGCCTCGCGGCTGGCCACGGTGGGCATCGATCTGCCGCTCATCATCGTCCTCACCGAGGGCGGCCTCGCCGCGGCCAATCCGAGCTGGAACGCCGTCGACATCGTCCTCACCACCGCCGGACCGGCGGAGATCGACGCCCGCCTGCGCCTGGCGGAGATGCGCGCGGTGCCCCGCGAGCCCGCCGACTCCCCCGTGGTCGCCGGCTCCCTCGTCATCGACGAGGGCAGCTACACCGCCTCCGTCGCGGGCCGCCCGATCGACCTCACCTACAAGGAGTTCGAGCTCCTCAAGTTCCTCGCCCAGCACCCCGACCGCGTCTTCACCCGCGCCCAGCTGCTCCAGGACGTGTGGGGCTACGACTACTACGGGGGCACGCGCACCGTCGACGTCCACATCCGGCGCCTGCGCGCCAAGCTCGGCTCGGAGCTCGAGTCCGCGATCCACACCGTGCGCAACGTCGGATACCGCTTCAGCCCCCCGGCGGCCCCCGAGCCGGTCGTGGCCCTCGCCTCCCCCATCCACTCACCGGAGGACACCGATGTCAGCGCCTGAGATCCGCCCCGCGACCGCCGCGCCGGACACCCTGCCAGCCCTGCTCGCCGCCGCCACCCGGGCCGACGGCTCCCCACCCCTGTCCGACGGGCTCCTCGAGGCGCTCGCGCAGCCCGCCGCCGGCACCCGGATGTGGACGGCGACCGACGGTGCGGAGCTCCTGGGCTTCGGAGTCGCCGCGGCCCAGGGGGAGCGCGGCGCCGCCGAGGCGACCGTGGCCCCGGCCGTGCGCGGCACCGGACTCGGCGGGGACCTCGTGCGCACCATGGACGCCGACCTCGCCGCCGCCGAGGAACCGGCCTGGTTCTGGTCGCACGGCGACCACCCGGCCGCCGCCCACCTCGCCGCCGAGCTCGGCTACACCCGCGGTCGCGAGCTCCTGCAGCTGCGCACCGACCCCGTGGCCGAGCTCGACCTGCCTGCGCCCGCACCCCCGGCCGGGGTGACGATCCGCCCGTTCGCCCCCGGCGACGAGGACGAGTGGCTGCGGGTGAACAACGCCGCCTTCGACTGGCACCCCGAGCAGGGCCGGCAGACGCGCGCCGATCTCGACGCGATCGTCACCGCGCCCGGGTTCGTCCCGGCCGACGTCCTCATCGCCGAGCGCGACGACCGGGTCATCGGCTTCCACCACACCAAGCTCCACCGCGACTATCCGTCCGGCACCGTCACCGGTGAGGTCTACGTCATCGGCGTCGACCCCGCCGTGCACGCCTCGGGAGTGGGCCGCGCCCTCACCGTCGCCGGCATGCACCACCTCGTCGACTCCGGGGCCGAGGTCGTCGAGCTCTACGTCGAGAGCGACAACACCCCGGCGCGCCGCCTCTACGAGTCGCTCGGCTTCGTCCACACGATCGTCCACGTGAGCTACGCACCGCCGGCCACCGCACAGGAGTCCTGAATGTACGACGTATCGGCCTTCGGGCTCGAGCACGAGCTGCCCGCTCCGCCCGACCGGTTCCTCGATCGCGAGCTCAGCTGGCTGGCGTTCAACGAGCGGGTCCTCGAGCTCGCCGCCGACACCTCGATCCCGCTCCTCGAGCGGGCGAACTTCCTCAGCATCTTCGCGTCCAACCTCGACGAGTTCTTCATGGTCCGCGTCGCCGGCCTCAAGCGCCGGATCGCCACCGGGCTCGCCGTGCCGTCGATCACCGGCGCCCAGCCGCGGGCCGTCATGCGCTCGCTCGGCAAGCACGCGCACGTCCTCATGGAGCGCCACTCCGAGCTGCTCAAGACCGACATCGGCCCCAAGCTCGACGCCGAGGGGATCTTCTCCGTGTCGATCGCCGACCTCACCGCCGACGAGCGGGCGAAGGTCGACGAGTTCTTCGAGTCCCGCGTGTTCCCCGTCCTCACCCCGCTCGCCGTCGACCCCGCGCACCCCTTCCCCTACATCTCCGGGCTCTCGCTCAACCTCGGCGTGCTGCTGCGGCACCCGCAGTCCGGGGCGGAGCTGTTCGCCCGGGTCAAGGTCCCGCAGGTGCTGCCCCGGTTCATCAACGTCTCGGAGACCGCGGACTCCCGGCAGGTGAGCCCGGAGTTCCCGGCGCGGTTCATCGCGCTCGAGGAGATCATCGCCGCTCACCTCGACCGGCTGTTCGAGGGCATGGAGATCGTCGACCACTCGCTGTTCCGGGTCACCCGCAACGAGGACGTCGAAGTCGAGGAGGACGACGCGGAGAACCTCCTCAAGGCCCTCGAGAAGGAGCTGCTGCGCCGCCGCTTCGGACCGGCCGTGCGCCTCGAGGTGACCGACGACCTCCACCCGCGGGTGCGCGAGATCCTCACCCGCGAGCTCGGCATCGACGAATCCGAGATCTACGAGCTGCCCACCCCGCTCGATCTCCGCGGACTGTCCGAGATCACCGACATCAGCCGCGACGACCTCCACTTCCCCAAGGCGGTCCCGGCGATGAACCGGGACCTGTCGCGGGCGGAGACCTCCGAGCAGGTCGACATCTTCGAGGCGGTGAGCGAGCGCGACATCCTTCTCCACCACCCCTACGACTCGTTCTCCACGAGCGTCCAGGCGTTCCTCGAGCAGGCGGCCGCGGACCCCAAGGTGCTCGCGATCAAGCAGACCCTCTACCGCACCTCGGGCGACTCCCCGATCATCGACGCGCTCGTCGACGCCGCCCAGGCCGGCAAGCAGGTGCTCGCGGTCGTCGAGATCAAGGCGCGCTTCGACGAGGAGGCGAACATCACCTGGGCGCGCAAGCTCGAGCGCGCCGGCGTGCACGTGGTCTACGGCATCGTCGGCCTCAAGACCCACGCGAAGCTCTGCCTCGTCATCCGCCAGGAATCCACCGGACTCGTGCGCTACTGCCACGTGGGCACCGGGAACTACCACCCCAAGACGGCCCGCGGGTACGAGGACTTCGGACTGCTCACCCGCGACCCGGAGGTCGGCCAGGACCTCACCAAGCTCTTCAACCAGCTCTCCGGCTACGCCCCGCACGCCGACTACTCCCGGCTCCTCGTCGCCCCCAGCCGGGTCCGCGCGGGCCTCATCGAGCTCATCGAGTCCGAGACCGAGCACGCCCGGGCCGGGCGTGAGGGGCGGATCCGGATCAAGGTCAACTCGATCGTCGACGAGCCGATCATCGATGCCCTGTACCTCGCCTCGCGGGCCGGGGTGCGGATCGAGCTGTTCGTGCGCGGCATCTGCGCCATCCGCCCCGGGATCCCGGGGCTGAGCGAGAACATCACGGTGCGCTCGATCCTCGGCCGCTACCTCGAGCACTCGCGGATCTTCGTGTTCGGCACCGGCGACCGGATGGTCGCCTACATCGGCTCGGCCGACCTCATGCACCGCAACCTCGACCGCCGGGTCGAGGCGCTCGTACGGCTGTCCGCCGCCGAGCACATCGCGGAGGTCGACGGCCTGTTCGACCTCGCGTTCGCCCCGACCACCTCCTCGTTCCACCTGGGCGCCGGTGGCATCTGGTCCCGGCATTCGCGCGGCCCGGACGGGGAGCCGCTCACCGACTACCAGTCCGAGCTCATCCGCCGGCACCACCGGCGCCGGGCGGTGGACCGCGCATGAGTCCCAGCGCAGTCACCAACGCTGGGGAGTCCGCCCGCCTCCAGGCCGATGTGCTCGCCGCCGGCGCCGTGTGCTGGCGCGAGGGCGCGAGCGGCCTCGAGGTGCTGCTCGTCCACCGGCCCCGCTACGACGACTGGTCGTGGCCGAAGGGGAAGGTCGACAAGGGCGAGACGCTGCCGGAGTGCGCGGTGCGCGAGGTCGCGGAGGAGACCGGGTACCCGATCCACCTCGGCCTGCCCATGCCCTCGGCCCGCTACACCGTGGGCCGGTCCCTGACCAAGCACGTGAGCTACTGGGCGGCCGAGGTGAAGAGCGAGAAGCGACCGCGGCCCGACAACCCCAAAGAGATCGACCGCGCGGAGTGGTTCCCGGCCGGCGTGGCCCGCGGCAAGCTCACCCGGTTCGCCGACCGCGAGCAGCTCGACCGGCTCGAGCACGCGCACTCGACCGGCGCGCTGCGCGCCTGGGCGCTCATCATCGTGCGCCACGGCAAGGCGTTCCCCCGCTCCAAATGGCACGAGACCGAGCACGTGCGGCCGCTGCTCGCACTCGGCACCCGGCAGGCCATGGCGCTCACCGGCCTGCTCGCCGCGTGGCGCATCAAGCGCGTGGTGTCGAGCCCGTGGAAGCGCTGCGTGGCGACGCTCAAGCCCTACGCCGCCTCGGCCGGGAAGAACATCAGGACGGCCGGGCCGCTGAGCGAGAAGGCCAATGCGGCGAAGCCGAAGAAGACCGCGCAGACCCTGGAGAAGATCCTCGAGAAGGGCCGGCCGACGGTGCTGTGCACCCACCGCCCCGTGCTCCCGACGGTGCTCACCACGCTCGCCGAGCACGCTCCGGCCGGGCTCGCCGAGCGGCTGCCGGGCAAGGACCCGTACATGAACCCCGGAGAGATCCTCGTCGCATACGTCCGGCCCGGGCCGGTTCCCCGAATCGTCGAGTTCGAGCGGTACCGGCCGATCGACGCCTGAGCGGCCGCCTCGGGCACGGCCCCGGATCAGGGAGTGAGGAGCGCTGCGAGGCGCGGATCACCGACTGTGATCAACGCCTCAGCACTTGGCGGCCGAGTTGTGCCCCCGTTTACCGTCCGTTCACCTTCCGAGGGCCTCACGGTCACGCATCGCTCCTAGCGTATGGATGTACGCGGGGCGCTGCCCCGGTCTGAAGCTCCTCGACGAAAGGCATCTTCGTGAAGATCACGCGACTTGCTCCTGCTGCGGCTCTCCTCGCCGTCGGCGCCCTGACCCTGTCCGCCTGCGGCGGCTCCAACGGCGGCTCCAACGGCGGAGGTGAGGGCGGAGAGGGCGGCGACAGCGGCTCGATCGCCGGCACCCTCATCGGCGGCGGCGCCTCCTCGCAGGAATCGGCCATGACCGCCTGGGTCGAGGGCGTCAAGAGCGAGCACGCCGACCTCACCGTCCAGTACGACCCGGTGGGCTCCGGCTCGGGCCGCGAGGGCTTCCTCAACGGCCAGTACTCCTTCGCCGGCTCGGACGCCGCGATGGACGACGACGAGAAGAGCCAGGCCGAGTCGATCTGCGGCCCCGAGGGCGTCTTCCAAGTCCCGGCCTACATCTCCCCCGTCGCCGTGGCCTACAACCTGCCCGAGGTCTCCGAGGCCGTGAAGATGGACGCCGACACCATCGCCAAGGTCTTCACCGGTGAGATCAGCAAGTGGAACGACGAGGCCATCGCCTCGCAGAACGAGGGCGTCGAGCTCCCCGACATGGACATCACCGTCGTCCACCGCGCCGACGACTCGGGCACCACCGAGAACTTCACCGAGTACCTCGCCGCCGCCGCACCCGACTCCTGGACCCACGACGTCGTCGAGGCCTGGCCCTCCGACATCGCCGCCGAGTCCGCTCAGCAGACCTCCGGCGTCGTGTCGCTGACCAACTCGACCGAGGGTGCCATCACCTACGCCGACGCCTCGCAGGTCGGCGAGCTCGGCACCGTGGCCGTGGGCGTGGGCGAGGAGTACGTCGAGTACTCCGCCGATGCCGCCGCGCAGGCCGTCGAGTCGGCCGAGCAGGCCGAGGACGGCTCCGTCGAGCTCGACCGCGACACCGAGGAGGCCGGCGTCTACCCGATCGTCCTCGTGTCGTACCACATCTACTGCAAGCAGTACCAGGACCAGGAGACCGCGGACCTCGCGAAGGCCTTCGCGACCTACGTCGTCTCCGAGGCCGGCCAGTCCGAGGCCGAGGGCGCTGCGGGATCGGCTCCGATCTCCGCCGGCACCCGCGATGCGGCCATGCAGTCCATCGATGCGATCGGCGTCCAGGGCTGATAGTGTCCACCACCTGCGGCGATCACTGACGATGCAGCCACCGGGTCACAGCTCCATCTGACCCGGTGGCTGCATTGCGCAGGTTGCACATCGATCGCCGCCCTGTCGTTCCACCCACCCGTGAGCGGATCAGCGCCGACCGGGGCAAACCGAGGAAGTCATCGTGACTCAAACAGCTTCTGCAGAGCCGAAGAAGGGTTCGGCTCTCAAGAGATCCCGCGGCGGGGCCGCCGGTGACAAGGTGTTCTCCAACACCGCGCTCGCCGCCGGCGTCATCATCCTCCTGGTGCTGGCATTCGTCGCCATCTTCCTGGTCACCGAGTCGCTCCCGGCGCTCTGGCCCCAGGTCTTCTCCGACCACGACTCGATCGAGAGCGCCGACACCTTCGGCCAGTACGTGCTGCCGCTCATGGGCGGCACGGTCCTCGCCTCGATCATCGCGCTCATCCTCGCCACCCCCGTGGCCGTCGGCATCGCGCTCTACATCTCGCACTACGCGCCGCGGAAGATCGCCACCCCGGTCGGCTACGTCATCGACCTCCTCGCCGCGATCCCCTCGGTCGTCTACGGCGCCTGGGGCATGACCTTCCTCGCCGCCTCGATGGTGCCGATCTACGGGTGGCTGCACAACAACCTCGGCTTCATCCCCTTCTTCGCCGGGGACCCCTCGACCACCGGTCGCACCCTGCTCACCTCGGGCGTCGTGCTCGCGGTGATGATCCTGCCGATCATCACCTCGCTGTGCCGTGAGATCTTCATCCAGACGCCCAAGCTCCACGAGGAGGCGGCGCTCGCGCTCGGCGCCACCCGCTGGGAAATGATCAAGATGACCGTCTTCCCGTTCGCCCGTGCCGGCATCATCTCCTCCGTCATGCTCGGCCTCGGCCGCGCTCTCGGCGAGACCATGGCCGTCACCCTCGTGCTGTCGCCCGGTGTGTTCTCGCTCAGCCTCATCACCTCGGGCCGCAACGCGACGATCCCCTCGGAGATCGCGCTCAACTTCCCCGAGGCCTTCGGCATGCGCCAGTCGGAGCTCATCGCAGCCGGCCTCATGCTGTTCATCATCACCCTCGTGGTCAACATGATCGCCCGCTGGATCGTGAGCCGCCACAAGGAATTCTCGGGAGCCAACTGATGAAGACGACCGATACCGCAGCGCCGGACCCGCGCACGCAGGTCAAGAAGAAGAACGCGCTCACCGCCGGCCAGAAGCCCGCGTGGACCTGGATCGCCGTGCTCGTCGGGGCGCTCGTCCTCGCCGGGGTCGTCACCGCGGTGCTCAGCGGCGGATTCAACTGGCCCGGCTTCGTCATCCTCACCGGCGTGTTCTACGTCATCGCGATGTACATCGTCACCCTCGTCGTGGAGAACCGCCGCCGGGCGACCGACGGCCTGTGGAAGAACCTCGTGTGGGGCGCGTTCCTCGTCGCGCTGCTCCCCCTGATCTCGGTGATCTGGACCGTCGTGGGCCAGGGCCTGCCGACCCTGCTCGCCAACCCGAACATGCTGTGGGTCGACATGGGCGGCGTCACCGGCGCCTCCGACCAGGCCACGGTGAATGAGGGCGCCCCGCTCATGGGCGGCTTCCTCCACGGCCTCATCGGCTCGGTGGCGATCACCGCGATCGCCACGCTGATCTCGGTGCCGATCGGCCTCATGGCCTCGATCTACCTCGTCGAGTACTCCCGCGGCGGCTGGTTCTCGAAGGCCATCACGTTCTTCGTCGACGTCATGACGGGCATCCCGTCGATCGTCGCCGGCCTGTTCGCCTTCGCCGCCGTGCAGCTGTTCATCACGACGTTCATCGGCGAAGGCCCGGCACAGCTGCAGATGGTGAAGATGGGCCTCACGGCCGCGATCGCACTGTCGGTGCTCATGATCCCCGTGGTCGTGCGGTCGACGGAGGAGATGCTGCGGGTCGTCCCCAACGAGCTCCGCGAGGCCTCCTACGCGCTCGGCGTGCGCAAGTGGCGCACGATCCTCAAGGTCGTGCTCCCCACTGCGATGTCCGGCATCGCCTCGGGCGTCACCCTGGCGATCGCCCGCGTCACCGGTGAGACCGCTCCGATCCTCGTCACCGCGGGCTTCGCGGCCACGGTCAACTGGAACGTGTTCTCCGGCTGGATGACCGCCCTGCCGGTCTACATCTACCGCCAGCTCGTCAACCCGACCGCTCCGTCCGCGGCGGAGCCCTCCGCTCTGCGCGCCTGGGCCGCGGCCCTCGTGCTCATCATCATCGTCATGGTGCTCAACCTCATCGCCCGCATCATCGCCCAGGCCTTCGCGCCCAAGAAGACCGGCCGCTGAGTCGCGGTCCGACTGAATCCCAGGAAGAGATCTCATGTCCAAGCGCATCGACGCCCGTAACCTCAACGTCTACTACAGCAAGTTCCTTGCGGTGGAGGACGTCAACATCAACATCGAGCCGCGCTCGGTGACCGCGTTCATCGGTCCGTCCGGCTGCGGCAAGACCACCTTCCTCCGCACCATCAACCGCATGCACGAGGTCATCCCCGGCGCCTACGCCGAGGGTGAGCTGCTCCTTGACGGCGACAACATCTACGCCCCCGGCGTGGACCCGGTCAACGTCCGCGCGATGGTCGGCATGGTGTTCCAGCGGCCCAACCCGTTCCCGACGATGTCGATCCGCGACAACATCCTCGCCGGCCACCGGCTCAACGGCGCGCGGATGTCGCGCTCGGAGGCCGACGACATCGTCGAGCGCTCCCTGCGCGGTTCGAACCTGTGGAACGAGGTCAAGGACCGCCTGGACCGCCCCGGCTCCGGTCTGTCCGGCGGTCAGCAGCAGCGTCTGTGCATCGCCCGCACGATCGCCGTCTCGCCCGATGTCATCCTCATGGACGAGCCGTGCTCCGCTCTCGACCCGATCTCCACGCTCGCGATCGAGGACCTCATCAACGATCTCAAGGAGGAGTACACGGTCGTCATCGTCACGCACAACATGCAGCAGGCCGCGCGCGTGGCGGACAAGACCGCGTTCTTCAACATCGCCGGCACCGGCAAGCCCGGCAAGCTCATCGAGTACGACGACACGAGCACGATCTTCTCCAACCCGGCGAACGAGGAGACCCAGAACTACATCTCCGGTCGCTTCGGCTGAGCTGAGGCCCGTGTCCCGGAACTGAACTCCGCCCGGGATCCGACGCGCCACGACTGCCGCGCAGCGCTGTCCGACGACAGTCCTGCGCGGCAGTCCGCATTCATCCCGACGCACGCCTCGGCACCCGGCGCGCACCTCGGCCCCCCGCGCACGCCTCGGGAAGTGTGGTGGTTCCGAGGGAGAATGCCACCATCAACACCACCACTCTCGGACGGAACCACCACACTCCTGCCGGGAGCCCCCGTGCTCAGGCGCGCAGGGCGAGGAGTGGGAGGGCGAGGAGAGCGGCGAGCAGCCCGGCGGCCGGCAGGCTCAGCAGCCAGGAGCCGACGACCGGCATGAGGTAGCGCATCCGCACCGAGGCCCGGCGGCCGCCCAACTGGGTGCCGAGGTTCGCGGCGACGACGATGAAGCTCATCGACACCGGCACCCGGAGCATCAGGGCGGTGATGTACATGAAGGTCGTCGAGGTGAAGTCCGAGACCGCCGCCTTCACCGGGTCGAGGTCGACCATCCGCACGCTCAGCGTCCGGGCGATCCGCCAGCCGCTCACCAAGGTGCCGAGCGCCAGCGCGACGGCGATGGTGATCCGGACCGGCCAGTCGATCGAGAACGCCTCGAGGCCCACCGGTGCGGAGGTCGTGTAGGCGAGCACGGCGACCATCATGATCGCCGCGGACTTCTGCGCGTCCTGGATGCCGTGGGCCAGGGACAGCCCCCCGGCGAGCACGCTCGATATGATTCGGCTGCGGCGGAACAGCGGCTTCGTGGCGAGCGACCCGCCGAACGCGGCCATCGCCCGCATGGCGAGCATCGCGAGCACGAACGCGACGAGCGGGGTGAGGACGAGGGGCGCGAGCACCGAGGTGAACAGCTCGTGCCCGGAGGAGCTCGCCCCGAACACCAGCCCGGCACCGATCAGCCCGCCGAACAGACAGTGCGTCGAGGACACCGGGAGGGCGGCGAGGTAGGTCGCGATGTTCCACAGCAGCCCGCCGAGCACGCCGGCGAACACGATGAGGAGGATGTCGCGGTGGTCGCTCGGGAGCTCGATGATGTTCTCCGCCACGACCTGCGCGATGCCCTGCCCGAGCAGCGCCCCGATGAAGTTGAAGACCGCGGCGAGGGCGAGCGCGAGCCGGGGGGTGAGCGCACGGTGGACGACGGCGTTGCCGACGGTGATCGCGGCGTCGTGGAACCCGTTCATGAACGCGAACGCGACGACGAGGACGATCACCGCCGCGAACAGCAGCTCCACCTCAGGACTCCTTGACCGCGATGGTCCCGATCACGCGGGCGATCTCCTTGAAGGAGCGGGAGGCCTGGACGAAGGCGGCGGAGAGCTGGATCGCGGCCATCGCGTAGGTGAGCCCGCGGCGGGAGGCCGGGACTGCGTCGGACACCCGCTGCTGGAGGCCGACCGCCCGGTGGTAGAGCGTGTCGATGCTCTCGACGTACTCCCACTGGTCGGTCTTGCCGCGCAGCCGCTGCGTCATCCGCAGGGTCTGGTCGGCCTGGGTGGAGAGCAGCGCGAGCATCTCGAGCGCACCGACCGGCAGGTCGTCGAACGCCGAGGACGTCATCGCGAAGCCGACAGCGTCGAGTGCGTGGCACGTTCCGCGGAGGCTGTCGGACAGGAGGTACAGATCGTCCCGGTCGAGCGGGGTGACGTAGTTCTCCCGCAGGCGGCGCAGCACGGCCCCGGCCGAGGCGTCGGCGGCATCGCAGATCTCCTGCATCCGCCCGGCGGCCGTGCGGCGCTCGTCGACGGGGATGCCGGAGAGCTCGGCAAGGACAAGGTTGCCGTCCTGCAGGTGCTCCGCGAGTTCGATGAACAGCTCGTAGAACTGCGATTCCCGGGGGACTCGGCGCAATCGCACGCGGTACTCCTCGATCGGCGGCGCTGGGGAAGGGTGCCGGACCGAGAGCGCCTCTCGGCGGTAGGCCGCTCGAAGCGGCTGATGTTGGAGCCCGGGGCTTCAGCGGTCCGACACCCGGTGCGACCCTTGCGGGCCACGTGAGCAGGATACAGTCCGGGCCGAGGAAACCCAATGCGCGCAGGTGCGGTCCGACCGACGGAGCGTGGTCGACCAGTGCGACGGTGCTGCCGACCGCGCCGGGCCCGCTCAGCCGAGGCGCCCGATCCGGTGGGCGCGGGCCGCGCCGGCGAGGTCGCGGGCGAGGTTCTCGAACTGCTCGGCCCCCGTCCCCGTGTCCCCGGTGAGCACCCGGCCGCGCGCGGCGACCTCGACGAACGCCGAGGCGCGGGCGAGGGCGATCGCGAAGTCGCCGGTGAAGGCCCCGGCGAGGATCTCATCGGCGGCGCGGGCGACCGCATCGGGTCCCGGCGGTGCCTCCACCCCGGCGATCACCTCGGCGACGGTGTGACCCTCCCGCCCGGCGGCGAACCAGGCGGCGGCCTGCTGCGGGGAGCGGCGGATCCAGTCGCGCAGGGCGTAGAGGCGCCACAGCGCACCGGGCAGGGACACGGCGGGGGCGGTCGACCAGATCTCGGCGACGGCCTCGAGCCCGACCTCGTCGGCGAGCTGCACGAACCGGGCGGTCGCAGCGGCATCGCGCTCCCCGTCCCGGGTGCCGACGAGGAGCGCGGCGGTGGCGTGCGCCGCCTCGGCCCGGGCGGCCGGGTCGGGCTGGGGCGCGAGGTGCTCGAGGTCGGGCATCATGCGCGGCTTGTGGTGACGCGGTGGGTTGGACATCGCCGTCCAGTGTAGTGCGGGGGCACCGCACGGCTATTCCCCGCCGGCGCTGGGAGTTGGATCGGAGCGGGGGCGCGGGCACGGTCGTAGACTGGGAACCGGCGTCAGACTTCACAATGCCGCTTGTGGGTATCCCCCGTGCAGGTCACGGGGCCCGCAGCGCGCGAGAGAGGAACTCCCATGGTGAAGAACGCAGTGGTCAATGCCGGGCTCGGACGGGCCGCCGGGATGATGGTCAACGAGGACGGCACGCTCCACCCCAAGGCCGAGGGCGGGGTGCGCAGGCTGCTGAGCGTGCAGCGCCCGATCGTGCTCGCCTACCTCCGCAGCCTGCGGCGTCGGCACCCGGAGGCGACTCCGGCCGACATCGCCGAGATCGTCCGCAGCCACTACGTCAACCTCACCACCGGCGGCGGGGCCGCGGTCGGTGCGACCGCCGTGGTGCCGGGCATCCGCACCGGTGCGGCGATGGGTGTGGCGGCAGTCGAGACCGCCGGGTTCCTCGAGGGCTCCGCGCTCTACGCGCAGGCCGTCGCCGAGCTCCACGGGCTCCCGGTGCGGGATCCGGAGCGCGCGAACGTGCTCGTCATGGGCCTCATGCTCGGGGAGTCCGGGCGGGAGCTGGTGAAGAAGTTCGCCGGTCAGGCCAGCGGCACCGGACCCGCGGTGACCGCGAACTGGGGCCAGATGGTCACCAAGCAGCTGCCGGCGTCGATGATGAATTCGCTCACCCGCCGGATGCGCAAGATGCTGTTGAAGAAGTACGCGGCGAAGGCGAGCGGCTCGTTCGTCGGGCGGATCCTGCCGTTCGGGGTCGGCGCGGTGGTCGGGGCCGTGGTCAACCGGACGATGGCGAACACCGTCGTCGACCATGCGCGGACCGCGTTCGGGCCGTTCCCGGTGAACTTCGAGCGCGAGCTCGACCCGCAGGTGAGCACGCCGCGCCGCGATGCGAACATCGTCGGCGGGCTCAAGAACGTGCTCCGGCTGAAGAAGAAGCGCGCCGGGGAGGTCATCGACGGCGAGGTCGTCGACGAGCAGGAGGCCGAGCGCGGACGGAAGGGCCGCAAGGGCCGCGGCTTCGGTCGGAAGGGCGACGCCGGTCGGAAGGGCAGTGACGGCCGGGGCGGGCCGGACATCGTCGCCCACACCGGCTCCGCGGACCCGGATACCGCGGACGAGGCGCCCCGCACCTACCACCCCGACGCCCGCCTCTGAGCCGGCTGGATCCCGTGCTCCGCTGAGGGTGCCGGGGCCCGCGCCCGGCTGAGCACCGCCGTCCATCGACCTGTCGCTCCTGCCCGTTTCTCCCACCGAGGATCGAGCATGAACGGCAGGTCGACGGCGTTCTGGCCCGGGGCCTGCAGGGTTACCGGCAGAGCCGGGTCAGTGGGAGCGGCGCGCGGCCCACACGAGCATGAGGCATGCGAGCGCGGTGACGAGGCCGAGCGCGAAGACGACGAGGAAGCCGGACAGAGCGGGCACTTCGGCCCCGGCGTGGCTCTGGCTCGTCGCGGCGAGCACCATGCCGGTGACCGCGGCCCCGCTGCTCGTGCCGACGCTGCGCATGAGGGCGTTGACGCCGTTCGCCGAGCCGGTGACCGAACGCGGCACCTCGGCCATGACGAGCGTGGGGATGGCCGCGTAGGCTAGGGCGAGACCCGCGCAGAGCACGGTGCTCGACAGCACGAGGTGCCCCACGGCGTCGTGCCACACGAGGGTGTAGGCGTAGGCCAGTGCGATGGTGAGCGCCCCGATGCCGGTCGCCATGTGCCCACCGAGACCGCGGATGAGCCGGGCGGAGACCGGAGCGAGCGCCATCATTGCGAGCGCGCCGGGGACGAGCGCGAGGCTCCCTTCGAGCATGGTGAGGCCGAGCCCGGCGTCGGTGTCGGCCGGCAGCTCGAGCATCTGCATGAAGGCGACCTCCATGACGAAGAAGGAGAAGCCGAGCGCGATCGAGCCGAGGTTGACGAGCAGGAGCCGGCGGCGGGCGAGCAGACGCAGGTCGACGATCGGCTCCGCCACGCGCAGCTCGAACACACCCCAGGCCAGGAGCACCGCGACCCCGCCGAACCCGAGGCCCAGGGTGGGTGCCGAGGCCCAGCCCCAGACCGGGCCCTGGGACACGGCGATGAGGATGCCGGACAGGCCGGCGGCCAGCCCGATCGCGCCGAGCACGTCGACGCGCTGGTGGGTGCCCGGCGAGGCCGGGACGGCGGCGAGGATGCCGAGGAAGGTGATGACCCCGAGCAGCGCGGAGGCCCAGAACAGGAGCTTCCAGTCGCCGAGCTGGACCACCCAGGCGCTGAGCGGCAGACCGAGCGCCCCGCCGAATCCCAGGCTCGCGCTGACGATCGCGATGCCGGTGGTGCTGCGGCGGGGGTCGGGGTGGTCGCCGAGGATCGAGATCGCCACGGCGATGATGCCCATGCTCGCACCCTGCAGCGCCCGGCCCACGAGGAGCCCGACCAGGCCGGTGGACAGTGCTGCGACGAGCGAGCCGAGGATGAGCAGCCCGATGAGGGCGAGCGCGACGGTGCGCTTGCCGAACAGGTCGCCGAGGCGCCCGGAGATCGGCGTCGTCACGGCGGCGGCGACGAGGGAGATGGTGAGGACCCAGGCGGTCGAGGCGCGCGAGGCGTCGAGGAGGCCGGGGAGGTGGTTCTGGATGGGGATGACGAGCGTCTGCATGAACGAGCCGCCCGTGCTCGCGACGGCGAGCGCGGCGATGAGGCGCCAGGTGCCGCGCGGGTCGGCGGGCGCGGGGTCCGTGCGGTCGTGGGCCATGTTCCACCGCCTCCGCTCGTTCGTGTTCCGCTCGTGGTCCGGTCGTGGTCCGCTGCTCGCCTGCTCGCGGTCTGCGCGTGGTCTGCAGACCGGCGCTCGGTCGATGTGGGCCCGTGCAACATTACCGATTCGGCCGGTGCAGCGTGGGCAGGCGTCCACGGATGGAATTGGGCGGGGGCTCGCGCGCGGATTAGACTTGACTCGCGCACGCTCGTGCGCTGAACGGCCGGCTCCGCGCTGGAGCCGCCGTTCGGGCCTCTAGCTCAGTTGGTAGAGCAGCGGACTTTTAATCCGCGGGTCGTGGGTTCGATCCCCACGGGGCCCACCGATGCGACAAGCCCCGCTTGCCCAGTATTTTCAAGGGCAAGCGGGGTTTGTCATTCCGGCCGGGCCAGCTGCGTGAGCACTTTTTGAGCACACTTCTACGCGATGCCGCGTGAGCGGACCGCCTCGTCGAGCCGCACGGACACCGCTTCGAGGTCATCGCCCATGAGATGCCCGTACCGGTCCAAGGTCATCGCCGCACTGCTGTGTCCGAGCATCTTCTGCACCACCTTGACGTTCGCGCCGGCACTGATCGCCAGTGAAGCGGCCGTGTGTCTCAGATCGTGCACGGTGAGCTCGTCTGGGAGCTCGGCTGCACGCGTCGCTCGGAAGAACCACCCCTTGCCCGACTTGGACCGGCGCACGAACCCACCATCGGCGGCCGCGAACACGAGGTCGCCGGCGCCCTTGCCCTCGCACGCTCTCGCCAAGAGAGGCAACATGAACTTCGGCACCGGCACCGTCCGCCGCTCGTGACTCTTCGGGGTTCCGACGACGATCCTCGATCCCACCTCGACTGCGTTCTCGTCGACGACGATCCGGCGCTTGAGCATGTCGAGTGCTCGCACGCGCAGTCCCGTCGCCTCACCCCACCGCAGACCGGTGTAGGCGAGCAACAGGACGAGCGTGCGGTGCTCTCCGGCCGCGTCCGCAAGCGCAAACACCTGGTCATGGGTGAGGAACACCTCGCGCCCCTTCGTGCGCTTCGGGAGGTTCTTCACGCCCTGCGCGGGGTTGTTCGGGATCCGCCGATCGTCGACGGCGTCACCGAGGATGCCCGAGAGCACGCCAAGGCACCGCGAGACAGTCGTGTAGCCGCGCTCAGCAGACAGCTCGGACACCCAGGCCGAGACTTCGGTGCGGCCGATCGTGCCCACTTTCCGGGTTCCCCACTTCGGCTGCACATGGTTGATCCACGCAGAGCGAACTACGCGCAGTGTGGACTCTTTGAGGTGAGTCTGCCGGCCGAGCCACTGCTCCCCCAGCTGCCCCACGGTGATCCGAGTAAGTGCCGGGTCGATGAACGTGCCCGATGCCTGCGAAACCTCATTGTCGGCAGCCCAGAGCCGCGCATCCCGCTTCGTGGTGAAGCCGCGCTTCGTCGACTGCTTCCGGTCAGGCTTGCGGTACCGGACGGCGTACCGCGGGCCGGCTTTCGTCTCGTACCGTTCAATCGTCGCCACGGTCGAGCACCTCCCGGAGCTCGGCCTCGAGCTTGCGCGTGACGTGCCCCTTGCGCTGCGGCGACGCCTCCACACCTGCCTGCTCGTCCACAGCCTCGCTCAGCAGTTGTCCCCAGCGTTGGAACGCGGCGCCACTGAGTCGCCGCGCGCTCACACCCAGCCGGTCTGCCGCACGCCGGTCGGCAAGTCCGATCCGTGAATCCAACCGCCGGGCGTCACCCATTGTCATGCCGGGCCCCCACTCGCTGAGGATGCGAGACATTCCCTCGGCCATCTCTGTCGCAGCGGCTCGCGGGTCCGCTAGATCACCGATCCGAAGCTGCCCGACCTCGCCTTCCAGCGTGTCTGCCACCGCGTCACCGCTGACTGCGAATCCGGGATGCACTTCGATCGGCGCCTCGGTTCGCAACAGGTCGCCAGGGTGAACGAGAACGGGCGAGACCTCGGAGAGTGCCCACGCCGCGGTGCACACCGTGGCCACGGTGACCGACACTTTGCCTGACTCCATGCCGGCGACGCGCTGGGCTGTCCACTTCGTGCCGAACTGTCGGGATGCTTTGGCGACTTCATCGAGAGTGACCCCGTGTCGCCGCCGGATCGCCTTGAGGTTGACGCCGAATACATCGGCCAATTCCATTGGGTCATCCATGTCGTCAGATTAACTCAGATCATCACACTTGACAACGGCAGACCACCGTGCTTCTCTTGAGATGTACTCAGATCAGTACATCTGATGAAAGGAGGGCCGCACGATGAACGAGGCAACCGACATCGCCACCGTCGACGAATACTGCGCCCGGTACGGCATCACACGCGAAGCCGCCGCGCAGGAGCGCTACCGCGGAATGGGCCCGCGCTTCTTCAAGCGCGGACGGCGCGTCTACTACCGCTGGGCCGACATCTTCGCCTGGGAAGCCGCGATGGTGCAGGACCGGACCGGCGAGAAGGTCACGGCATGATCCCCACCGAGGCATCCCCGAAGCTGACCGAGCGACTGACCGCCGAACTGCGCGAACGGGCCGAAGCTCTCGGCCTCGTGATCGCAACCCGCTGCCGCTTCTGCGGTACTCCGCTCTGGCACCGCCGCAGTGTGGCGATGCACGCCGGCCCGGTCTGCCGCAAGCGCCACGAGACAGAAAACGACCCCGGCCTGACTCCCGCCAAGAAGTCGCAGACCGAGGCCGCCCCGATCAATCCGAACCACTAGGAAGGCTCATCATGACCGCATCAAAGACTACCCACCAGCATACCCGCTACGTCGTCAGCTACGACCCGCACGACGGCGAGGACCTCGTCATCGACACCCGCACGAACAACACCGAGCGCGTATGCAACACCTATGACGAGGCCGTAGCCCTCGCCGCCGAGCTCAACTCGGCCGAGGCCGCGGCCCAGGGTGACCCCGTTGCCGCTCTCGCCCGAACGCTGACGATGATCGACAACGGCACCGCGGTTCTCGGCTCCCACTTCACCGACGAGGGTGAGATCCGCATCGCCTACCAGCTCGAGCACCTCGGAGCCGGCCGCGTGACGATCACCCGCGACGCCGAACGACATGTGTTCGACGACGTGACCATCCCCGCGGTGCCCACCCCCAACGACCGCGATGCCCACCTGCTGCGCGAGCTCGCCGCCGAGCGGATCCTCGACGGGTCACTCGCACCTGGGGCGACGTACCGACTCACCGACGAACAGTTCTCCTGGAACCCCGCGGACCTGCACGACTACGTGAAGTGCCCCGACTGGTGCGCGTACTCGAGCCAGTGCTGGGGCGAGGTGTCGGGCGAGACGATCGAGCACGAGTCCACCCTAGCCAGCATGACCGGCGCCCGGTTCACCATGAGCTCGCACCTGGCGCTCTACACCGATCACGCGGACTACTCCCGCGACAATGCCGCGGAAGTATTCGCGTCACTCCACTTCGAGAATCCCGGAGACCCTGCCCGACACTTCGGCGTCGCGGTGAACGTCGACGAGCTCCGGCAGCTCAGCACCCTGCTCGCAGCCGAGGCCGATCGCCTCGAGGCCGCGCAGTCCGAAGGTCGTGATGCCGAGTGAACGAGCACCCCGAAGAACTCACCGTCGTCGACGGTGAAGGGATCCCCGATCACGTCCTGCGACCGCAGGAAGTGCTCGACGCCGGCTTCACGCTCGCCTGCCGACTCGGAGCCGCCCGCGGGGATCAGACAGCGATCAACGACGCGATCAGCGAAGTGCTGCACACCTGGGGCGACGGTGCGCGCTACGTGTTCGTCTCCGCGCTCACGCAGCTGAGCCGGGATCTCGTACCGATGCTCGCAGAGCTTACCGAGGCCGCGACCGGGGTGGACTTCGCCGCGCACTGCGAGGCGATGCTCGCCGCCGGTTACGACCCGTCCACGGTCGATCGGGAGGGGTGAACCGATGCTCGACGCCGCCCTCGACCTCGCCGGAGCCGGCTGGCAGGTGCTCCCCTGCATCCCCACCGGCCCGAAGGCGAAAGCACCCCTGACCCCCAACGGGTTCAAGGACGCGACGACCGATCCCGAGGTGATCCGCGCATGGTGGGAGCAGTGGCCGGCAGCTCTCATCGGCGTGGTGATCCCCGAGCACCTGCTCGTCCTCGACATCGACCCGCGCAACGGCGGGAGCATGGCCGAGCTCGAGCAGGCACTCGGCACCCTGCCGGACACACTCACCTCATGGTCCGGGCGAGGCGACGGCGGCTGCCACATGTGGTTCCACTCCCCCACCGGGCGGCTGTCGAGCAAGAAGCTCCCCCAGGGCGTCGACCTCAAGCTCGGCGGCCGCGGCTACTGCATTGCACCCCCGAGCCCACACCCTGCCACCGGCACTGCATACCGGTGGGACGGTGACCAGGTGGCCTGCCTGCCCCGCAGAGCCTCCATGACACTGCGAGCCGCCGCCCCGCCGCGAGCACTCACAGCCGCGAGCACAGGCCCGTCCGGGTCGAACAACGCAGGACTCATCCGGTTCGTCTCCGAGGCCACTCAGGGTCAGCGCAACGACCGTCTCTTCTGGGCGGCATGCCGTGCCTTCGAGAACGGCAACGACCACATCATCGACCGACTCTTCGACGCTGCGCTCACCATCGGGCTCTCCGACCAGGAGGCCGCCCGGACGATCAGCAGCGCCAAGCAATCCGCAGGAGGTGCCACACAGTGAGCAAGCCCCCGATCGTGCCCGACCCGCTGCCGGCCGAAGTCGTCGACGGCATCATCGACGCCGAGACCGGCGCAGAGCTCGAGGCCCCGACACCGCAGAACGGCGAGGACGAGCAGGCGAGCAGGTCAGTCGCGGCGAAGCTCGTCGCGCTGTCCGAAGAGCTCGTCGACGTGATCGCCGGACCGGACGGCGAACCGCACGCCGTGCGCAAGGCAGGCCCCCGCATCGCCCTGCGCCTGCGCGGCCGGGACGGACTGCGTCAGACTCTCGCCCGCGAGCACTACGCCCGCACCGGCGCCGTCGCCTCGTCGAACGCACTCAGCGACGCCCTGGCCGTCCTCGAGGGTCAGGCGCAGCTCTCCGAACGGGTCGAGCTACCCCTGCGCATCACCGAGCAGAACGGGGTGACCTACATCGACATGGGCACTCCGACCGGGGAGGTCATCGCGGTCTCGGCCGCCGGCTGGAAGGTCACCACCGAGGCGCCCGTCCTCTTCCGCCGCACCGAGCTCACCGGCGAGATGTGCACTCCGACCCCCGGAGGCGACCTCAATGCCCTGCGTTCCCTGCTCAACGTCGACGAGAAGAACTTCCGCCTGCTCGTCGGCTGGCTCATCCACGCGCTCATGCCCGACATGCCGCACGCGGTTCTCGCCCTGACCGGACAGCAGGGCACCGGCAAGACGGTGAGCGCGCAGACCATCATCCGGCTCATCGACCCCTCACCGGCCCTGACCCGCTCGGCACCGCGGGACATCGGCCAATGGTCGACCACCGCGTCCGCGTGCTGGATCTCGGGCATCGACAACGTCTCGACCATCCAGCAGTGGTTCTCCGACGCGATGTGCCGGGCCGTCACCGGAGAAGGGTTCGTCAACCGGGCGCTCTACACCGACTCCGATCTCTCCGTGACGGAGTTCCGGCGCTGTGTGGTGCTCACGTCGATCGACGCCGGCGCGATGCAGGGAGACCTCGCAGAGCGACTTCTGCCCATCGAGTTGCAGCCGATCGCCAAGCGCGACCGCAAGACGGACATGCAGATCACCGAAGCGCTCAGCGCGGTCATGCCCGACGTGCTCGGCGGACTGCTCGATCTGCTCGTGCAGGTGCTTGAGGCCCTGCCCAGCGTGCACCCCGACGAACTGCCCCGCATGGCCGACTTCGCCCGCGTGCTCGCCGCCGTGGACAAAGTTGCCGGCTGGACGACGTTCGACGACTACGCCGGCACCGCGACCGAGGTGGCCGAATCGGTCATCGAGTCCGACCCGTTCGCCTCCGCCGTCCGCGAGCTCGTCCGGTCCGACGACTGGGAAGGGTCCGCAACCGACCTGCTCGAGCAGGTCACCCCCGACCGCGCCCCGAAGGGCTGGCCGAAGTCACCCCGCGGTGCAGCCGGAGCTCTCAAGCGCGTCATCCCCGCGCTCGGACTGCTCGGGATCCGGGTGCAGGAGCGGGCTCGGACCGGCGTGCGCGGCCGTGGCTACTACATCGAGAACATCAACCGACCCGGAGGAATCAACAGAGCGGCAGAACCGTCACAACCGTCACCACCGTCACTATGGGCTCCTGACCAGCAGAAACGCAGTGACGGTTGTGGTGACGGTTCCCACGCAGGTGACGGTTCAACCGTCACCACCGCCGAGCCCGGTGACGGTTCAACCGTCACCAAATCTCCAACCGTCACCACAACCGTCACCACGCCGCGAACCTCTCACCAGCAGAAACACCACTCAGGTGACGGAAGTGACGGTAGTGACGGTTCCGTCGACTCTGAAACCTATGTCACCGGCACCGCGCACTGCCTCGACTGCGGCAACCCGCTGCACAACGGCACCTGCATCCGCTGTCAGGTCGAGAGCCGGCGATCCGCATGACCGACCGATGGACGGACGATCACGGCGACCACTGGCCGATCACCGGCAAATGGTGCGCCGCCTGCGGCTTGCCGCTCATCCCGTCCAACGGCTCTCCCGTCCACCCTCTCTGCGAGGAGTCAACACCATGACCGACCCCAACATCGTCGCCATCCTCAATGCCCTGCTCGAGCAGCGTTTCAGCCTCGAGCAGATCGGCCGGGCGCTCGACGAGCTCGGCAAGCGGCTCGACGCGATCGACGAACGCCTCGACGACCACGCCTACTCCATCGCCCTACTCGAATGACCGACCCAGGAGGAACACACATGTCCGCATCGTTCAGCGACGACGACGCCCGCCTCGATCAGCGCCTCAGCCTGCTCTGGGACAAGATCACGCGCATCAGCCGCGAGGTCATGACGCTCAAACCTCGCCTACGCACCATCGAGAAGCGCCTCGACCGCATCGAACGGCCCGCCGATCCCATAGGCGGGCGCAACGACACCCCCGACCCCACCGACAGGAAGGAGACCCGCCGTGGGTAAGCAGCGCCACGACCCCGGCGTGCGCAAGCGCAGACAGCGTCTGCTCGCCACAGGAAAGCTCGACTACGAACGGACGAACCCCCGCGCCCTGGCCGATGACCTCGTGCGCCGCGGGCTCGCCTCACCCCTGATCCTCGACCACTGGCAACCCCCGAAGAGACACCGCCCGATACGAGAGGACCACCGATGACCACCGACGACGACCTCGTGAAGTCCGCACCCGAGCGGGCTCACAGCATCATCGAGGACTACCTGCAAGACCTGCTCGACGCGAGCACCGACAGGGAGCGGCTGCAGATCAGCCGCACCGCGATCAAAGACCTGGCCGCTGTCATCAGCGACCTGGACGACTGAAAGGACACGCCATGCCCAAGACGACGAACACCCCCACCATGCAGGACTGGTACAGCTTCGCGGCGACCATGACGAACCTGGGAGCCGCGAGCGGCTACCGCACAGCCGGCATCTCGTCGCTCTACGGGATCGCCCAGCAGCTCGACATCGACCTGCCCGACTCCCTCATCGAGCGACTCACCGAAGTCCGCAAGGCCTACGACACGTTCGGCGCCTTCAAGCACGCCACCTGGGATCCGATCAGCTTCGACGACCTCGTCTCGCCCAAGGCCGAGGACAACCTCACCATGGTCGTCGCGGCGCGGGTGAACCGGGAAGAAGCACACCGCCTCAACACCGAGGTCTCGTCCGCGATCGCCAGCGAGTTCAGCCGCGCCACCTACGAAGCGCTGCCGTACTTCTACAACACGATCGCCGAGCTCGCGGACAAGCACAGCGAGCTGCGCGAGTACATGTTCATCGACGCCACCGACCTGCCCGAGAAGCTGCGCATCACCGCCCAGACCTGGCACCTGCTCGCCAACCTCCACACTGCCTGCCGCAAGGTCGAGGACGGAGACAGCATCGAGTACGGCCACGTCCTCGCCTTCATCGACTGGCCCGAGGACGAGTGGATCCGCTTCTGCGAGTACCGCAAGAAGGACCACCACCGGACCGACCCCTGGCGCTGGGCGCACGAGAACAACCTGCCCATCGCAGTCACGCAGAGCTACGACGAGACCGCGCAGCGATCCGCACGACTCATCAAGGCCTGGGACGACCTCGAGGAATCACGCCAGACCGCGACCGCCCGCATGATCCGACAGGGAGCACGAGTCAACAGCCTGCGCTGACCCCACGACGACGCCCAGCCCGACCGGAGAGGGCCATCCGCCGGCAGGCTGGGCGTCGCTGTGCCCGGAGACCTCCGCAGGACTCGGCAGACCCCTGGGGAGCGACCCCACGCCGACTCTGCCGACCAATCCCCGGCCGCAATGTCCCGATTTTCGTTCGGGGCATTTTGGGCACTTTCGCGCTATTGAAGCGGAAGCCACCTCTCTGCGCGAAAGCGGACGACAGGCCCTATTCTCCGTGGCGTCGATCGTGTTGCATCCGTAGCCGCTGCCAGTATTTCCTTGACAGCGTTAGTTCAGTCGTCAACCCGCAACTCTTAGCTACGCTACGAAGCGCCTTCCTCAATGTCTTATCGGGGAGCAACTCAGCCAACGGCGCAAGCGCTAGGCACAACGATTGCAAGGCGAAGAAGCTCCAGAGCTCGCGAGACGGCTGCTTGGGTTGATGCCTGTAGATCGTACCGAGCTCAACGCTCGGATCCTCGGAGAAGTAGTGATCCATGATCGAGACCGAAACGTGCGAAAAGTCGCACATGATCCGGTAGTAGAGATACATCTCCTTGCCCTGATCAAGATCCTCCGTCATCTGCTGAAACCGCTTAGCCTGCTCCTGCGATTGCGTTGGAAAATCGGCTAGCTCAAGCCCCGGAAAGTCGTCAGACGCACCCCGAATTGTCGGGTTCTCCGACCTGCTCATCTCCTTTTGAAGAACGTCTTGCTTTCTGCGATACGTATTGATGATCGCGCTAGCAGCATCGTCTCCGAGTAGACGCACCCACTGCGCAGTCAGAGCCGTCTCGTAGCTCGTTCGGATTACGGGGATTGATTCAAGGACTCGACCATCTTCGAGACCGTCAAAAATGTGCTTCGAGAGAGTTACCACATGCGAAGCAAGCGCAAGAGTGACGGTTGTAACCCGAAGGTTGATACCGACTACCTTGCGGCGCTGGCGTGCTTTCCTGAGCGTCAGCTTGCCGTCGTCACGAGCCCGAGACGTTTCCCACGCCTCGATGACCTCCAATGCCCCGTCATAGAACTGCTTGAACTGATCGTCAGGCGCACTGCCATTCATATGCTCATTCTCTCGTCCACACCGGCCCTCGTCACCCTTCTCCGATAGGTGATCGGGGAGGCAGGTACTCAGTTGCAGATGCATAGGTTCGCGAAGCCCCACCCGCGTTAGTTAGTGAGCACCCTTTGAGCACATTCTCTCAACAACTCCGGAGATTCCGCGTCATCTCGCGTTACTGCCAGACCGCTTAAACACTGGGATCGGTCCAACACCCTGCACCCGTCCGAGACTTCGATCCCCACGGGGCCCACCGTGCGCTCCGGGGTCTGTTGTCGCCTCCCCGGATTCCGAGGTGCTCCACCAGCGGGAGCACAGGCATCTGCGACGATTCGTCGCGCCTGTCCGAGCGCGCCCAGGCCGGGATCTGACCGGTATCCGAAGACCGTCGCCGCCGCACGCGCCGACTGCCGGACACACCCGGGCCGCCGACCGGGGCCTCGCAAATCTGACGTCAACCTCAAGAATCACCGCTGGCGGTGACATATATGAGGGAGCTCACACAGCTGTGGGCCCCGGCATCGACCACCGCGCCACGCACCCGTCACCATCGGCGGGCAGCGCGCCACGCGAGAGTCCCTCGACGAGGAGGAACCCCATGACCACTGTTCGACACGCACGATTCCTGTCCCTGGCCGCACTCGCGGCCTCCGCGACCTTCGCCCTGAGCGCCTGCGCGGGCAGCGCCGGCGGAGGCGGCGGTGGCGGTGAGGGCGGCGGCAGCGGGTTCGACTACGGCGCCTCGCAGGAGGACGTCGACGCCGCACTCTCCGAGCTCGAACCGGTGAACATCGTCTACCAGGCCGGCGCACAGGGCCCGAACTCCGTGTCCGCCCAGTCCGCTCACGCCTTCAAGGAGTACGTCGAGGAGCGCTCCGGCGGGAAGATCACCGTCGAGGTCATCTGGGCGCAGGCGATCGCCGGCTACTCCGAGATCGACGATGCCCTGTCCGACGGCCGCATCGATGTCTCCTACGCCCTGCCGATCTACGACCCGTCGACCTACCCGGCGTTCGATGCGCTGGCCACCACCTCGGCCGGGCTGCCGAACTCCCCCGTCGTCGGCGAGCTCGTGGGCAACGCCGCGATCATCGACATGGCGTGGAACTCCGAGGAGATCCTCCAGGGATACGAGGAGCAGGGCATCGTTCCGCTGACCCCCGTGGTGAGCACGGGCAACCACCACGCGATCTGCTCGGATTCCGGCACCACACTCGACGACTGGAAGGGCCGCCAGGTCCGCATCCCCAGCGTCTCCCTCGAGAAGGTGGCGAGCAACCTCGGCGCCACCCCGGTGTCGATGGAGTACGTCGAGGTGTTCGAGGCGATCCAGCGCGGCACCGTCGACTGCACGCTCGCCCAGCTGCTCCCCTCGGAGGAGGCCGGTCTCCTCGAGATCGCCCCGAACGTCTCCTACGCCTCCCCGGAGTCGAGCCTGTCGAGCCGCGGCGCCGGCGCGATGCTCGCCGGCTCGAACTTCCAGAACCTCCCGCTCGCCTACCAGCAGATCATCTTCGACGCGGGCGAGGGCGGGTTCATCGCGAGCTCCGAGGTCATCGCCAGCGGCAACGCCGCAGGCGTCAAGCAGCTGCGCGAGGCCGGCGGCGAGATGACCCCGCTCGATCCCGAGGCGGAGAAGAAGTACAAGGAGACGAACGACGAGCTCATCGCGCAGGTCGAGGAGGACGGGCTCATCGGCTCCGACGCCTCGCAGCGCATGAAGGACGCCGCGGACAAGTGGAGCGGTGTGGCCGAGGAGATCGGCTACGAGGAGGGCGGCGACTTCGACTCGCTCGACGAGTGGTACAACGCCGATGACTTCGACTACGCGCCGTTCGCAGCACAGCTCTTCGAAGAGGTCTACCTCCCCCACCGCCCGAGCTGATCGCCGGCGGCCGCATGCCCACCCGGGTGCGCGGCCGCCGGCCGACAGCGGGCCTCAACTCGACCCCGGGCACGCCGCCCGTCCGTCATCGCGGACGACGGCACCCGGGGTCGACTGCGTCTGCGTCATACGCAGCGCACGGGTGTCACTTGTAGTACACGAGCTGGTGCGTGGTGGCGAGCAGGTCACCGGACTCGCCCCAGATCTGGGCGGCCTGGTCGAACAGCCCGTGGCCGAACCGCGAGCCCTGCGCCACGCCGAGCAGGTACTCGCCCTGCGCGGCGAGCTCCTCGGCCCCGGCGTGGAAGTACGCGGTGAAGCTCACGGTGCCGGCCGGGGCGCGCTCACCCGTGCGGAGGAAGATCCGCGGGAAGAACACGTCACAGGCCGAGGCGAGCGCCGGGAAGTCCCAGCCGCGCGGCTCGGCGTGGCGGAACCACTGCTGGGTCGCCGAATCGGCACGGGCCTGCTCGGGACCTTCCGGGATCTCGCCGTCGATCACGCGCATCTCGTAGCGGTTGAGCCACGGCAGCGGCAGCGCGCCGGGCCGCGGCGCCACCTCGGCCGGCGGCGGCACCTGCGGGAAGTCCGCCTCGGTGTCGGACCAGGTCTCGCGCACCTGCGCGAACAGCGCGGTCCCGGTCAGCAGGGTCTTGCCCTCCTGGGTCGCGGTGATCGTCCAGTGCTGGTTCGAGCGGTTGGTGCGCACGGGGACGGCGGTGAGCGTGTACTCGCCGTCGGCGATCGGCGCCAGGTAGTTCACGGTGAGGGCGGCCGGGCGGCCCTGCACCTCGGGATGCTCGAGCACCGCACGCAGCGCGACGGCCGCGGTGACCCCGCCGTAGGGGCCGACCATGTTCGCCCAGTCCGGGTGGGTGCGCGCGGTCACCGAACCGCTGCCGTCGGGGGTGAGGGCGATCGCCTCGTCGAACGAATGGGTCATGGGTCCTCCTGGATCCGGCCGCGCGGCGGCTGCGAGTGGGCGGGCGGCACCTCGGCGGTGAGGCGCATCACACCCCCGAGCCTAGTGAGCCGACCGGGCGGGCGGGAAACCGGGGTCCCACCAGGCGGTCGGATGCGGCCCGGCGGAGATCGGCGCCCGGCCGGTCACACGCCTCGTCAGCCGGACGCCGGAGCCGAGGCGTCCGCGAGTGCGGATTCGAACTCCGCCCGCTCGAGCCGACGGCCGAACACGGGCCCGTCGACGTCGAGGAGGTGGGCGCGGTCCGGGCCCAGGACCACCGGGTCGAAACCGAGGCGGTCGACCAGCGCGGCGACTGCTTCGAGCGCGGCAGGGTCGTCCCCGGCGACGCCGAGCGCCCGCCGGCCGGGAGCCCCAGCGGGGCGCGCATCGGCGGCGAGGTCGGTGTAGGCGGCGTGGTTGAGCGTGCGGACCACGGCGAGGTGCAGGAGGTCCCCGGCGAGCCAGCAGGTGCCGCTCAGCTGCGGCTCCGCCCCGGCCGGCGCAGCGATGCCGTCAGTGGCCTCCCAGGCGTTCGTCGCGTCGATGACGATGCCGCGGAGGGCCGCGAGGTCGAGGCCGGCGAGCGCAGGGCGCGGGACGGCGAGGATCGTGATGTCGGCACGGGCGGCGAGCTCGGCGAAGTCGACGAGCTGCGCCTCCGGCAGCAGGCTGGAGACGATGAGGTCGAGCATCGGCTGGCCGGGCCGTCCGGCGAGCACGAGTTCGCAGCCGGCGTCGATGACGAGCCGGCCGAGGGCCGTGCCGAGCTTGCCGACACCGACGATGCCGATGGTCGTCGCAGTGGTCTTCACGACCGATGCAACGTGCCCTGCGCACGGGCTATTCCGCGAGCCCGCAGCCGGCCGGAATAATTGATCCTTCAACCAGGTTCCGACTGACATGACTCATGAATTCGGCATCGACACCTTCGGCGACGTCACCGCGGGCCCCGACGGCACACTCCTCCCCCACGCGCAGACGGTGCGCAACGTCGTCGAGGAGGGCGTGCGCGCCGACGAGGTCGGGCTCGACTTCATCGGCATCGGCGAGCACCACCGCGACGACTTCGCCGTCTCCGCTCCGGAGATGGTGCTCGCCGCGATCGCCGCGCGCACCGAGCGCATCCACCTCGGCTCCGCCGTCACCGTGCTGAGCTCCGACGACCCGGTGCGCGTCTACGAGCGGTTCGCCACCCTCGACGCACTGAGCTCCGGCCGCGCGGAGGTCATCCTCGGCCGCGGCTCCTTCACCGAGTCGTTCCCGCTGTTCGGCTACCGGCTCGAGGACTACGAGGACCTGTTCGAGGAGAAGCTCGCCCTGTTCGCGAAGCTCCGGCAGGAGCAGCCGGTGACCTGGCAGGGCACCCACACCCAGGACCTCGATGCGGCCACCCTCTACCCGCCCGTCGAGAGCGGGGAGCTCAAGACCTGGATCGCCGTCGGCGGCAGCCCGCAGTCCGTCATCCGCGCCGCCCACCACGACCTGCCGCTCATGCTCGCGATCATCGGCGGTCCGGTGGACCGGTTCGCCCCGTTCGCGGACCTCTACCGGCGCGCTCTCGCGGAGTTCGGCGCCACCGAGTCCAACCCGATCGGCTACCACTCCTACGGTCATGTGGCCGACACCGACGAGCAGGCGATGGAAGAGCTCTACGAGCCCTACACCGCGCAGGTCGCCCGGATCGGCGCCGAGCGCGGCTGGGGCCGGCCGTCACGCGCATCGTTCGAGCACGAGGCGCAGCACGGCTCGATGGCCGTCGGCTCCCCGGAGACCGTGGCGAAGAAGATCGCCGCCGGCATGCAGGCCCTCGGTGCCACCCGGTTCGACCTCAAGGTCAGCACCGGCCCGCTCGCGCACGAGAAGATCATGCACAGCATCGAGCTCTACGGCGAGAAGGTCGTCCCGCTCGTCCGCGACATGCTCAGCTGACCCGGAGCACGCGCTCACGACTGTGGGGCTTTCGGCAGAGGGTGGTGGCATCAACGGCCCCATTCTCCGCCGGAAGCCCCACAGTTCCGTCCGGGCCGGGCACGCGCACCCGGCTCCCACCTCTGCAACGGGGTGCGCCGGGGCGGGCAGTCACGACTTGGTCACGAAGGCTCGACACCACCCGCATGACCTGGGCATGCGCCCCTCATCTCGCTACCTTGGATGACACCGCGACCGCTCTGCGGAGGCGCGGACGGGGTCTGCCCGCGCAGGCCGCACGGAACACACACCATGCTGACGTGAGATGAATCGATAGGGGCGGACGCCATGTGGGACTACCTTGTGGACCGACTGCCCCAGATCCTGTTCGCCGGCTGGCAGCACTTCAGCCTCGTCGTCCAGTGCCTCATCCTCGCCACCGCGCTCTCGATCGTCCTCGCCGCGCTCGTCTACCGCTCCGGCGCCTGGACCTCGGTCGCGAACTCCGTGACCGCGATCGGCCTGACCATCCCGTCCTTCGCGCTCATCGGCCTCCTCATCGCCCCGGTGGGCTACGGCGTGACCCCGGCGGTCATCGTCGTCACCTTCTTCGCCACCCTGCCGATCCTCCGCAACGCCGTGGTCGGCCTGTCCTCCGTGCCGGCCGCCACCGTGGAATCGGCACGCGGCATCGGGATGAGCCGGATGCGCACCCTGCTCACCGTCGAGCTCCCCATGGCCTGGCCGGTGATCCTCGCCGGGATCCGCGTCTCCGCCCAGATGGTCATGGGCATCGCAGCCGTCGCCGCCTATGCGCTCGGCCCCGGCCTGGGCGGGCTGATCTTCTCCGGCCTGTCCCGCCTGGGCGGCGCGAACTCGCTCGAGTCCGTGGTCGTCGGCGTCATCGGCATCATCATCCTCGCGCTCCTGCTCGACCTCATCCTCGTCGGCATCGGCCGGCTGACCACCCCGAAAGGTATCCGTGCCTGAGAATCCCACCGGTCCCGCCGCGCCCCAGGACCGCACCCCGCAGACCACCGGCTCGAGCGCAGGAGCCGCCACCGCACCGACCGGCGCCCAACCGACCGACACCCAGCCGACCGGTGCTGACATGAGCAGCAACGGCGCTCCTGCCGACACTGGCTCGCAGGGCGCCTCGATCCTCCTGCGCGAGATCACCAAGACCTACCCCGGACAGAAGAAGCCGGCCGTCGGCGGACTCACCATGGAGATCCCCGCCGGCAGCACCGTCATGCTCGTCGGACCGTCCGGCTGCGGCAAGACGACGACGCTCAAGATGATCAATCGCCTCATCGAACCCACTGACGGCAGCATCATCTTGGGCGACGAGGACATCACCACGATGGACGCGGACAAGCTGCGCCGCCGGATCGGCTACGTCATCCAGGCCGGCGGACTGTTCCCGCACATGACGGTCGCGGCGAACATCGGGATCGTGCCGAAGATGCTCGGCTGGGACAAGCAGCGCATCGCCGACCGCGTCGACGAGCTCCTCGACCTCGTGTCGCTCGACCCCGGCACCTACCGCGGTCGCTACCCCAAGGAGCTCTCCGGCGGCCAGCAGCAGCGCATCGGCGTGGCCCGCGCGCTCGCCGCGGACCCGCCCGTGCTCCTCATGGACGAGCCGTTCGGCGCGGTCGACCCGATCACCCGTCAGCGCCTCCAGGACGAGCTCATCAGCATCCAGGCCGAGCTCAAGAAGACGATCGTGTGCGTCACCCACGACTTCGACGAAGCGGTCAAGCTCGGCGACTGGATCGCGATCTTCGCCGAGGGCGGCCGACTCGTCCAGTACGACTCCCCGGAGCAGATCCTCAAGCACCCGGCGAACGACTTCGTCGAGAACTTCATCGGCTCCGGCGCCGGCCTCAAGCAGCTCACGCTCAGCCGGGTCGCCGACGCCGAGGTGCGCGAGGCCCTGACCTCGCCCGTCGACGCCGGACCCGCCGCCGCGCTCGAGGCGCTCCGCACCGCACAGGCCGCCGGCACCGCCCCGGCCGGCACCGAGGACTCCATCGTCGTCCTCGACTCCCGGCAGCGGCCGGTGCACTGGTTCTCCGCCCGCCAGCTCGAGCGCCTCTCCGCCTTCCCCGACCGCCCCGACGAGGATCTCCCCGTCGTCGGCGAGCGCGCCTCCCTCAACGACGCACTCGACACCATGCTCGTGTCCTCGACGAGCAACGCGATCGTCACCGGGGGCCGTGACCGGTTCCTCGGCGTGATCGGCGTCGAGACCGTGATGGACGCGATCACCTCCGCGCGTTCGGCGGGCGCGGAACAAGCCCCGCCCTCCCCGCTCGGGGAGAACACCGGCCCGGTCGAGGTGACATCGCCATGAGCGAGAGCACCGACACCCGCGCCCCGCAGTCCGGCACCGAACAGTCCCGCAGCGACCGCCGCACCACCGACCCGGCGGTGCCGACCGCCGGGACCCGGGATGCCGCACGCGCCCAGGAGCGGCGCACGCTCGTGCTCCAGATCCTCGTCATCGGGGCCGTGTTCGCCGCGGTCGCGATCTGGCTGGCGACCGCGGACCTCTCGGAGACCGAGCTCGGCACGCTCAACGCCGCCACCCTGTGGGGCTACACCGTCGAGCACCTCGCGCTCACCGCGGTCTCCGCGGTCATCGTGCTCGCGATCGCGATCCCCGCCGGCGTCCTCCTCACCCGCCGGCCGCTGCGGTTCCTCACCGCCCCGGTGATGACCGTGGCGAACATCGGTCAGGCCGCACCTGCGATCGGCCTCATCGTGCTCCTCGCGTTCTGGCTCGGGTTCGGGTTCTGGGCGGCGGTCGTCTCGCTCGTCCTCTACGCCGTCCTCCCCGTGCTGCGCAACACCATGGTCGGCCTCACCCAGGTCGACGACAGTCTCATCGAGGCCGGCCGCGGGATGGGGATGAGCTCCGCCGCAGTGCTGTTCCGCGTCGAGCTGCCGCTCGCCGTGCCGCTCATGCTCGCCGGCATCCGCACCGCCCTCGTCCTGCTCGTCGGCACCGCCACCCTCGCCACCTTCATCAACGGCGGCGGGCTCGGCGTGCTCATCACCACCGGCGTCAACCTCAACCTCACGACGGTGCTCGTCACCGGTTCGCTCCTCGTCGCGCTCCTCGCCCTCGTCGTCGACTGGCTGGGCCGCGTCGTCGAGTACTTCGCCCGCCCGAAAGGACTGTGATGGAGAAGCGCACACGGAATCCCCGCACCCGGTTCGGCATCGCCGCACTCCTGTCCGCCGCGACCTTGGCCGTCACCGGGTGCGGGCTCGAGCCGGCCGCCTCGTTCGTCCCGGCCGTCGGGCCCGGGGAGATCACCGAGGTGCCGGGCGCGGCGGATGCCGACCCCATCACCGTGACCTCGAAGCAGTTCACCGAGCAGCTCATCCTCGGCAAGATCGCCGTCCTCGCCGCCGAGGCGGCCGGCTACGAGGTCGTCGACCTCACCAACGTACCCGGCTCCCAGCCGTCGCGGGAGCTCATCGTGTCCGGTGGAGCCGACGTCGGCTACGAGTACACCGGCACCGCATGGCTGACCTACCTGGGGCAGGAGGAGAGCATCCCCGACACCCAGGAGATGTGGGAGGCCGTGGCCGCGGAGGATGCGGAGAACGGGGTGGTGTGGGGCGAGCCGATGCCGCTCAACAACACCTACGCCTTCGCCGTGCGGCCCGAGGCGGCCGCGGAGTTCGGCGACATGACCACCCTGTCGGAGATCGGCGAGGTGCCCGTGGAGGAGCGCACCTTCTGCGTGGACGCCGAGTTCAACTCCCGTGTCGACGGGATGAACCCGATGCTCGATCTCTACGAGCTGCCGCGCGGCGACGCCGAGGGCGTGCCCGACGACCAGATCGGCATCTACGACATCGGTGCGATCTACTCCGCGACCGCGGCCGGCGACTGCAACTTCGGCGAGGTCTTCACCACCGACGGGCGGATCGACGCGCTCGACCTCGTGGTCCTCGAGGACGACCGCCAGTTCTTCCCCGCCTACAACGCCGCCCCGACCTTCCACGCGGAGTCGCTGTCGAACCACGAGGAGTACAAGGATGTCCTCGACTCGTTCGGCGGGCGGCTGACGAACGAGGTCATGCGCCAGCTCAACCTGCGCGTCGACGTCGAGGGCGAGGAGCCCGCCGACGTCGCCTTCAACTGGATGGTCTCCGAGGGGCTCGTCACCGACCCCAACGCCTGACCGGTGGCAGTCCGGCCGGCCCGCACCTCAGCCCCGGGCCCGCACCTCGGCGGCGGCCCGGTCGGACTGTGGTGGTTCCGTGCGAGTGTGGTGGCATCAACGGCGCTACTCTCTCTCGAAAGTCCTACAGTCGCGGCGATCACGCGGCTGCCGAGGTGCGCGCGAACGTGAGCGTGGTCACAACGAAACGGACACGATTCGCCCCGGGACGGCGTCAGCACACCCCGGTCGCAGCCGTCCCGGAGTAGCTTGTCCTCCATACCGGCCCCCGCGGCCAGTCCACGGCCGCCCGGCCGCCCGACCCACCGAGGAGACATTGTGAAACGACGTCTGACGACCGCTCTCGCCCTGCCCGCCGCCCTGCTCATCGCCCTGTCCGCCTGCGGCGGCGGAGGCGAATCCGAACCCGCAGCCACCGGCGAGGGCGGCGTGCCGCTGCTCGAGGAGGGCAAGCTCAAGGTCTGCACCCACCTGTCCTACCAGCCGTTCCAGTTCGAGCGCGACGGCGACGTCGTCGGCTTCGACGTCGACCTCGTCGACCTCGTGGCCGAGGAGCTCGGCGTCGAGCAGGAGATCGTCAACACCCCGTTCGAGACCATCACCACCGGTGCGGCGTTCAACACCGGCGAGTGCGACCTCGCCGCCGCGGGCATGACGATCACCCCGGAGCGCGAAGAGGTCATCGAGTTCTCCGAGGGCTACTTCGACGCCAACCAGGCCGTGCTGTCCAAGGCCGACTCCGGGATCTCCGACGAGGCCGGGCTCGCGGGCAAGAGCATCGCCGCGCAGACCGGCACCACCGGCCTGCAGTACGCCGAGGAGAACCTCGGCGACGCGGAGGTCATCACCTACGAGGACCTGCCGCTGTCCCTCCAGGCGCTGCAGAACGGCGAGGTCGAGGCCGTCATCAACGACAACGGCGTGCTCTACGACTTCGCCAAGGAGAACACCGACTACGCCGTCGGCTTCGACATCCAGACCGGCGAGCAGTACGGCATCGCCGCGAAGAAGGGCAACACCGCCCTCATCGTGAAGGTCGACGAGGTCATCGGCGCGGCCCGCGAGGACGGCACGTACGACGGCATCTACGAGGAGTGGTTCGGCACCGCCCCGGCGAGCTGACCCGCAATCGTCATCGTCGGCGCCCCTTCCCCGTCCGGGCGCCGGCGATGACCCTACTCCCCCACGCCCACCCGTCCGGGACCACCCCTTCGACCGGCCCGTCGACCGGACCCGGAGCCCGCCACTCGCCCTCCGCACCGCGGGGGCCGTCGAGAGAGAAGACCGACCGTGACCCAGGACAGCTCCCCGGCAGCGGGGACCCGCACCTCGGACCCGAGCACCCGTCCCGCCTCCGACCCCGCACCGCCCCCGCACGTCAAGCCGGGGATGAGCAAGCGCAAGAAGGCGAAGATCTCCCGCGGCATCCAGTACGCGATCCTCCTCATCGCGCTCGCACTCGTCGTCATCGCCGCCGACTGGGGCCGGCTCGCGGAGACCTTCCTCAACGTCGACGTGGCCCTGGGCATGTTCCCCGAGGTCATCACCGTCGCGCTGAAGAACACCCTGCTGTTCACGCTGCTCGGCTTCGTGCTCGGTCTGGCGCTGGCGATCGTGCTCGCGCTCATGCGGCTGTCCTCGGTGGGGCCCTACCGCTGGATCTCCGCGATCTACATCGAGTTCTTCCGCGGCCTGCCCGCCCTGGTCGTGTTCCTCGTCATGGGCTTCGGGCTGCCGGTCGCGTTCCCGGGGATGGGGCTGAGCAAGCTCGTCGTCATCATGATCGCGCTCGGCCTGGTGTCGAGCGCCTACATGGCGGAGACGATCCGTGCCGGCATCCAGGCCGTCCCGAAGGGCCAGGTCGAGGCCGCCCGCTCGCTCGGCATGTCGTCCTCGCGGGCGATGATCACCATCGTGCTGCCGCAGGCGTTCCGCATCATCCTGCCGCCGCTGACGAACGAGCTCATCCTGCTGACCAAGGACTCCTCGCTCGCCTACATCCTTGGCTCCGCGGTGGGCGGGCGCGAGCTCGCCGCCCTCGCCCGGGCCGAGATCGTCAACTCCGCCAGCCTCACCCCGTTCATCGTGATCGCGCTGTGCTACCTCGTCATCACCATCCCGCTGTCCTACCTCTCCCGGGTGCTCGAACGGAAGTTCGGCGACGTCGGGACCAAGAGCTGAGACGGAGAGGAATCCTCATGAGCACCCCCACCGGAGACACCCCGCACCCGCCGGTCGCCTGCGAGACCGATCCCGCCGCCGAGGCGCCCGCCCGGCACCGCGTCGACCGCACCGGGGAGCCGATCGTCCGCATCACCAAGCTCGCGAAGTCGTTCGGCGACAACGAGGTGCTCACCGACATCAACGGCGCAGTCCACCGCGGCGAGGTCGTGTGCATCATCGGCCCGTCCGGCAGCGGCAAGTCGACGCTGCTGCGGTGCATCAACCTGCTCGAGGTGCCGACCTCCGGGGAGATCGTCGTCGACGGCCAGTCGATGACGGACCCGGACATCGACATCGACGCCGCCCGCACCCGGATCGGGATGGTGTTCCAGAGCTTCAACCTGTTCTCCCACCTCAGCGTCCGGGAGAACCTCACGGTCCCCCAGCGCAAGGTGCTCAAGCGCTCGAAGGCCGAGGCCGACCGCGTCGCCGAGCACAACCTCGAGCGGGTGGGGCTGAGCGACAAGATCGACGCCTCGCCGGCCTCCCTGTCCGGCGGCCAGCAGCAGCGCGCGGCGATCGCCCGCGCTCTGTCCATGGACCCCGACGTCATGCTCTTCGACGAGCCCACCTCTGCGCTCGACCCGGAGCTCGTCGGCGACGTCCTCAACGTCATGCGCTCGCTCGCCGACGAGGGCATGACGATGATCGTCGTCACCCACGAGATGGCGTTCGCCCGCGACGTCGCCGACCGCGTCGTGTTCATGGCCGACGGCATCGTCGTCGAGGAGGGCCCCGCCGCCCAGGTGATCGGCGACCCGCAGCAGGAGCGCACTCGGGAGTTCCTCCACCGGGTGCTCCACCCGACCGGCTGAGCACATCCGGCAGGATTCCTTGTGACGTGCCGCAGTATGCTGGGAAGCAGGAACCACGGTCGCAGCCGCCGCTGCCACCGCCACCACGAGGGGAGCACATGATGTCGAAGGACAAGCAGACGAAGAACGACCCGGTCGAGACGAGCGGGAACACGGGTCTCGATTCGCTCAACGACGCGGCCAAGGAGGTGCTCGGCCCGTCGGACCGGACCGAGGACAACCGCGGCGGCTACGTCGAGGCGAACCCGGACCCGCGCGCGGTCGCGGCGGCCCACGGCGACCGCCTCATCACCGATGCCGACGGCAACACCGTCATCACCGAGGATCCCGCCTCGCCGAACCACCCCGATTCGCCGACCCGCTGATCGGCAGCACGGGCCCGGGCACGCACGTCTACCTCGATATCGACGGCGTGCTCGTCACCGAGCCCTCGCCGCCGTTCCCGCGTGACTTCACCACCCGCGACGTCCGGGTCGCCGACGGGCGATTCGTGCCCGTCGCGTACTCCGCGTCGATCATCGCCGGCCTCGCGGAGATCCTCGGTGCACCCGGAGTGACGGTGGCGACCGTGTCCTCCTGGGAGCACGACGCCCCGTACCTGTTCCGCGTGCTCGGTCTGCCCGAATACCCGTGGCTCGAGGTCATGGGGCGCGGTCCGACGATCTTCCACGGCAAGGAGCGGGCGGTCCTCGCCGACCTCGCCGCGCAGGCGCAGCGGTCCGGGCAGCCGCTGGGCCGGGTGCTGTGGATCGACGACCACCTGCCGCCGGCCGAGGCGGACCGGGCTGCGCTCGCCGCCTCGCTCCCGGCCGCGGACGCCCTACTCATCCGCACCTCGGCGCGGGAATGCCTGACCGCGGCGCACCTCGACGAGATCGCGGAGTTCGTGAACCGCTGAGGCGGGCCCAGCGGTGCACGCCGCGAGTCGCCGAGGTCTCTTCCTGTGACACGCCTCACTCCGTGACCGGGTCCGTGGTTAGAGTGGTGCCATGAGCGACGAAGCCGCATCCACCACCCCTTCCTCCCCGCAGTCCGCGCCCGGGAGCCCGCGCACCGGACCGTGCTCGGCCGGCCACCTCATCGTCCGGCAGCTCGAGCGCCACGGCGTCGACCGGATCTACTGCGTGCCCGGGGAGTCCTACCTCGACGTGCTCGACGGCCTCCACGACTCCCCGATCCGCACCGTCGTGTGCCGGCAGGAGGGCGGCGCCGGCTACATGGCCGTCGCCGAGGGCCGCCTCACCGGCCGACCCGGCATCGCCATGGTGACCCGCGGGCCGGGCGCCTCGAACGTCATGATCGCAGTCCACAACGCCTACCAGGACGCCACCCCGCTCGTCGTGTTCGTCGGCCTCATCCCCACCGAGGTGCGCGGGCGCGAGGCGTTCCAGGAGTTCGACCTCGGCGGCTGGTTCGGGTCGACGGCGAAGAAGGTGCTCGTCCTCGACGACCCCGCCTCCGCCGCCCGGATCGTCGCCGACGCCATGCACACCGCGGTCTCCGGCCGCCCCGGCCCGGTCATCGTCGGGCTGCCGGAGGAGACCCAGCTCGCCCGGACCGACGGGGCCACCGTGCCCCCGCGGCCGGTCGCCGAGCCCGGACCGGCGGCCGCCGACCTCGAGCTCCTTGACTCCGCGATCGCCCGTGCGCGGCGGCCCGTGCTCGTCACCGGCGGGGAGATGTGGGATGCGGAGACCTCGGCGGCCGTGGCCGCGTGGGCGGCCGGGCGCGGCGTAGGGATCTTCGCCGACTTCCGCGCCTACGACGGCATCGATCACGCCCACCCGCACTACCTCGGGGCGCTCGGCATCGGATCCGCCCCGGTGAGCCGCGAGGCGTTCGCCGCCGCGGACCTGCAGATCTTCCTCGGGTGCGCGCGCACCGACATCATGACGAACTCCTACGAGCTCGGCTGCGATCCGGAGACGACGATCGTCATCAACCGCGACCCCACCACGCACGGCCACTTCGGGCCGCTCGACCACCTCGTCGTGTCGACGACGCGCGCTTTCGGTGCCGCCGTCGCCGGGCTCGAGCCGGTGGTCGCGGAGACGCCGGGCTGGGTCACCGAGGCGCGCGAGGCGTTCCTCGACTGGCGCGAGCCCCGGCCGCCGGCCGATGCCGCGGGCGGGGCGGGCAACTCGCGCAACACGGGCAACTCGGATGCGGCGGGCGCCTCGGGCGGGGCGGGCGGTGCCCCGGAGTACGTCGACATGGACCTCGCGTTCGCAGCGATCCGCGAGCAGCTGCCCGACGACGCGATCATCGCCTACGGGGCGGGGAACCACACCGGCTGGGCGGCGCGGTTCCTGCCGGTCCACGGCTTCCCCTCCGTGCTCGGCCCGCGCAACGGCTCGATGGGCTTCGGGGTGCCGGCGGCCGTCGCCGCCGCCCTCGTCCACCCCGAGCGCACCGTGTTCTCGATCGCCGGCGACGGCTGCTTCATGATGAACGGCCAGGAGTTCTCCACCGCGATGAATGAGGGCGCGAACCTCACCATCGTCATCAACGACAACTCCCGCTACGGCACGATCGTCGCCCACCAGGAGCGGGAGTACCCCGGCCGGCCCTCGGGCACGAACCTCGGCAATCCGGACTTCGGCGCCTGGGCCCGCTCCTTCGGCGGCTTCGGGGTGCAGGTGACGCGCACCGAGGACTTCGCCGCGGCCTTCGCCCAGGCGCTCGCCCACCCCGGCCCGGCGATCGTGCACGCGCTCACCGACCCGGACATCCGCACCAGCCGGCCCTGAAAGGAGCCCCACCGCTCATGGAGATCGACCTGCTGCTGCGCAACGCCGCCGCCGTGACCTTCGACGGCGCCCGCCCGACCGCGTCGACGATCGGCATCCACCAGGGCCGGCTCCTCGGCTTCGAGGAGGAGCTCGAGGGCCTCACCGCACGGCGCACCGTCGACCTCGACGGTGCCGCGGTGCTGCCGGGATTCAACGACGTCCACTGCCACACGACGTGGTTCGGGCTCACGCTCGCCTCGATCGACGTGGAGAAGCTGCCCGGCGGCCTGCCCGAGGTGTACCGCACCCTCGAGGACGCCGTCGCCGGGATCCCCGCCGGGGAGTGGATCAACGCCACCGGCTACTCCCACCAGGACTATGACGGCGCATACCCCGACATCGCAGTGCTCGACCGGATCGCCGGCGACCGGCCGCTGTTCATGCGGCAGGTCAGCGGCCACGCCGCGATCGTCAACACCCGCGCCCTCGAGCTTGCCGGGGTGTTCGAGCCCGGGTTCACCGAGCCGGTGGGCGGGAAGATCGTGCGCGACGCCGAGGGCCGACCCACCGGGCTCGTCGAGGAGACCGCGCAGACGCTCGTCCAGGACCTCATCCGGCCGTACTCGGCCGAGGCGATCGTCCACGCCCTCGACCTCGCCACCGCGCACTACGCGCGGGAGGGGATCACGAACTTCGGGGAGGCCGGGATCGCCGCCGGATGGATCGGCCACTCCCCCATCGAGGTCACCGCCTACCTCCGGGCGCGAGCGGAGGGGCGGCTGCGCGCACGCGCCCAGCTCATGCCCTCGATCAGCGCCCTCCACCCGATGGCCGCGCACGCCGCGGACGACATCGGGCTCGGTCTCGACCTCGGCATGCTCTCCGGGTTCGGCGACGACATGATCAGCCTGGGCCCGGTGAAGATCTTCATGGACGGTGCGATGTCCGGCGAGACCGCCGCGCTCACCGAGAACTACGAGGGCCGCGATCACCCCGGGTACCTCCAGGAGGACCCGGCCGAGCTGCGCCGCCTCACCCTCGATGCCTACCGCTCCGGGTGGTCGCTCGCCGTCCACGCGATCGGCGACCTCGCCGTCGACCAGGCGGTCGCGAACATCACCGAGGCCGTCGACCGGTACGGACGGCGCCGGATCCCCAACCGGATCGAGCACGCCGGGATGGTGCGGGACGAGCACGTGCCGGTGCTCGCGGAGTACGGCATCGCGGTGACCCCGCAGGGCGCGTTCGCCGACGGGATCGGGGACGGGATGAACGCCTCGGTCGGCCCGCAGCGCGCCCACCTGCTCTATCGCGCGGCCTCGCTCGTGGCGGCCGGGGTCCTGGTGCCGGGCAGCTCGGACCGGCCGTGCGCGGACGGCAACGCGCTGCGCGGCATCCAGTCCTTCGTCGACCGCCGCACCCGCTCCGGCGCGGTGTTCGGCGCCGAATCCGAATGCCTGACCCCGGAGCAGGCGGTGCGCGCCTACACCGAGGTGGCCGCTCGCGCCTCGGGCCAGGAGGAGTCCAAGGGGACGCTGAGCACGGGGAAGCTCGCCGACCTCGTCGTGCTCGGGGCCTCGCCGCTCGAGGTCGATCCGACGACGATCAAGGACATCCCGGTGCGCGCCACGCTGCTCGGCGGCGAGTTCACCCACTCCACCCTCTGACCCCAGACTGCAATTCTCGACGGTTCCTGAGAGCGTTTCCGCAGATCATCGCAATCTCGATCGCCGTCTCGCACGCCGACGGCCCACTCACCACCCACCCCGACACCCGAGGAGAGACATGACGGACCCCGCCTACTCGCAGCTCACCACCGAACAGCTCGACGCCGAGGTGCTCGCCGACTTCCGGGAGCTCTCACGGTTCGGAGAGACACCCCGCGGCGGCGTCGACCGTGAGGCGATGACCGCCCCCGACGTGGAGCAGCGCGGCTGGCTCACCGCCTGGCTCACCGAGCGCGGGTTCCGCGTCGAGTGCGACCGGGTCGGCAACCAATTCGGCCTGTACACGTGGACACCCGGCGCACCGTACGTGCTGCTCGGCTCCCACCTCGATTCCCAGCCGCTCGGCGGAAAGTTCGACGGCGCCTACGGGGTGCTCGCCGCTGCGCAGGCCGCCTGGCGCCTGGTGCGCCGCTTCGAGGAGTCCGGGCACACGCCGCGGCACAACATCGCCGTCGTCAACTGGTTCAACGAGGAGGGCTCCCGGTTCCAGCCCTCGATGATGGGCTCGAGCGTCTACACCGGGAAGATGGACGCCGACGCCGCGCTCAAGACCGTCGACCTCACCGGGGTGAGTGTCGCCGAGGCGCTCGAAGCCGGTGGGGCGCTCGGCACCGGTGACGGCCCGGAGGCCGCCGCCTATGCGGAGATCCACATCGAGCAGGGCCGCCACCTCGACGAAGAGGGGGTGACGATCGGCCTCGTCGAGGCGACATGGGCCGCGCAGAAGTACCACCTCATCGTCACCGGCGACCAGTCGCACACCGGGTCCACGGTGATCTCCGACCGGCACGATGCGCTGCTCGGCGCCTCCCACCTCGTCGTCGCGGCCCGCGAGATCGCCGACCGGTTCGGTCCCGACATGCACACCTCGGTCGGGCAGATGGTCATCGAGCCGAACTCCCCGGTCGTCGTCGCGCGCGAGGTGCGCCTCCACCTCGACATGCGCTCCCCCGACGAATCGCTCGTCGCGCAGGCCGATGCGCTGCTCCACGAGCGGATCGCGGAGATCGAGGAGCTCGCGAGCGTCCGGATCGAGAAGGACACCGCGCATTCCTGGGGGCTGCTCCCTTACGATCCGCGCGGCGTCGAGCTGTCCCGTGAGGTCGCCGAGGAGCTCGGGCTCAGCCACCGGGACATCATGACGATCGCCGGCCACGACTCGACGAACGTCAAGGACGTCGTGCCCTCGGTCATGCTGTTCGTGCCGAGCGTCGACGGGGTGTCCCACAACGAGGGCGAGTACACGACGGACGCGGACCTGTGCGCCGGGGTCGACCTGTTCACCGGGGTGGCCGCGCGGCTCGTCGGGGGCGCACTCGACTGACAGCCTCGGCTGACGCGCAGTGAGGACAGCACGGGAGGCGGTCGGGTCGGTCGCGGGAGGCGGTCGGTCACGGGAGGCGGCCGGCCGCCGAAGAAGACCGTTGAGAGTGCAAATTCTCGCGGATTCGCTCACAGGAACCGCCGGAAATTGCGATCTGCTCAGGTGTAGTGCGCCTCGGAGAGGACCTGCTCGAACACGTCGAGCCCGGCGTTGAGCTCGTCGGCGGAGATGTTGAGCGGCGGGACCACGTGGAGCCGGTGGAAGTTGTTGAACGGCAGCACGCCGCCGGCCTTGAGCTTCCCGACGATCTCCGCGACCTCCGGCGAGCTCCCGCCGTAGGGCGCCAGCGGCTCCCGGGTCTCCTTGTCGCGCACGAGCTCGAGCGCCCAGAACATCCCCACGCCGCGGGTCTCGCCGACGTTGGGGTACTTCTCGGAGAACTCCTGCAGCCGCGGTCCCAGGATCTCCGCACCGAGCTTGGCGGCGTTGTCGATCATGTTCTCCTCGTGCATCGCGGTGATCGTCGCGACGGCGGCCGCGCACGCGAGCGGGTGGCCGGAGTAGGTGAGGCCGCCGGGGTAGGCGCGCTCGGCGAAGGTGGCGTAGATGTCGTCGCTCATGATGACGCCGCCGAGCGGCACGTAGCCGGAGTTGACGCCCTTGGCGAAGGTGATGATGTCGGGCACGATGTCGAAGTGCTCGATGGCGAACCACTTCCCGGCCCGGCCGAACCCGGCCATGACCTCGTCCGCGATGAGCATGAGGCCGTACTCGTCGCACAGCCGCCGCACGCCCTGCATGTACTCCGGGCTGGGGATCATGATGCCGGCGGTGCCGGGGATCGACTCGAGGACGATCGCGGCGATGGTCTGCGGACCCTCGAGCTGGATGGTCCGCTCGAGGTGGCGCAGCGCCCGCTCGGTCTCCTCCGCCTCGGTCGTGGCATCGAATTCGCTGCGGTAGAGGAACGGTCCAAAGAAGTGGACGACCCCGGAGTCGCCGCGGTCGTTGGCGAAGCGACGCGGGTCGCCGGTGATGTTGATCGCGGTCTGGGTGCCGCCGTGGTAGCTGCGATACCGGGCGAGCACCTTGTGCTTGCCGGTGTGCAGGCGCGCCATGCGCACCGCGTGCTCGTTGGCGTCCGCACCGCCGTTGGTGAAGAACACGTGATCGAGGCCGGCCGGCGTGAGCTCGGTGATGAGACGGGCGGCCTCGGAACGGGCGGCGTTGCCGTGGGCGGGGTTGATCGTGCAGATGAGGTCGGCCTGATCCTTGATCGCCTGGACGACGGCCGGGTGCTGGTGGCCGATGTTCGTGTTGACGAGCTGCGAGGAGAAGTCGAGGAACCGCGTGCCCTCGCCGTCGAACACGTAGGGGCCCTGCGCCCGGGAGATCACCATCGGCGAGATCTGCGCCTGCGCCGACCACGAATGGAACACGTGCGCGCGGTCGAGCTCGTACGTGCGCTCGGCCTCGCTGCGGATGGCTGCGAGCTCTGCCTCGGTGAAATCGGACATGGACACCCCTTCTCGGCGTGGCGGGTGCGGACCGCAGTCCGCGGGCCGGCGGCTTCGTCCCCTCATCGTAGGCCACCGCCGAGGCGTGGGCGCGGTTTCGGCCGCGTCATCCCGCGGGTCGGGACAGGTCGGCGTGCACCGGGCCGGGGCGTCGCCGGGACCGGTGCTCCCTGTCGTGTTCCGACTGCCGACAGGCCCCGGCGGGGCCGCCCGATACAGTGGCCGGCATGGGCTACGAGGAGCCGGTGGGCGAGAACACCGCGGAGATCGAGATCAAACGGTCCCGCTTCATCGCCCGCGTCGCGCATGCCGCGACCGAGGAGGCCGCCCGGGCGATCGTCGAGGAGCAGCGCGCGGCGCATCCGAAGGCCCGGCACCACTGCACCGCGTTCGTCCTCGGACCGGACGGGCGGACCCAGCGGTCCTCCGACGACGGAGAGCCGGCCGGCACCGCGGGCGCCCCGATCCTCGAGGTCGTCACCGGGCACGGGCTCACCAATGTCGTCGCCGTCGTCACCCGCTACTTCGGCGGGACGAAGCTCGGGGCGGGCGGGCTCGTGCGCGCCTACGGCGCCGCCGCATCCGAGGCGCTCTGGGAGCTCGAGACCGTGCGCCGGAACCTCGTCGTCCCGGTGACCGCGGAGCTCGACTACGCCCACGCCGCACAGGCACAGCGCCTGGCCGAGCAGGCCGGGTGGACGGTGGCCGACAGCACGTGGGCGGAGACCGTCACCCATCGCTTCGCGGTGCCGGCCGGAGAGGTGGACGCCTGTCTGGCGATGCTCGCCGATGTCACCGCCGGGACGTGCGCACCGGAGGTGGGCGAGGCGGAGTACCTGTAGGAGAGCCCGATGCGTCCGAACGCGGGCCCGTGACTTCGACGTCGCTCAGTAGATCCCGTTGCCGGTGGAGAGGTCGCCGACGACGGCGGAGTCGATCGGTGCACTCGCCGGTCCGGCCTGCCGATTGCCGTACCCGGTGAGAGGCAGAGAACTCGTGGGCCCGCTGATCCCGGTGACGACGACCTTGTTGGTGATGCGGCCGTTCGACGTGAGTCCGTCGCGCCAGTAGAACGCGACATCGGGGTAAGCGGTGTCCCCCGGGTTGGAGGTCGACAGACTCGGGATCCGCGTTCCGGCGGGGATCACCCAGGAGAATCTCGTCGTCCGTGTCGTCGGATCGTAAGCGAGTTTCGTCACTGTGCCGTCGGAACTGCTTGCGGTGAAGCTGCGTTCATCGACGGTCCGCGTATTGAGTCCGACGACCTGGAAGTACACCGTCATCGATGCCGGAAGCGTGAATGCCGAGGTCCCCGGCTGCATCCCGAGGTTGAGGTACGACTGCTGCACGAAGCCGTCGGAGCCCGCGAGCGCCTGATTGAACAGCACCGAGAACCCCCGCGTGCTCATCGCGAGCGCCGGAGTGGCCGTGACGACCACGAGGGCAGGGGCTGTCCAGGCGGTGGCGGTGATGAAGCGTCGACGGGAACTGTAGGTCGCCACTATCGCATCCTGTCCGCAGCCGCAAAGTTACTCGACAGTATAGGCGCGTCTGCTCGAGCTCTGTCAACCGATTCGATGCAGGGTTCCCTGCCGGGATCGGCGATCAGTCGAGGTTGGCGATCTTCCCGATGCGCGCGTTCGTGAGCATGACGAGGTCGTCGGGCCGGATCTCGATCTCCATGCCGCGGCGACCGGCGGAGACGAACACGGTGCTGAAGTCCTGGGCGGTGCGGTCGAGGACGACCGGGGAGGCATTGCGCTGGCCGAACGGGCTGACCCCGCCGGCGACGTAGCCGGTGCGTCGCTCGGTCTCAGCGATCCCCGCGAGGTGAGCCTTCTTGCCGCCGAGGACCCCGGCGAGCGCCTTGAGGTCGAGCTGGCCGGAGACGGGGACGAGCGCGATGACGGGCTCGGCGTCGACGAGGATCATCAGGGTCTTGAAGACGCGCGCGGAGTCGGTGCCGAGCTGTTCGACCGCTTCCGGGCCGTAGCGCCGGACCGCTGGGTCGTGGTCGAACTCGTGGACCGAGTACTCCACCCCGGCCAGGTTGAGCACGCGCAGTGCCGGTGTCGCTGAGCTGTGAATGCGGGCCGCAATCGACATGTGTGGCTGTAGCCTCCTGCTCGTCTTCATGCTGTCGAAGCATCCGGACCACGCAGTCCGGTCGAACGAGAGTGGTCTGAATACCCCCGCCACTCTAGGTGATGGTTCAGCGTGTGAGCCAATCCACGACTCAGCCCCAGCCGAGCTCGTGCAGCCGGTCGTCGTCGATCCCGTAGTGGTGGGCGATCTCATGGACGATGGTGATCCGGATCTCCGCCCGCAGATGCTCCTCGTCGCGCGCGAAGTCGATGAGCGGGTTCTTGAACAGGACGATGGTGTCCGGGGGCACGAACCCCCAGGAGCCGTCGCGCTCGGTGAGCGGGATCCCGTCGTACACCCCGAGCAGGTCCGGGGTCTCCGGGGGCGGCTCGTCCTCGACGAACAGCGCCACGTTGTCCATGAAGTCCTCGACGCCCGGCGGCAGGTCCGCCATCGCGGCGTCGACGAGGGCGTCGAACCGCGCATCGTCGATCTTCTCCATGCCCCCAGTCTACGAACGCCGGCCGGCGTGCCCCTTCGCCCCGGTGGGCCGTGATGCACCTCACGCCCCGGGGAGCCGTTCCGGTTTTGCAAAGCGTCGCGGCTCTGGGGTAGGCTGACTGAGGTTCAAACGCCGTGAGAACGGTGAGGCAACTGGGCCCCCATCGTCTAGTGGCCTAGGACACCGCCCTTTCACGGCGGCGACACGGGTTCGAATCCCGTTGGGGGTACGTGTACGATGAGCGGATCCCCGCAGCACGACACAAATGAATATGGCCCTGTGGCGCAGTTGGTTAGCGCGCCGCCCTGTCACGGCGGAGGTCGCGGGTTCGAGTCCCGTCAGGGTCGCGGAGCAATGAAGGCTCTTCTGTTTCAGAAGGGCCTTCGTTCTTCCGTGCGGTACGATGGACCGCACTCGGCTCTGTAGCTCAGTTGGTAGAGCGTTCGACTGAAAATCGAAAGGTCACCGGATCGACGCCGGTCGGAGCCACAGCAGTGAAACAGCAGAATCCCGCGGATCCGTTCTCAGGAACCGCGGGATCTCGCTATTCATACACCCTCAGGACGGCTGCGTCGGCTCGCCCGCGCGCGGGTGCCCGTCTGCGGTCCGGCCCTCGCCGGAGAGGCGCGGCTCCGTCCGCAGCTCCGGCTTCATCCCGGCCTTGTCGGCGTAGAAGGCGCGGATCCGATCCATGTCGGCGGCCATGTTCCCGGTGAGTCGGATCGTCGGCCCCAGCCCGGTGGTGCGGGAGCGTACATCGATGAACCCGAGCGTCACCGGCAGTCCGGTCGCCATCGCGATCCGGTAGAAGCCGCTGCGCCAGCCGTCGCCGGAGCGTGTGCCCTCGGGCGTGACGACGAGCGAGAAGTCCGGTTCGGTGCGCGCTCGCTCGATCACCGCGTCGACGAGCCCGGCCGGGTTCGACCGGTCCACGGGGACACCGCCGAGCATCCGCATGAGCGGGCCGCCGACGCCGCGGAAGAGCTCCTGCTTGCCGAGCCAGCGCACCCGCAGACGTGCGTCCCAGGCGATCGCGAGCATGTGGACGAAGTCCCAGTTCGAGGTGTGCGGGGCGCCCAGCAGGATCCGCGACCCGGTCACCGGCGGATCCTCGCGCACCAGGCGGTAGGAGGTCGCGCGCCACCAGCAGCGGGCGAGAACGCCGCGCAGCGGCATCCGGGGGAGGCGGGCGGAGGCGCCCTCACTGTTCGTCACGAGTCCAAGGCTATCCGGTCCGCCGCCGCCTGGAATCACCGCGGTGAGAGTGCAGAATCATGCGGATCCGCTCTCAGGAACCGCAGGAAATTGCCGTTCGGGTGACGCGAGCTGCTGGAGCAGTGCAGGTGCGCTCAGCCGACCGGGTCCTCCGGCAGCGGGGTCTCCGTGAGCAGGGTGTCGGATTCGTCGGCGGCCCGCTGCGGATCCTTGAGCGGGTCCTCCGCGTCGAGCAGCTCGGGCTCGTCGGATCCGCCGGCCGCCGGCTGGCCGTCGCGGCCGTCGAGGGGCTCGGGCGAGTCCGCGTCACCGGGCTGGGCGAGCAGGTCGTCCTCGGCCTCGGGGACCACTGCGTCGAGCGGCTCGGTGGGCAGTGCGGGGTCGTTCGGGGTCGTCGCGCCGTCCGTCATCGTGTGTCCTTCCTCGTGCGGTCAGGTGCGTGCTCCAGCCTAGACCCGCGGCGCGCAGGCCGGAACCGGGCCGGGCGCCTCGCCTGCGGTGGCCGAAGGCATGCGCGGAGGTGGACGAGTGTCTGGTCTGTGGTGGCCGGGCGCCTCGCCGGCGCTACCGCTGCCGATCCTCCGACCACCGGTACGAACCGTCGTCCAGGCGGTGGACGAGCACCGGGATCTCGGGGTCGAGCACGAGCCGGTAGCCGCCGGCCCGCGCCTGCTGGTCCGCCGCACGGCGGGCATCCCGGTCCGGCAGCTGCACGCCGGTGCTGCGATCCATGGGCAGGCGGCGCACGATCCGGTCGCGCACCCGCTTGGGCAGCACCGGAGGGCTCTTCCAGTCCATCGTGCGCCGGACGGTCTGCCCGTCCTCGGTGAACCGGAGCGTCAGATGGATCCCCCGCGGGTCCTCGTCGTTCCATGTGTGGGCGTAGCGCTTCCAGTTGTGGAGGATCAGTGCGGACTCGATGACGCCGGGCGTCGTCTGCTGCACCCGCGACATCGGCACGCTGCGGCGGCGCATGACGGTGACGAAGCCGAATCCGACGACGATGAGCATGATGACGATGATGACGGGTATGAAGACGCCGAATCCCCCTGCGGTGCTCGTCATCGCACACCTCCGCACGCCACTTGGACGACCCGCATCACGAGTGCGCCTTCTCAGCGAACACCCAGCGCTCGGCAGCATGGACCACTCCGAGGCCGAGGGCGGCGACCACGAGGGTGCTCACGGTCCCCAGCGCGATCTCACCGACCGAATGGCCGTCGGGGATGTCGTGGACTCCGACGAAGTACGCTTCCATCGCCACAGGGACGATGAACGCCGCGAGCAGGTGACGCACCCAGCCACCCTTCCCCTTCCACAGATGGACGGCGGATGACACGACCGCAGCCGCGAACGGGCAGAGGAGGAAGACGTCGTAGAGGCGGTAGGGCAGGATGAAGGTCAGTGCGAGATTGAGCAGCAGGTAGACGGCCGCGCCGGCGGTCCAGGCCCGGATGAGATCACTCATCGCCACGTCTCCCCTCGTCCTGCGGATCGAGCTCGAGCGTTCTCTCGACATCGCGGATGAGGTCGGGGTCCAGCACATCGGATTCACCGACGAGTTCCACCCCGGATACCTGACCGGTGTCCGGATTCGACATGAACCACCAGCGGCCCGTCATCGCGGTCCCCGTGGTGGACGAATAGGTGAACTCAGTCTTGAACGCGGATCGCGCGCCCTCGATCTCGGTCTCCTCGCGCACGTCGGCATGGAAGTCCTTCCCGTATCGCTGCCCCATCTCGGCATCGGCGAAGAGAGTCGATTCCGCATTCACCGGATGGGGCGAGGAACCGTACATCGGCGCGACGCGGAGTCGAGCCCTGGTCTCTCCCTCAGCGCTGTCGTCCAGACCGAACTGCCACGTGTCGTCGAGGGCATCGGCCGGCGATTCGGCCCAACCGTCCGGCACCGCCACTCGGACGTCCTCGAAGCGATGTTCGGTGAAGCCGGATGGGGTGCAGCCGGACAGCGCCAGGAGCACGACGGCCCCGAGCACCGCAGCTGCAGTGTGTAGGTGTCTCATGGGAGTCTCTCCTCACTCGGTGACGTCGGCGCGGACGGCGACGCCCCGGGCCGGAACCCGTCGCCGGGCCGGACCGGGGCGACCTCGCGCGTCACTGCAGGCACGCCTCATTCTGCACGACTTCCCGGTTCCCGGACGGATCCTTCGAGAGGTGGGTAGCTTCGATGAGATCGGCACCGCTGATCGACCTGTCGATGCTGAAGCCGAGCTTGTCGTTGCCGGACCCCTCACTCGCGCCGATCGACGAATCCGCACCGGTCTTCTGATAGGTGTTCGCCCCCAGCTGCCCTTCGTCGTAGGCGAGGTTCGAGAAGTCGGTGACCGTGTCGTTGAGCAGGTGATCGGGTGCGCCGTCGTGCATCATGTCGTAGAGGTTCGGGGCGATGAACCCGGACTGGGTGAAATCCGCCCACTGCTTCATCTTCGCTATCTGCTCCGGGGTCATCCCCTCAGTGTTGAGCGTCATCGTGGTCGTCGTGTATGTGCCGCCGTCGGCACCGATGCTCACGGTCTGACCATCGGCGAGCTTGATCTTCCCGTCGGGACCGACGTTGACCGCCCGCGTCTGGGTGATCCGGATCTCGTAGAGCTCACCGTTCTGGTAGGAGATGCCGACCCGGTCCTTCATGGACGCATCGTATCCGGCGCCGTAGGATCCCTTGTTCCCTTTCACCTCGGCGCTGGCCTCGGCGCGGGCGTTGCCACCGGCTTCGAGCTCGAACTCGTACGAGGTGACGACGCCGCCGTCCTTCGACGTGTCGTTGCGGACGGTGTAGGAGCCTCCGGCGTTCACGGCCGCTTGAGCACTCGCCTCTGCGGAGGGGATACCGGGAATGTCGAGTCCCTCGGGGCTGTCGGTGCCGAGAGGGTTGGAGGCCTCTGCCTCGGCCTCGACCTCGAGACTGCCAGTGGTGTAGGTGACATCCGGGTCCCGCGGCGGGGTCGGGTTGCCGGAGATGAAGCTCGCAGGCCCGCCGAGCCAGCCGCCCGAGGCCCGGTCGGCGATCTGCACGAGAGCGTAGTCCCGGATCTGCTGCTCGAGCGCTGCAGCGTCCTCGGAGTTCGGATCGACGATCCACGTGTCGCCGAGCGAGAGTCCGCCGTTGATCCCGGCAGACGCTTCGGCCCCTTCCGTGGGGGTGGACAGCTTGGCACCGACCTCGCCTTCGCCGACGAGCGTGTACTTGAGCGTGCCGTCGCTCATCTCCTCGATCTTGATCTGGTACCCGCCCTCGATCGTCACGAACTTGACGTCGAGCTTCGCGGAGCTGTTCTCGGTAGTGGTGGAGACGAGACACGTCGGAGGCATGTCGTTGGGGTTCTCGGACTGCTCCGGGACAGCTTCCGGGCCGTCGGATCCGCCGCAGTCCCCGGACCCCCCGTTCTCGGAGAAGATCCGGCACACGGCAGCCTCGAAGTCCTCCGTGACCTGCGGCTGCGTGGCGACCGGCACGACGATCAGAGTCCCGATGATCGCTGAGGCGACGAGAGCGGTCGCGAGGTATTCGACGCTCACCAGCCCGGTGTCGGACATCCGGGTCGTGCGCCGCTTCAAGGAGCGCAACACCCGTTCCCGGATGGTTGCGGGAACGGGCGGGGAATCCGGCGGATGGGGCATGGGGATGCGGGATCGAGGGGATGAGGAATACATGCCCTCAGGATACGCAGGCCCGTTCCGACGGAGGAGAGCACCGAATCCCACTCATGGACCCAAGCACCCTGGGCCCTCAGGCCCGGTTCTCGCTCCAGCGCACGGAGCCTCGGATCACGCTCCCCCGAACGTCCACAGGCACACCAGAGCGGCACACAGCATCGCGGGCCCGAAGGGGAAGCTCGTCGAACGCCCCTGACGGGTGAGCACCATGACCACGAGACCGTGGACGAGGCCGAGCACGAGCATCCCGAAGACCCCGACGACCGTCACCAGCGGCCCGAACCACCCGAGAGCCGGCCCCAGGCTCAGTGCCAGCTTGACGTCGCCAAACCCGATCGAGGTCGGGGAGATGAGGAAGAGGGTGAAGAAGAACAGACCGACCCCAGCGCCGGCGAGCAGCGCCATGCCGAATCGGGCCCAATCTCCCCCCGCGGCCGCAGGCACCGCGAGAGCGCCGATCACCAGCGGAACGAGAGGCAGCGTGATGACATCGGGCAGCCGGCGTTCGAGCAGATCGACCCAGATCAGAAGGGGCGCGGCGACGCTCACGAGCAGCGCGGCCCACAGCACTCCGGAATCGGGATCCACGCGCCACACCGTCACGAGCACGGTCGCGAGCGTGCCCAGCACCAGGAGGGCCAGCTCCCCTCGACTGACCCGCCGCGGGAATCTCAGCAGCGGAGACATCGTCTCATTCTCCTCTCCGCCGATTCATCGGCGACGTGACCTCGAACGCCGCGCCGGTCGGCGCTGCGGCCCGCGATCGCGGGGGGCGCGCTCCTCCCGCGGCGTCAACCGCGCGCGCAGGTGGGCGAGGAGGGCGCCGAGGGCCACCGCGGCCAGCCCCACCCCGAGATCGATGCCGGCGGCGAGGACGAGGGACCCGACCGGCACTCCCGCGTCCCCGATGGCCATCAGGAACGCGGGCAGCACGAACGCGAGCACGAACCCGCTCATGACATTGAGCAGACTCGTCGCCACCGACGCTCGGATGACGATCAGCCGACCGGTGAGCCACCCCGACACGAGTGCGCGGGCCAGGAAGCCCAGCACGCCGAGCAATGTCGCCGCCGTCGTCGGGCCCGCCACGGTGACGAGAGCAGGCCCGCCGATGAGCGCGACCGTGAGCAGGAGAGCTGTGCAGACCACGAACGCGAGAGTCGAGACGAGCAGAGCGGGACCGTAGAACCTCACTCCTCCTCGGTCTCCTCGATCTCGCAGTCGACGAGCGGTTCGGGTTCCGTCTCGGGGTTCGCCAGGTCCATCGATTCTGCCGATTCGAGCATGAGCTCACCCACCCCGCGCTGCGGCACCCCTGACACGAGCGACAGCATCGCTGCCGTGCTCAGCGATCCGGAGCCCGCCCGACCGGGAGCATAGCGCGCGCTGACCAGCACCGCGTCGGCTCCGATCCGATCGGCGAGGGCGTCGACGGGATTGCGGTCGTAGTCGCCGTCGACGACCAGGCGGTCGAACTGGCGACGGGGCAGAACCCGGATCTCGGCAGCTCCGTGACGCACGGTCTCGAACACCGCGTCGAAGGCCTCGGCGTTCCGTGCGGTGCGGAGATCGAGGGAATAGGTCCGGATGGCGAACGGCTCGACGTCGTCCGCCGCGGCCGATGACTGGGACCCGACCTGCTGCGACCGCAGCACGTCCATGTTCCAGCGCTCCCGTGCAGTTCCTGACAGAGTCAAACCGACGGGCACACCCCGCGGATCGTGCTCGATCGCATAGGTCAGCATCCCGGTGATGCCCATCCATGCGGCCATCGACGTGATGCGGGGACTCTCCTGCCACGGCAGCTCGGCGACGGCGAAGGTGGTGTACGAGCCGTCCGCACGGGTGCTCACGATCACCGACCGCTCGGTGGCCCCCGGCACGCTCACCGCCGACACCGCAGCATCAGCGGGACGGTTCTGCATCGCGCCGAGGCCGAGCGCCTCCTGCATTCGGAAGTAGCCTGCACCGACCGTGTCATTGGCCGGTCCAGCGCTGGAATCCGCGACTGCGCGATCCCCCGGAGTGCGCCCGACGAGCCAGCGCCGGGCATCGACATGGGAAGTGAATCCGTACTCTTCGAAGGGGCCCACCTCAGCGACCGGGCCGCCCTGCGACGCCTCGGCTGCAACCGGGTGGGGCCCGTCGACCTCGACCACGGTCGCCGTCCCGTCCGCGAACAGGCTCAGCTGCGACCGGCCGTCGTCGACGGGTGCGTGGTAGACCGTCGTGCGGGCCTTGCCGGTGATCGCTCCGCGATCGGGGCGACTGCAGGCGAGTGACATCTCCTCGAGCGTCGTGCATGCGCCGAAACGGCTGCACGCATCCTCCTGGATACGATGCCCCAGCTGCGGGGCCACCGGCAGCAGGACTGCGATCACCACGACAGCGGCGAGTCCTCCCCAGATCCCTGCGCCGAGCTCGAGCCGCGGCCCCCTGCGCTTCATGACCGCCCTCGAGGAGCGGGGCAGGCTCGACGGCCGCCCCCGGCGACCGGAGCACGGAGCTGAGACGTCATCAGCCCTCGGCCCCCGTCGCCTGCTGGCCGAGGTAGGACTCCAGATCGAGCTCCCATTCGCCGCTGTCTGCGAACCGGAGCACCGTGCCGTCCTCCTCGATCGCCGCTGCGGGATAGTAGGCGAACATCGGCGAGCTCAGGGTGAACCCGTGGCCGCGGGTCCCGGCGGCCTCGGTGCACAGACAGCTCACCCCGTCGCCCGTCACCGGCCAGTACTGCTGACCCGAGTCGGTGCCGATCACGGTGACATTGCTGCTCGACGGGTTCTGACCGAGGCCGAAGGAGTTCACCCCGAAGTGCAGGTGGGACTTGACCAGGGCGCTGCCGTAGAAGAGATTGCGCTGGATCGGCCCGCCATCGGCCATCGCGAACGCATAGCCGACCCGGACATGGTCCCCCGCCTCGGCCACCTCGAGCAGGTCTATGCGAAGTGGGGTGTCACCACGGTCGCCGGGCTGTTCGAGGATCGCAGAGGCGAGCACACCGTCGGGCGCCTCGGCCCCCGCCATCACCGGCGCCTCCGGCAGCTCCTCACCCGTCTCGACGCTGAGATCGCCCGAGCCGCTCGGCTGGTACACGAACGAGACCCGGCGATTGAGCGCCCGGTTGTCCTCGTTCGGCTTCCCGTCCGCCGTGAGGTTCGGCGCCAATGGATCCGTCTCTCCGAAGCCCTGCGTCGAGAAGGTGAGCCCGGCATCGGCGAGCTTGGGCTCGACATATTCCCGGACGGTCTCCGCCCGCTTCTCCGACAGCGTCTGGTTGTAGTCCTCCTCGCCCTGATCGTCGGTGTGCCCGGCAATGACGACCTCCTGCCCCTGTGCGGTCGTCCGCAGGGTGTCGACGGCGCCGTCGAGGACCTTCTCCGCCTCGCCGTCGAGCTCGCTCGAGTCGACCTCGAAGAGCACGTCCGCGGGCAGGGAGAGCTCGGTCTCCTCGTCCTCGACGTTGACCGAGGACCCGGTGACGGAGCGTATGCGCGATGCGAACGGCAGCACCGCGCGCTGCGCCGATTCCGCACCGTAGCCCGCCGGGAGCGCCCCGCTGTCGCTGCGGATGTCGAACACGGCAGTCCCCTCTGCGGTGTTCTCGAACTGCTGACCCTCGGACACCGGGATCTCGTCGGTCGGCTCGATGAACTCACCGAACATGACCGAGACCTGCTGCGAGGCAGGAGCGGGGAAGTCGGCGTAGAAGAGCTCGATCTCCTCCGGTACGAAGTCCTCCCCCTGCTCCTTGGAGGTCGTCCGTGAGCACAGGCACTCGTTCTTGCGGTCATTGCTCGCGACATCGGTCTCCGCACCGTAGAGCGGTTCGATGAGATGGCCCGACTGCGCGTCGAGCAGCCGGACCCACGGGACCTGATGGAAGTAGTCCGATCCTCCGGTGAGCTCGTGCGAACCGAGGGAGGGACCCGAGGTCGGCCGCAACCAGGCGCCGACGAGCCGGACGCTGTCTCCCGCCCTGTCGAGGGACAGCACCTGGGCCTTCGCAGTCGCCAGGGCCTCACCGGCCTTGGGTTCGGGCAGCTGCACCTCGACCTCCGCGAGCGGGTCGGGCAGCCGAGCGTCCGACCAGTAGCCGTCGATGTCGACGATGCCCCCCGATGCGTCCGTCGTGTCGGGGGACCGGTCGCGTCCGCCGCCGTCGTCCTGGCCACCCGAGCAGCCGACGGCGCCGAGCAGGGCGCCGATGAGGAACAGGCCGGTCAGCGATCGGCGGAAGGGGATCGAAGTCACGGGAGACCTCCTGGGGAATACGGGGATTCGTCACGGGGTGGGTGCGGGGAGCTGTCCGGTACATCGTACCCGGGCCCCCTCCGCACGACCCCGTCCGTTCCCACCCCGTGCTCGATCCCGCCGTCTGCCGGGCGGGATCCGAACTCCACGCGAACTCCGCCTGAACCACGGGCGACGTCCACATAAGCATTTGGCGGGGTGTCCGGGTCCTCCTATGATGGGAGACGCAGATCCCCGGCCGCCCTGTTGCCCTGCCCGCTCAGAAAGTCCCCGATGAAGTCACACCCCTCTCCGCTCCGCACCGACGCTGTCCGCGCGCTCATCCCGCACGAGGACTTCGACGCGCTGCTCGAGCAGCTCGACGCGCCGGAGGACACGTGGGTCGCCCTCATCGTCGATGCCGAACGCGCCACTGAGATCGAGCGCAGGATCAGCCATGCTCGCGCCCGATCCACCGAGAGCAGGGTGCTCATGTTCGAGTCGAACCTCAGTCCGCTCGGCATCCAGGTGCTCACCGAGATCGCCCAGTCCACCCAGACGGAGCTGGATCCGGGTGCGCTGCTCGAACTCCTCCACCGCGTGTCGGGCGCGATCCGGTGTTTCGCAGTGCTCGAATCCGTGGCACGGCTCACGCAGGCTCAGCCGTCGCTCATGCAGCACGCTCTGAGCCTGCTCCCGAGCTCGCGCTTCATTGCGGAGGCGCACGGCCGCGTCCTCCGTGAAACCCGCGCGGAGGACTTCTCCGCGATCCAGCCCTCCGAATCAGCGTCCGTCGCCTTCACCGTCGAAGGCGACCGCCAGGCCACCGAGGCGATCACCGACGCGCTCCTCGCTCGACTGCAGCCGGTGACCGTGGTCCCCCGCAACCGGCCGGCGGGAGCCGGATCACGCTGGTGGGGCCTGGAGCATCCGACCGAGGTCTGTCTGGCCCCTGCGGATCTCGCCCCTCATATCACCACCGTCCGAGAGCAGTCGACCGCGTGCGACTGGTGCGGATTCTCCCGCATCGCGCCGGTCTGCCGCGTCTGCCACCGTCTCGCACCAGACGACCAGGAGTAAGCACCCATGAATCCACGTCAGCGCCGAGGTGTCATCACCCTCGTCATCGCTGCGATCGGCGCGATCGCGGTCTTCCTCGGCGTCGTGTCGTATGTCGGATCGGTCAGTGCCGAGGTGGGTCCGAAGACCACTGTGTACGCGGCGATCGAGGACATCAGCATCCACCAGACGATCGACCCGGGGACTCACCTCGAGACCCAGGAGGTGCCGGACAAGTACGTCACTCCGCAGATGGTGACCCACCTCGATCAGCTGGCCGGGCAGAAGGCCAGGACGGCGATCACGGCCGGCTCGTACATCCAGTCCGACATGCTGGCACCGGTCTCGTCGCTCGAGGACGGACAGCGTGAAATCTCGGTGAACTTCGAAGGGGACGCAGGGATCAACGGCCGGGTCAATCCGGGCGATCTCGTCGATGTGGTCGCGGCCTTCGCCAAGGACCGCGAGAACGACCAGGACGCGAGCTACCGCCGTGCGGACATCCCGTACAACGTCGCCGGTGTCCTCGTCCGCAACGCCGAGGTCGTCGCGGTCGGCCAGCCGGACCAGCAGCTCGCACCCGACGCCGGCCAGGCAGCGGCGCAGGGCGCGCTCGTCGAGACCGTGCCGGTGACCTTCGCGGTTTCGGTCAACGATGCGAGCAAGCTCGCCTATGCCGAGGCGTTCGCAGTATCCCTGCGGATCACACGGTCGGGCAACAACGAGACGGGTTCGACGATCACCGATGACGATCTGTCCTTCGAGGATCCCGATCTCGCACCGGCGCTCGGCTCTGCCGACGGAGGGGGAAACTGATCATGGCACGTGCTGTCATCCTGTCGACCGATGAGCAGAGGGGCTGGGACATCCGCCAGGCGCTCGGCGCCTCCGATGTCGACACCCTGCAGGTCTACACCACGAGCCACGCGCTGCTCCACGGCCTGTCCGCCAATACCGACATCTCCCCCGACATCCTGGTCGTGGACGAGAACTGCGCGCCGATGCCGATGTGGGACCTCGTACGCGAGGTTGCCTCGCGCACTCCTGCGCTCGCGATCCTCGTCGTCCTCGCCGACCCGGCACCGGAGGACTTCGCCGCAGCACTCGACAACGGTGCGCGCGGCGTGGTCCGGTACCCGCTGAGCTACGAGGAGGTCAGCTCACGGGTCGAGAACGCGGTGGCATGGTCCGCCTCGGTCAAACAGGCGGTGCAGAAGCGGTCCGAGAACGAGACCGCAGTGCTCGGCGGCCGACTCGTCGCCATCGCCTCCTCCAAGGGCGGCGCCGGCAGTTCGAGCGTCGCGCTCCACCTCGGGCTGGAGACTGCGCGATCCCGGCCCGGCGACCGGGTGGTCGTCGTCGACCTCGACCTGCAGAAGCCCGATCTGTCGATCCTCTTCGACATCCCGCGGTACCGCGACATCACCGACCTTCTGCCCGTCGTGGAGGAACTCACGCCCCGCCACCTCCAGGACGTCGTCCATGAGCACGCTTCCGGGCTGTCGCTGCTGCTCGGCCCCCAGCACGGCGAACGCGGCGAGCTCGTCACCGAGTTCGCCGCCCGGCAGATCCTCGGAATGCTCGTCTCGCGCTCGGATGTCGTCATCGTCGATGTCGGATCAGTCATGGGCGAGGCGAACTCGGTCGCCGTGGAAATGGCGGACGAGGTCATCGTCTGCGCCACTCCGGACGTGCTCAGCCTGCGCGGAGTGCAGCGCATCACCGAGCTGTGGAGCCGCCTGTCGATCAGGGACGGCGGCCCTGTCAAGGCACTCCTCAACAAGGTCGACAAGAAGAGCGACCTCCAGCCCGAGACCGCGCGCAGGATCGTCACGGTCCCCACTCTCAGCACCTCCATCCCCCATGAATTCGCTTCCCTGGAACTTGCGGTGAACCGCAGGGACCCCGAACTCGCCGGCGCCGCCTGGTCGAGCAGAATCGAAGATCTAGGAATAGAGATGTCTCTCATCCCCTCGCACTCTCTCGATGACCGAAGCAGCAGACCCCGATTCCGTTCCGCGAGCCGCAGCACCCGGACCGAGACCGCCCCCGATGCTTCAGACGTCGCCGCAGCTGCTCCGGCCCAGCCCGACTCCCGTGCCGCGACGGCGGGCCGATCGCGTTTCCGCTCCGACCGAGGTGCCGTGAGCATCGAAGCCGTCGGGATCACTGCGCTGTTCGCCCTCTTCACCGCCATCGCTTTCCAGGTCCTGCTGGTGGGCGTCACCGCGATCTTCGCGAGCAATGCAGCGAACGAGGGCGCCCGCGCGGCCGCTGTCGGCGCGAGCGCCTCACATGCTGCGCACTCCCATACTCCACAGGGATGGCGCGATGGCCTCCAGGTGAGAGAATCGCCCGGACGGGTCTCGGTCGAGCTCAGCACGCCCCTGCTCGTCCCCACCACCGAAGGGTTCGATCTGACCATCCCCGCGAGCGCCGGAGTCGTGAAGGAGCCGTACTGATGATCACCCGCATGCATGCCGCACTCGCACGGCTCCGCGCCGGCCGGCAGGCCGAGCACGGCGCCGTGAGCATCGAGTTCCTCGCCGGCTCCGTCGTCGTGTTCGCCGCCGTCCTCATCGGCCTGCAGGCACTGCTCGCCATGCACTCGCTGTCGCAGGCGAACTCCGCAGCGCGGAACGCCGCCCGCGCCGAATCGATCGTCGCCGGGAGCGGAGTCGCCGCAGGCAACTCCGCCGTCTCCGAATCACTGCGCGCCGGGACCACGACATCCTGCGCGAACGGCGCGGAGATCCGCTGCACCACCACCGTCAGCGTGCCTGTGCTCAACATCAGCTGGCTCGAGGAGCGCGTGCCTCCCATGCAGGTGTCGCGCACCGCTGTATTCCCACGGACGGAACCCTGACCTCGGATGGCACTTCTTCGCAGAGCACAGCAGCAGGCCGATGTCGCCGATGTCGCCGACCCCGGTGGCGAGAAGCTCACGAGCGAGCAGCTCGCCGTGCGCCAATACCGTCGGCTGCTCCTCGAGGAGATCGACCTGGACGAGCTGAGTAAGCTCGACGCCACACAGCGACGGGTCCGGCTCGAGCGCGTGATGAGCCACCTCATCTCCCGCGACGGCCCGGTGCTCTCCGCCCACGACCGACAGGTGATCATCCGACGCGTGGTCGACGAGGCCCTCGGTCTCGGTGTCCTCGAACCCCTGCTCGCCGACCCCACGGTCACGGAGATCATGGTCAACGGGTATCAGAGCATCTACGTCGAGCGCCGGGGCAGGCTGGAGAAGCTCGATGCGACCTTCACCAATTCGGCGCAGCTCATGCAGACGATCGACCGGATCGTCGCCGGGGTCAACAGGCGAGTCGACGAGTCTTCCCCGATGGTCGACGCCCGACTGCCTTCCGGCGAGCGGGTCAACGTCATCGTCCCGCCTCTCGCTCTCGACGGCCCCACCATGACGATCCGTCGATTCCCCACCCCGTTCACGCTCGACGACCTCATCACCAAGGGCTCGCTCGACGCAGCGACGCGCGATCTCCTCACCGCCTGCGTCAGGGCGCGCTTCAACATCGTCGTCTCCGGAGGCACCGGCACCGGCAAGACCACGATGCTAAACGCCCTCTCCGGACTCATCCCTGACGGTGACCGCATCGTCACGGTCGAGGACTCCGCCGAGCTCCAACTCCAACAGCCGCACGTCATCCGGCTCGAATCGCGCCCGGCCAACGTCGAGGGCAAGGGCGCGGTGACGATCCGTGATCTCGTGCGCAACAGCCTCCGCATGCGGCCCGACCGGATCATCGTCGGCGAGGTCCGCGGCGGCGAAACCCTCGACATGCTGCAGGCGATGAACACCGGTCACGACGGCTCCCTGGTAACGGTGCACGCCAACAACGCCACCGACGCGGTGTCGCGACTGGAGACGCTCGCAAGCATGAGCGAGCTCCCGATCCCGTACGAGGCGCTGCGCGATCAGATCAACAGCGCCGTCGATCTCATCGTCCAGCTGTCGCGCGGGGCCGACGGCAGCCGGCGGATCCAGGAGATCGCGGCGGTGACGTCGCGGAGCCGGGCCCAGTTCGAGCTCACTCCCCTCGTGACGTTCCGGGCGAACGCGCTCGGCGCGGACAGAGTGGTCACCGGCGAGTTCGCCGTCCACCCGATGCCGTACCACCTGGCCCATCGCATGTGGCTGTCCGGGTACGAGCTCCCGGCGACCTACCCGATCGCCCCTGATCCGGAGACTGGACAAGCGCGCCCGGGCACCCACTCATGAGGGAACTCGTCATTCTTGGCGCCCTCTTCGGAGTGCTCGCTGTCGCCGCGATCGGCTTCTCGGCCTTCATGGTCGGCTCACTCGAGAAGCGCGAGCTGGTGAGGAACCAGACCGAGACCTACCGGCGGAGCTTCCGGGCGCGCTTCGTCACCCCGGTGAATCGTTGGTTCATCGGCACCCGCATCGGCCGACGGCTCGACGACCTCATGCTCCAGGCCAATGTCACGCAGCTCACCCCGGTCGAGTTCGTCCTGATCGGCCTCGTCATCGTCGTCGTGGTCGGCCTGAGCCTCAACACCGTCATGGCGACCTTCTACGCCGTCATGGCCGGGGTGCTCATCGTCGTCGCAATGGTGTACGCGCTCACCATCCTTCGTCACAAGCAGCGGGAGAAGTTCATCGCTCAGCTCCCCGAGTTCGCCCGCATCCTCGCCAACGCGACCGGCGCGGGGCTGTCCATCAACACCGCGCTCCACATCGCCGCCACCGAACTGTCCGACCCGGCCGGGCGCGAGATCCGCCGGATGACGAACGAGCTCGACCTCGGAACGCCGATGGACATCGCGTTCGAACGGCTCGAGCGGCGGCTCCCCGGCAAGGATCTCAGCGTGCTCGTGTCCACCCTCGTCATCGCCCACCGCTCCGGAGGATCCCTCATCACAGCACTGCGCGACCTCTCACTCGCGCTCGAGGACCGCAAGGAGACCACCCGAGAGGTCCGCACACTCGTTGCGGAGGCGAGCTACACCGGGTACATGGTCGCCGGCCTCGGAGTGGGTCTGGTCATCATCCTGTCGCTCACGTACAACGACCTGCTGCTCGACCTGACGAGCACGGTCATCGGACAGATCGCGATCGTCATCACCACGGCGTCGTACATCATCGGGATCGTCGCGATCAATCGGCTCACACGGGTGAAGCTCTGATGTGGTCCCTGGCGTTCGGTATCGCAGCACTGCTCATCGCCGGCCTGGCCATGCGCGGCTACGCCCTGGTCAAGACCGACCCGCTGGCTAAGCTCTCGCCCCAGGACCGTGCTCTCATCACCACCTCCGCCAAGCGGAAGCGACGACAGACCGGCCCGCTCGACAGCCTCGCCGCGGCGATCGCGCCCGATGTGGCCAATCTGCTCGGGCCCGCGTACCGACGCTTCGCCAGCGACCGGATCGTCCGGTCCGGCAACGCCGACTATGCGGACTTCCGCCAGTTCATGCAGCAGAAGTGCAAGCTCCTCCTCATCGGTGTCGTGCCGGCAGTGCTCATCAGTGTCCTCGTCCAACCGCTGCTCGGGGTCGGTTTCCTCGTGGCGCTCTTCTTCATCGCCGATATCAGCCTGGCATCGAAGGCATCCGAACGGCAGGAGCAGATCGAGGACGCGCTCCCGGATTTCCTCGACGTCCTCGCAGTGACGGTGTCCGCCGGCCTGTCCTTCCGGGCCGCGCTCGAACGCGTCATAGAAAGGGTCGAAGGGCCGCTGAGCGACGAGCTCCGCCTGACCCTCCGGCAGATGGACGTCGGGCAGTCCCGCAGCGAAGCCTTCGCCGCACTCCGCAGCCGCACCACCTCGGAATCGCTCGAGTCCTTCGTCACCGCTCTCCTCCAGTCCGAGGAGCTCGGCTCCCCGCTGTCCGATGCGCTCGACCAGATCGCCCTCGACATGCGACGCGTCACTGCACAGCGCGCGCGGCAGAAGGCGTCCAAGGCCAATCCGAAGATCTCCGCCGTCGTCACCCTCGTCATGGTCCCCGGCACCATGGTGCTCATCATGGTGAGCATGTACTTCGTCGCCGGTATCGATTTCGGAGAGATCCTCTCCAATCTGCAGGGATGACCGGACATGAGACAGCTGTCGCTACCGGAGACGGATTCCCGCACACACCGTGACATCACGGCTACCAGTCGGCGACCTGGTGCCGTGCTTCTGCAGTCGGGGAAGATCGCCCTGCTCCTCCGCCTGCTCTGCGCGTTCCCCGTGCTGCTGAGCTGGCGCTCCGACCGGGCCCCGGTGGTCGAGGTCGTGCTCGTGCTCGTCACCACGGTGCTGTCCGGTGTGCTCATCATCTGGTGGTCGCGCGTCGTCCCGTTCCTGCTCCGCCACCCCGCAGTCGTCCTCGTCGACATCATCGCCTCCTTGGCGCTGCTCGCACTCCAGGGGCCCGATTCCCCCTTCGTCGCCTACATGTTCAGCTCGGCTCTCCTCATCGGCATGCTGTACGCGTACCCAGGGCGCGAGCTGCTGTCAGCCCTGCTCATCACCGGCCTCACCGCAACGGTGTTCCTCGACCGCCTCGCTGACCCGACGCGCTCGGACGGGCCGGTCGATGTGTCTCTCGTCGGCTCGATCGTCGTCATCGTCATCGCAGTGGTCATCGGGAGCTCGCTGCGCACCCTGCAGTCCCAGGTGGACGCCTCTCTCGTGGTGGCGCAGCAGTCCGCCCGCGACGCCGCGCTCGGGGAAGAACGCTCTCGCCTGGCGCGCGAGCTCCACGACTCGCTTGTCAAGACGCTCGTCGGCATCGGGCTGCAGGCGAAGGCGCTCGCCATGACCCAGCCCGGAGCGCAGCCGACCGCCCGGTCGATCAGCGAAGCCGCCGCCGATGCGGTCGCGGAGTCGCGGAGGATCCTCACGAACCTCCGCACGGATTCGACGCCCTCGCTCAACACACTGCTCCAGCGGACCGCAGAGGAGATCGGCGTGCTCCACGGGGTTCCCGTCGATGTGCGGCTGAGCCACGATCTGCCTTTCGATGAGAAGCACCGGCACAACATCTGCAAGGTCGCCGAGGAGGCGCTGACGAACGCCGCGCTCCACTCCTCCACCGAGCGGATCGATCTCACCACCCACGTTCACAGCGGGGTGTTCGAACTCGTCGTCACCGACCACGGCCGCGGATTCGCCAAACATGATCGCACCCGCCAGGCCGAGGGACATTTCGGCCTCGCAGGCATGGAGGAGCGTGCTGCGCAGATCGGTTCCTCGCTCGCGATCAGGTCGCGACCGCGCCACGGGACCACCATCACCCTTCGTCACCGGATCCCAGAGGAGGTCATCGATGTCTGAAGCACTGCGGGTGCTCATCGCCGACGACAACAGAGTCGTGAGAATGGGCCTGGAGCAGATCATTGATTCGTCCGACGGGCTCGAGCTCGTCGGCTCGGCGTGCGACGGGCAGGAAGCGATCGACCTCGGCGAGCGCCTCCGTCCCGATGTCTGCCTCCTCGACGTCCGGATGCCCCGACGGGACGGCGTGTCGGCGGCCCGTGAGCTGTCGCAGATCACCACCGTCGTCATGCTCACCCACAGCGAGGAGTCGGAGATCATCGAGGGCGCGCTGGAAGCAGGGGCGAAGGGATACGTCGTCTACCACGAGCTCGATGTCGAGGGGCTCTCGCACGCGCTCCGCTCCGTGGTTCGCGGCAGCATGCTCATGTCGTCGACCGCAGCCGATGTCATACTCTCGAACCACACGCGCCGCAAACAGACCGACTCGGACCACATCCCGGAGCACTCGGGCGGATCCGCACCGTTCGGACTGAGCCGGCGTGAGCACGAGGTCATGGAGCTCGCCGCAGACGGACTGACCAACAGACAGATCGCCCAGCGCCTCTTCCTCAGTGAGAAGACCGTGAAGAACCACATCAACCACATCTTCTCGAAGCTCGACGTCGCGAACCGTGCAGAAGCGGTGAGCGTCTGGTTCAAGAAGCTCCGATAAGACAGGGGAAGAGATGCGCTCCTGGACCCGGTCCTGGGCCCCTGTGCCCTCCCGATTCCGATCCCAGACGTGGACAATGAAGACGTTCCCTGCTCGCTCCCCGAGGACAGTATGATCCCCATGCTCCGCTTACGCACCCTCCGGCGACCCCCATCCCTCTTCGACCTGCGCCGCCGCGACCCCGAATCCGGCCAGGTCTCGATCGCGCTCGTCCTCGTCTCGGTCGCCGTCATCGGCGCCTCGCTGCTGTTCATGATCTTCGGTGAGGCCGTCGATCGGAAGACCGAGGCGCAGAAGGCGGCGGACTCCTCGGCGCTCGCCGGCGCCGAGGCCGCCCGCGGCAACTGGATCACGGCCTGGTTGGGCGGGCAGTCCATCACTGTCAGCAAGCCCACTCCTCCGCCGCCACCTCCGCCCCCGCCGCCGGCGGACCCCTCGGACCCCGATCCTCCGCCTCCCCCACCTCCACCGCCGGAGGACGAGGAGGAGGAGATCTCGTTCACCTTCGTCGCCCCGGACCCCTTCTGGGCGGCAGCGGGGTGGACGGGATACCCCAGCGCGAGCAGCTTCGCGGCGAAGAACGACTCGGTGATCCTCACCCAGTACCAGGTCGAGTCACCGCGCACCATCGCTGTGGACGTGTCGACCCAGTCCAAGGCCGTCAAGTCTCCGCAGGGCAAGAAGATCCAGGAGACCCTCACGGCGCCGGGCAGCGCAGCCGCCGAGGTCCGTACCCCGCCCGGCCTGACCTGCATGCCCGAGGGAATGCCGAGCCTCGAGGCGTGGACGCTCGTGTGCACGAGCATCTACGGGTCGGCCCGCGCCTATTATGTCGGCCCGACCTATATCTCCCACGACCACGATGCCTTCGAACGGATGTTCAAGATCAAGCTCGTCGAGTGAGCATTCCCCACCTGCCACGAGGGCACCCGGTTCCGCGCCGGGTGCCCTCAGTCCATTCATCCCCCACAGCGCTCCCGTCCACCAGTCGATCGCCCGCACGAGCGCACTGCCCCCCGGGGCCCATTCGGCTGGGCCCAATCGCTTTGGGTCCACTCCCGGAACCGGAGACCCTTCTGACGCTCACATCGACCCGGCAGACTGAAGTCACAAGCTCGGCACCGAACCGAAAGGACTTCACCATGAACGCTCTCACCAAGATGACCCAGGCCATCCGCACCAACCGCGAGACCGGCGCCGTCTCGATCGAGTACCTCGCGATCGCCCTCGTCGTCGCTGTCGTCGTCGGCATCGTCATCGCAGCCGCCAGCGGCATCGATCTCACCGGCCCCTTCCAGGACGCCGTTAATTCGATCTTCGACAACTGACCCCCACCCCTCGAACACCCACCATCCCCGAAAGGACTTCACCATGAACGCTCTCACCAAGATGACCCAGGCCATCCGCACCAACCGCGAGACCGGCGCCGTCTCGATCGAGTACCTCGCGATCGCCCTCGTCGTCGCCGTCGTCGTCGGCATCGTCATCACAGCCGCCAGCGGCATCGATCTCACCGGCCCCTTCCAGGACGCCGTTAATTCGATCTTCGACAACTGACACCCACCCCTCGAACACCCACCATCCCCGAAAGGCACCCGGTCCCCCGGGTGCCTTTCGCATTCACCTGTGCTTCCTCACCACCCGATCGAGTCGTAAGCGGCACCCGGCTGGTTCTACTCGGAACACCGGACCGCCCGGCTCAGCTGCTGCGGGCGTAGAGCCCGAGCATCTCCCACATCCGGGTGTAGCGGGTGAAGGCCGCTCCCGCGCCCTCGCGGTCGTCGGCGTCGAGGCTGTCGACCCAGTCCGCGACGAGCTCCGCCCCGGTGTCCGGCCACAGCACCTCGCTCATCCCGCCGAGGTCGAGCTCGAGGATCGAATTCATGTCGAACCCGTCGAGCCACTCGGAGAACATCTCCGTCGACTCGACGACGCTGACGAGCTTCGACTTCTCCTTGATGACCTCGAGCGCCCAGTCGACGCGGGAGGAGGCGGTGAGGATCGGCGTGCGGATGCGGATCCGGAAGCCTTCGTCGCCGTCGCCGATGTCGTCGCTGATGACCTGGTCGCGCTGCGGGTCGAGGGCGAGCCACCACACGGGCGACACGTCCCACGCCGAGGTCCGGGTGAACACGCGGGTGTCGGGGTCGTCCTGCATCCATTCGACCCGGTGGGCGGCCGCCCGGCGGCGGGCGGCCTTGGGCACGATGAGGTCGAGCTCGCCGCGGGTGCTGTTCTCCGCGAGCGCCTCGAGCGCATGCCACGACCGGATGTCGTCCTGCACCGGGCACACCCGGTCGAACTCGTCGCCGGCGTCGGCGGCGGGCATGAAGATCGGCGTCCCGCGGTAGGAGTCGGCCACCGGGTCCGGCGGGATGCTGATGAGGCGGATGTCGGCGTCGGCGGCGACGAGTCCGGCGATCGCGTCGCGGTTGTCCGACACCGGGAAGTCGGCGAGCTCCGGGTGCACCACGCACGGCTCGAACACCCGCAGCCTGATCTCGAAGTCACGCTCGTAGGCCATGGCCCAACCCTATGCGAGAACCGCGCTCAGCGAGCCTTCCGCCACCGCAGGTCCCCGTCCGCCGTCTCCTCAACGGCGACCCGGACCGGCTCCGGCAGGTCGAACCGGAAGCCTCCGGACTTCGCAGCCTGGACCGCCTGCCGCCGCAGCTCACCGGTCGGCAGGTTGAAACGGGGATTGAGGGTGTCGTAGATCGTCGACCCGAACAGCTGTCGGAGCACCACGCTCGGCAGCGCATCCACGACCCTGTTGTCCGCCATCCGCTCACCGCCCCCGGCCCGCTCCCGGATCACCGGGGCCGCACTCAGCGGGCTGTCGTCGCCACGCAGCCGCGGGTTGCGCGCGTAGTGCACGATCACCGCGACGATCTCCCCGTCCCAGGTGCGCACAGCGGGCCGGAGCACGGGGAGAAGGAAGCGCCGGCCCAGAGCGAGCAGCGCGGCAAGGGCGACGATGCCGATGAAGACGATCATTCCCACGTCCAGCTCCATCGCTCAGCCCCACAGCGAGAGCGCATCGGCTGCTCCCAGGCGCAGCAGGACGAGGTGTCGCTTCCGGGAATGACAGGTTCGGGGGTGCATGATTCCGCAGTGTAGACCGCTCCGTCGAACCGCCGTGAGCCCTGTGGAAGCCGACCGCACTGGCCACCGCACACTGTCCACAAGGCCGTCCGAGGAATGGCACATCCTATCCCGACCGGGTAGGATTCCGGGGTAGAGATGACAACCACGATGCCGGGGTTCGCGCACAGTCGCGTCCTGGACCGACGACAGAGGGGGTCGACGCCTGTGGGTCGCGGCCGCGCTAAGGCGAAGCAGATCAAGGTTGCCCGTAAGCTCAAGTACTACAGCCCGGAGACCGACCTGACTGCTCTGCAGAGGGAACTCGGCGGATCGACGTCCGAGGAGGACGGCGACCCCTTCGACGAGGAGCCCGACTACTCCGAGTACGCCGACAAGTACAACGACATCGACGACGACTGAGCATTCGTCCGTCCACCTGGCACGCTCCGACTCCGACCCGGCGGTTCCCCGACCGCCACGACGATGGCCCGCTCCCTCCGAAACCCGTCCGAATCACTGTCCCCTTGAGCGAAAGCATTCCCCGATGCGCAGAATCCCCTCGGTCCGACCCACCACCGCGATCGCGTCCCTCGTACTCATCCTGAGCCTCGGCGCCTGTTCGCTCGGATCCGACGACACCACCGCCGACCGGCAATCACCCGACGACACCTCGGCAGCCGGTGAGTCCCCCTCCGCAGCACCGTCCGGTGAGCCCGGCTCGCCGGAGTCCGCCGGACTGGAATCGAACAACCTCCCCGAACCGGTAGCGACCGCAACGGTCCCCGTCCACGTCAGTGGAGGAGACGAGCCCGATTCGACGATGACCGTCTAGCTCCTCGGCCTGTACCGCGAGGGCAGGACCGTCGTCGGGCAGTTCGCCTTCACCGTCGATGCCGCCGCCGGCTCCGAACGCAACCATCTCTACCACTATCTCGGCAACAGCGGGTGGGCGCCGTTCTTCATCGACAACACGAACCTCAAGCGCCACCGGGTGCTCAGCGACTCCAGCGGTGTGATCCGCGCCCAGACCGACTACATGGGCGGGAAGTTCGGCCCGGGGCAGACGTTCTACGCGTTCGCGGTCTTCGCAGCACCACCGGAGGACGTCACCGAGGTCGACGTCGCCATGGTGGACGGGGCGCCGCTCGCTACCGGGATCACCATCCAGTGAGCGCCGCACACGACTTCCGCACCCCGTTCCTCGGCGCTGCCGCGGCTGCACTGCTCGTCCTCACCGGGGCGGGCAGTGCAGCGATGGCCTCCCCGACGACTCTGGCGGATGTGGGGGAACCGAGCCAGACCGAGCTCGACGACAGCATCGACGACCTCGACGAGAACACGACCGACCTCCTCGAGAACACCGACGAGGTCGAGACCACGGAGACGGACGGGTCGGAGACGACGATCTCGCTCTCGTCCGACATCCTCTTCGACTTCGATTCCTCGACGGTCAAGGACGCCGCGAAGACCAGGATCCGGGAGCTCGTCGCCGACATCCCGGACGGCGCCCGCATCGAGGTCCACGGCCACACCGATTCGAAGGGCGACGACGACTACAACCAGTCGCTGTCCGAGGACCGGGCGCAGGCGGTCGCCGATGTCATCTCCGATGAACGGTCCGACGTCGAGCTCGATGTCGAAGGATACGGCGAGACCCAGCCGGTGGCCCCCAATGAATCCCGCGGCGAGGACGATCCCGACGGTCGGGCTGAGAACCGGCGGGTCGAGATCGCCTACGAGGGCTGAGCGACCGCCCGCACCCAGCGCAACTGATCCCCGTTCCGCGCGGACCTGTGGTCGCGCAGCACGGCAGACCCAGCAGCCGAAGGCGGCGCCTCAGTCGAGGAGGATCGCAGCTCCGCCGTCGACGCCCTTGGCGCCCTGCACGTAGTACTCGTCCCCGGCCAGCGCACGGTCGTCGGCGGTGACCTCACCGAGCACCCAGGCACCGTCCACCGCGGCGAGCACGGCGTCGACGGACTCCCGATCGACCACGAGGACCATGCCGACTCCGAGGTTCCATGTGCGCTCGCGGTCGATGCGCGGCACGGAGCCGAGCTCGCCGAGGACGTCGAAGACCGCCGGCACCGTCCAGGTGGAGCGGCGCATGGTGGCGAGCAGTCCCTGCGGGAGCACGCGCGCGATGTTCGCCGACAGCCCGCCGCCGGTGACGTGCGACATCGCGTGCACTGCGTCGGGCTGTGCGGCGAGCAGCTCGAGCAGCGGGCCGGAGTAGACGGTCGTCGGGACGAGGATCTCCTCACCCAGTGTCCGGCCGAACTCGGGCACCTCACGATCGAGGCCCCACCCGGCGTCGGCGATGATGCGCCGCACCAGGGAGTAGCCGTTGGAGTGCAGGCCCGAGGACGGCAGGCCGACGAGCACGTCACCGGCGCTCACGCGGTGCGCGCCGAGCACGCGAGAGGCCTCGACCACACCGGTCGCCGCACCGGCGACGTCGTACTCGTCGACCCCGAGCAGGCCGGGGTGCTCGGCGGTCTCCCCGCCCACGAGCGCGACCCCGGCCGAGGCGCACGCCTCGGCGATGCCGCGCACGATGTCGGCGATCCGCTCCGGCACCAACCGTCCGCAGGCGATGTAGTCGGTCATGATGAGGGGCGTCGCCCCGCACACGACGATGTCGTCGACGACCATGCCGACGAGGTCGAAGCCGATGGTGTGGTGGATGTCGAGGGCCTGCGCGATCGCGACCTTGGTGCCCACCCCGTCGGTCGAGGCCGCGAGCTGGGGCCGCTCGTAGTCCTTGAGCATGGAGACGTCGAAGAGTCCGGCGAAACCGCCGAAGTCCCCGACGGCGTTCGGGCCGTGGGTGGCCGACACGGCGGCCTTCATGAGCTCGACGGCCCGGTCGCCGGCCTCGACGTCGACGCCTGCGGAGGCGTAGGTGGTGCCCTGTGCTGCGCTGTCCTCGGTCATGTCAGCAGCTCCTCTCCGGCGCCTGGCTGTCCGGGATCCTGATCGGGTACTCCCCGGAGAAGCAGGCGGTGCACAGCTCGCTGCGCTCCTGCTGGGTCGCGGAGATCATCCCGTCGAGCGAGATGTAGCCGAGCGAGTCCGCGCCGAGCGACTGGCAGATCTCGTCGGTGGTGAGTCCGTTGGCGATGAGCTCGGCACGGGTCGCGAAGTCGATGCCGTAGAAGCACGGCCACTTGACCGGCGGGGAGGAGATGCGGATGTGGATCTCCCGGGCGCCGGCCTCGCGGAGCATCCGCACGAGGGCGCGCTGGGTGTTGCCGCGGACGATCGAGTCGTCGACGACGACGAGCCGTTTGCCCTCGATGTTCTCCCGCAGCGGGTTGAGCTTGAGGCGGATGCCGAGCTGCCGGATCGTCTGCGAGGGCTGGATGAAGGTGCGGCCCACGTAGGCGTTCTTCATCAACCCCTGCCCGAACGGGATCCCCGACTCCTCCGCGTAGCCCACGGCAGCCGGCGTCCCGGATTCCGGGGTGGCGATGACCATGTCCGCGTCGACTGGGTACTCGCGGGCGAGCACCCGGCCCATCTCCGTGCGGGCGGAGTGCACGGTCTTGCCGGCGAGGATGCTGTCCGGGCGGGCGAGGTAGACGTACTCGAACACGCAGCGGGCGAGCTCGGGCTCGGCGAAGGTGTACGAGCGCAGGCCGTCCTCGTCGATCGCGATGAGCTCGCCGGGTTCGACGGCGCGCACGAACGAGGCGCCGACGATGTCGAGCGCGGCGGTCTCGCTCGCGACCACCCAGCCGCGGTCGAGCCGGCCGAGAGCGAGCGGGCGCACGCCGTGGCGGTCGCGGGCGGCGTAGAGCGTGTGCTCGTCCATGAACACGAGGCTGAAGGCGCCCTCGAGTTTGGGGAAGAGCTCGAGCGCGACCTGGGTGAGGTTCTCCCCCGTGCCGGAGGCGAGCAGCTCGGTGATGAGCGAGGTGTCGTTCGAGGAGTCGCGGTGGCCGCGGGTGCGATTGGTCTTCTGCGTCGCCTGCTTGACGGTCTCCTGCCGCACCTCCTGCCGGGTGTCGGCGAGCTCCTGGAGCTCGAGGAAGTTCGTCAGGTTGCCGTTGTGGCCGAGGGCCACCGTGCCGAAGCGGGTGGGCCCGAGCGTCGGCTGCGCGTTCTCCCACGTCGAGGAGCCGGTGGTGGAGTAGCGGGTGTGGCCGACGGCCATGTGCCCGGGCAGCGTCTCGAGGTCGTTCTCGTCGAACACCTGGGACACGAGTCCCATGTCCCGGTAGACGATGATCTGTTCGCCGTTGCTCGCCGCGATCCCGGCCGATTCCTGGCCCCGGTGCTGGAGGGCGTAGAGGCCGTAGTAGACGAGTTTGGACACCTCCTCGCCCGGTGCCCAGACCCCGAACACACCGCATTCGTCCTGCGGCTTCTTGTCCTGGGGGTCGATTTCGTGAGTCAGCTGTCCATCTGCGCGTGCCACGCCGTCATTCTCCCACAGTGCGCGGGGCCTCGGGGCCGCGACCGGCATCCGGGCCGGGCCCCTCCGCGGGCGCCTCGGGAGCGTTCGGGGCGGCATCCGCGGCCGAGGCGGGTGTCGAGGAGTCCGCGGCACGGCGCCGCTCCGGCTCGTACTCCGCGCCCACGGCGAAGGTGCGGGCGCGCTGGACGCTGCGCCGGTCGACGAGGAGCGCGACGATCGCGCCGAGGAAACCGCCGATGATCCCCACCACGACCATGAGCATCCAGACTGCCGAGCCCTGCGTGACCTGGGTGGTGAGGGCGCTCGTGTCCACGGGCAGGAGGCTGAGGACCAGTCCCACGGTCATGCCGAGGACGACCCCGACGATGATGAATGCCGAATACCGTGGACTCCGTCTCACCGAGACGTCGATGGTGTCCTTCATGAACTCCCCTGGGCTGCCGTCGTGTGCGCCCCCGAGTCTAGTCCACCGGGCTCGGCGAGCTCGTCGGTGCACCGGTCTCCGCGGGCCCGTCGGCACCGCCGGCTCAGAGCTTGATGACGACGGTCTTGGTCTGGGTGTACTCGTCGAAGGCCTCGATCGACTTCTCGCGCCCGTAGCCGGATTTCTTGAAGCCGCCGAAGGGCAGCTCGACTCCGCCGCCGGCGCCGTAGGTGTTGACGAACACCTGGCCGGCCTCGATCGCCGCGGCCATCCGGTGCGCCCGGCCCACGTCCCGCGTCCACACCGCGGACACGAGCCCGTAGTCGGTGCCGTTGGCGAGCTCGACGGCCTCGGCGTCGTCGTCGAACTCGGTGGCGACGACGACGGGGCCGAACACCTCCTCGCGGGCGATCTCCGCGGACGGGTCGACATTGTCGACGAGCGTCGGGGAGAAGAAGGCACCGCCTGCCAGATCGTCACCGAGGTCGCTCGGCGCTGATCCGCCGGTGACGATCTCACCGCCGCTGAGCCGGTCGAAGAAGCCGGCCACGCGCTCCTGCTGCTTGACCGACACGAGCGGGCCGAGCATCGGGTCATCGGCCCCGCGGCCGATGCTCACCTTCCCGAACTCCGCGGCCATCTTCTCCACCACCTCGGCGTGCACATCCCGGTGGACGAGCAGGCGCGCGCCGGCCGAGCATGTCTGCCCGGCGTTCTGGAGGATCGACCGCACGAGGCTCGGGATCGCGGCGTCGACGTCGGCGTCGGCGAACACGACGTTCGCAGACTTGCCGCCGAGCTCGAGCACGGTGGGCACCACGCGGTCGGCCGCGGCGTGGGCGATGAGCGAGCCGGTGGCGGTCGAGCCGACGAACCCGAGGTGGGCCACCCCGTCGTGCGCGGCGAGCGCGGCCCCGGCCTCGGAGCCGAGCCCGGTGACGACGTTGAAGGCGCCGGCAGGCACCCCGGCGCGGTGGACGAGCTCGGCGAGGCGCACGGTGGTGCGCGGGGTCTCGTCCGCCGGCTTCGCCACCGCGCAGTTGCCGGTGGCGAGCGAGGAGGCGGCGGCCCGGCCGATGAGCTGGAGCGGATAGTTCCACGCGACGATGTGCCCCGTCACGCCGTAGGGCTCGCGGCGGGTGTAGGCGTGCATGCCCGGGTCGAAGGGGATCGTCTGCCCGTAGTACGACTCGATGGTGTGCCCGTAGAACTCGAAGTAGCGAGCACAGGTGTCGGCGTCCGCATAGGCCTGGGTGAGCGGCTTGCCGGTGTCCTCGGTCTCGAGGCGGGCCAGGGTGTCGCGATCCTCGCGGACGAGCCGGGCGATCTCGACGAGGAACCGGGAGCGCTGCTCCGGCGAGGTGTTCCGCCACTCGCGCTGGGCGCGGGCGGCGGCCGCCACCGCCTGGTCGACGTCCTCCGCGGTGCCCCGGGAGACCCCGCCGAGCGCCCGGTTGGTCGCCGGGTCGATGTTGTCGTAGGTGTCCCGGGCGGGCACGGAGCGGCCGTCGATGAACGAGGTGGTCGGAGTCGTCTGCGCAGTCATGGCCTCATTGTCCTCGCGCACCCGGGGCGTGGGCAACGACCCGCCGCATGCTGGACGGGCGGGCGGGCCGGGGCGGGGTGGGGCCGGCTGCACGGTTCGGTTCGGAGGGAGGCCTCGCGGGCCGGCAGCCGCCCCGGAGCCGCGCTCAGCTCGGGAAGAGCTCGGCGGCGTCGAACAGCGGGGTCACCGCGGTGAGGTCCGCGCGCGTGCCCGAGGCGCTCATGCGTCCGGCGGCGAGCGCGGCGGCGAAGTCCGTCTCCCCCACCGCGACCTCGAGCCAGGCCTCGGGGTCCGCCTCGACGACGTTGGGCGGGGTGCCGCGGGTGTGGCGGGGACCGGCGATGCAATGGGTGACGCCGAAGGGCGGGATCCGCACCTCGACGGAGTTGCCCTCGTTGCGCGCGGCGAGCTCCTCGAGCGTGAACCGCACGGCGGTGGCCAGCGTGGTGCGCGGGGCGGGTGCGGCGCCGGTGCGGCGGGCCTGCACCCAAGCGACGAGCGCCTCGTGCCCGGCGGCCGGGTCGATGCGGCGGCGGATGCTCATCGCCGCCCCAGCTGCTCTGCGGCGGTCAGCACGGCCGAGGAGGAGCGCAGCGCGCCGACGACCGCGGGCTCCCCGTCGCCGCCGATCCCCCCGATCACCCGGTGGTCGAGCTCGGCGAGCACCGGCACGACCTGCTCGGCGGGCAGGGCGCCGGCGGTGACGAGGAGCTCGAGGGCGACCATCGTCGTCGGCCGGCTCGAGCCGTCGAGGCATTTGACGGCGACCGCGTGGCCTCCCGGGGTGCCCATGACCATGACGCCCTCGGCGCCGAACTTCGCGAGGATGCCGAGCTTCTCGACGACGACGGAGTTCGGTCGGCCGTGCCCCTCGATGGCCCACGGGTGGGCGAGCACGGCATCGCGCAGGGTGCGCGCGTGCTCGGTGGTGCCGGCGGCGAGCCGCCCGATCCCGGCCGCCAGCCGGGTCAGCGGCAGCGCGTGGACCGGGGCCCCGCAGCCGTCGACCCCGACGAAGTCGGACGGGCCCCCGCAGTACTCAGCGACGGTCGCCGCGACCTGCCGCTGCACCGCGGAATCCGGGTCGAGGTAGGCGGCGGTGTCGTGGCCGCCGAGCTGCTGGGCCATGAGGAACGCCGCGTGCTTGCCCGAGCAGTTGAAGTGGAGCGGGGACACCAGGGTGCCGTCCTTGCGCACCCGCATCCGGTCGCCGCGGTCCGCGGGCGCGACGGCCGGGCACTGCAGGTCCTCGGGCCCCAGGCCCACGGAGTCGAGCATCCCGGCGACGACCTCGACATGGCCCTCCTCCGCCCGGTGGGAGGCCGTGGCGAGCACGAGGGACTCTCCCGCCAGCGGCACACCCATCTCCAGGCAGGCGAGCGCCTGGAGGGGCTTGAGGCTCGAGCGGGTGAGGACCGGCTCCGCGGGCGCGCCGAGCTCGATGAGCGGGGCGCCGTCGGGGTCGACGACGACGGCGGAGCCGAGGTGGCGCGACTCGACGAAGCCGGAGCGCTCGATGACGGCGAGCTCGACGGCCGCCGCGGCGGAGAAGGTCTCGGAGGTCGGGGGGTGCGTGCTCTGTGGGCTCATGGGTCCACACTATCGGCGGGCGCCGCCGGCCGTCCGACGCCCGGTTCGGGAGCCCGCCGTACTAGTCTGGGGGCGTGAAGGTTCTCGTCATCGGGCCCGGTGCCCGCGAACACGCCCTGGCCGCCGCGCTGTCCCGCGATCCGCAGGTCGACGCCGTCATCGCCGCGCCCGGCAACCCGGGCATCGGGCTGCTGTGCGAGACCCGGCCGCTCGACGCCACCGACCCGCATGCTGCGGTCGCGCTCGCCGAGGAGCTCGACGTCGACCTCGTCGTCGTCGGTCCCGAGGCCCCGCTCGTCGCCGGAGTGACCGATGCGCTGCGCGCCGCCTCGTTCGCGGTGTTCGGCCCCGGCCAGGAGGCCGCGGCGCTCGAGGGCTCGAAGGCCTACGCCAAGGACGTCATGGAGGCCGCCGGGGTGCCCACCGCCGCCGCCGTCGCCGCCACCACCGTGGACGAGGCCGCCGCCGCTCTCGACCGGTTCGGCGCCCCGCACGTCGTCAAGGCCGACGGGCTCGCCGCCGGCAAGGGCGTCGTCGTCACCGAGGACCGCGCCGCCGCGCTCGCCCACGCCGAATCCTGCCTGAGCGTGTCCGACCGGGTCGTCATCGAGGACCACCTGACCGGGCCGGAGGTGTCCCTGTTCGTGCTGTGCGACGGCACCACCGCCGTCCCGCTCGAGCCCGCACAGGACTTCAAGCGCATCCACGACGGCGATGCCGGGCCGAACACGGGAGGTATGGGCGCCTACTCGCCGCTGCCCTGGGCCCCACCCGGGATGGTCGAGGAGATCGTCGCGCGCGTCGCCCAGCCGGTCGTCGACGAGATGGCCCGCCGCGGCGCCCCGTTCGTCGGCCTCCTCTACTGCGGGCTCGCGCTCACCCCGAAGGGCCTCCAGGTCATCGAGTTCAACGTGCGGTTCGGCGACCCGGAGACCCAGTCCGTGCTCGCCCGGCTCGAGACCCCGCTGGCCCAGGCGCTGCTCGCCGCCGCGGAGGGCCGCCTGGCGGAGTTCGGACCACTCTCCTGGTCGCGCGAGGCCGCGGTCACCGTGGTCCTGGCCGCCGCGGGCTACCCCGAGGCGCCGCGCACCGGGGACCCGATCGCGGGGCTCGAGGAGGCCGCCGCCCTGCCCGGCGTCATGGTCCTCCACGCCGGCACCGCCACCTCGCCCGCGGGCGAGGTCGTCACCGCCGGCGGGCGCGTGCTCTCCGTCGTCGCCACCGGGGAGGATCTCACCGCCGCCCGCGAACGCGCCTACGAGGCCGTGGGCCTGATCTCCTGGGACGGCGAGCAGCACCGCACCGACATCGCGCGTGCGGCCGCGGCCGGAGGGGTCGCCGTCCCGGCCGGGAGTTCCGCACCCGGCGGGGACTCCGACCCCACCTGATACCCCCGCCGCCGGCGCACTCCGGCACCGCATCCGACCCGAAGGAACGCCATGATCGACACCGAGCACCCCGACATCCCCGACTGGACCCACGTGTACTCGGGCAAGGTGCGCGACATCTACGTCCCGGCCTCCGTCGGCACACTCGAGGGCGCGGATCGGATCCTCATGGTCGCCTCGGACCGGATCTCCGCCTACGACCACGTGCTCGCCTCGGAGATCCCGGACAAGGGCGTCGTCCTCACCGGGCTCACCCTGTGGTGGTTCGACCAGCTCGCCGATGTCATCGGCAACCACGTGACCTCGACCGAGGTGCCGGCCGAGGTGGCCGGGCGCGGCATGGTGTGCCGGCCGCTCGACATGTTCCCCATCGAGTGCGTGGCCCGCGGCTACCTCAACGGGTCCGGCCTCGCAGACTACCGGCGCACCGGCGCGGTGTGCGGGGTCCGCCTGCCCGCCGGGCTCGGGGAGTCCGACAAGCTCGAACCGGCGATCTTCACCCCGGCGACGAAGGCGCAGATCGGCGACCACGACGAGAACATCGGCTTCGACCGGGCCGCGGAGATCGTCGGAGCCGCGGAGGCCGAGGAGCTGCGCGACGTCACCCTGCGGATCTACACCCGCGCGGAGGAGATCGCCCGCGAGCGCGGCATCATCCTCGCCGACACGAAGTTCGAGTTCGGGCGCGGCCCGGGCGGCACCATCCTGCTCGCCGACGAGGTCCTCACCCCGGATTCCTCCCGCTTCTGGGACGCCGCGGCCTACACGCCCGGCCGCGCGCAGGCGAGCTTCGACAAGCAGTTCGTCCGCGACTGGCTGACCTCCGAGGCCTCCGGCTGGGACAAGGACTCCGGAGATGCCCCGCCGGAGCTGCCCGCGGAGATCGTCGAGAAGACGCGCGCCCGGTATGTCGAGGCCTTCGAGCGCATCACCGGCGAGACCTTCCCCCTCTGAGCGGTCCCGGGAGCCGACGATGAGAACGGTGATGTTCGTGTGCACCGGCAACACGTGCCGTTCCCCCTTCGCCGAGCGCCTCGCAGCACTCCTCGACCCCTCCACCCGGTACACGAGCACCGGCACCCACCTGCTCGCCGACCTCGGCATCGACCCGGCGATGGCGGCGTGCCTGACCCGCCTCGGCGCCTCGACGGCGGGTTTCACCTCCACGCAGCTCGACGCGGACCGCGCGGCCGGGGCCGACCTCCTCGTCTGCCTCACCCGCTCCCACCGGGACTTCGTCGTGGGCACCTGGCCGGAGGCGGCCGCCCGGACCGTCGTGCTGCGCCCCTACGCGGAGCTCGCCGCCGCCGGAACGGTCGCGGCCTGGGACCCGCCGGGCGCGGGCGTCGAGGTCCTGTCCCGCGGATACCTCGACGACATCGCCGACCCCTACCGGCTGGGCCGCGACGAGGCCGAGCGCGCCGCCGCAGAGATCGAGACCGCGCTGCGGACGGTGCTCGGGCTGGGGTGACACAGCAGCTCGGCGTCGGAGGTTCTTATGCTGCCGGCGGGTTCAGGCGGTCGGTGGGCACGGCGCACCGCGCGGGATCACGGTGAGGCCGGGTGCGCGGCGAGGAGCTCGGCGAGCACCTCGCGCTTGTCCGGGACTCGCTCCACCAGCCCTTCGAGCCACTGCCGAATAGTGACGTCCGGAATGGTGGGATTCACCGGCAGGGTCAGGTCGAGCTTCGGCGATGAGAAGAACGCGGCATAGAGCTGTCGTCTGTCCTCGTCCGCGTCGGCCCGCGTCATCGCGGCCAGGTGGATGGCGAGCCGGCCGCGCCGCTCGCGGTAGTTCACGCTCGCCCCGGCATCGACGAGGCGCTGCGCCAGCTCGCCGTCGTGTGCTCCGAGCCTGCGGTGCGCGCCCAGCAGGATCGAGAGCGTCGACTGCCCGGAGGCGACCGGGGAGGCGTCGGCTCCGTCATCGAGGAGCCGGCGGGAGATCTCCCACCGCGCCTCCGCATCGCGATTGCCGAGCGCTTCGACGAGCAGCTCGGACGTCGCGTTCCCGTCGTACTCGGCGGAGAAGGCGGAGAGGCCGCCGTCCTTCGCTGATCGCTTCGCAGTGGGCACGGGGATCTCACCTCCGCCAGAGCACGAGCGGGTGCGGACGACCCGGCTGACCCGGCTGACACGGCCGATACGGTCGCGCAGCTGCGCGTCCTGGTATCGGCCGCTCCAGGGTGCCCGACACCGCGGTCACTGCTCGAGGTAGGTGAGGACGGCGCCGGCGAGTTCTCGCGCCCGCTCCCGTGTGTCGGCGCCCCCGGTCGCTGCGGCGGTGACCACCAGTGTGCCGCTGCGTACGACGACCTGCGACACCTCGCCCTCTTCCGACGAGGCGGCCTGCGTCATCGTGCTGTGGATACCGACGGCGCTGTCGGCACCGTCGACCTCGACGTCGAATCCTTCGATGGTGGATTCGGAGACAGGCTCGCCATCGTTCAGAAGGCGCATCTCAGGACATTCCGCGACCATGCCGGAGAACATCGATTCATGGGACTCCGCATCGGAGCCCGCAGCATGGCTCGAGATATCGACGCGCATTCCGCCTTTGGCGCTGAGACCAGCGACGGTCGGCGCCTCGGTGCCGTCGAGCGAGCTCAGCGCATCGTCGAAGAATGCTGCACACGATTCCGGCTCGATCTCCGGACGCTGTTGCTGACTTCCGAACTGGGCGAATCCGAGCGTGGATTCGGCGAAGGTGAAGTCATCGAACTCGTTGAAGGTGAATCCGTTCGCTGCCGCGAGCAGGTCGCTCGTCGACCCGAACTGGTGGGCGCCGGCACCGGAATCGGCACCAGGTGTGGTCATCGCGGTCTCCTCTGCCGATGTGCCCGGGTCGTTCGGTTCGGTCCCGTCGGGACCCCCGGCGGAGCATCCGACGAGCGCCAAGGACAGTGCCGCAACGGCTGCGCCGCACCTTACGAGTCTCCGCATCCTGTCGTCTTCTCCTCGGGTTCGACATCATCGGGCTGTCTGCTGTCTCGACTGTATCGGATGCTCCTGCGGCAGGCTCCGAGATCGGAACGGGCTGTGTCCGGCACCGGTGCCGGACACCGCGCTCCCGACGATCCTCGGCGTTGGTAGACTCGCAGGTGTTCGGCGCGCGATCGGCGCGCGCCATCCAGCGGTCCGCCGCACCTGCGAGATTCAAGGAGCACCATGGGACGTGTCGTCGTCGAAGTCATGCCGAAGCCGGAGATCCTCGACCCCCAGGGCAAGGCGATCGGCTCGGGCCTCGACCGCTTGGGGCTCACCGCCTTCACCGATGTGCGCCAGGGCAAGCGGTTCGAGCTCACGGTCGACGGCGAGGTCACCGAGGAGATCCTCGCGCAGGCCCGCGAGGCCGCCTCGACGCTGCTGTCCAACCCGGTGATCGAAGACGTCGTCGCAGTCGAAGCGGCACCTGACGCCCCGGAGCCCGCCCACCCGGGCACCCCGGTGGGCGCCGCCTCGGACTCCGTCGCGGAGGCGAACGACGATCCGGCCGGTGCCCGGTGAGCGGCGACCGCAGCCGGTACACCGCCGGCGGACCCCTCATCGGTGCCGCCGAGTCCACCACGACGCTGCCCGGCGCCGAGGGCGCTCGCGTGGGCGTGGTGACGTTCCCCGGCACGCTCGACGACCGCGACGCCGCCCGCGCCGTCACCCTGTCCGGTGCTCGTGCCGTGCCCCTGTGGCACGCCGACACCTCGCTCTCCGACGTCGACGCCGTGATCCTGCCCGGCGGCTTCTCCTACGGCGACTACCTGCGCTGCGGGGCGATCGCCCGCTTCGCCCCGATCATGGACGCCGTCATCGACGCCGCGCACGGCGGGATGCCGGTGCTCGGCATCTGCAACGGGTTCCAGGTGCTGTGCGAGGCCCACCTGCTGCCCGGTGCGCTCGTCCGCAACGACACCCAGCAGTTCATCTGCCGCGACCAGGTGCTCCGGGTGGAGAACGCCGGCACCGCGTGGACGAACAGCTTCACCGAGGGCCAGGAGATCATCATCCCGCTGAAGAACGGCGAGGGCGGCTTCATGGCCTCCGAGCCCGTGCTCGACGAGCTCGAGGGGACCGGCCGCGTGGTGGTCCGCTACGTGGGCAGCAACCCGAACGGCTCGCGCCGCGACATCGCCGGGATCACCAACGAGCGCGGCAACGTCGTCGGCCTCATGCCCCACCCCGAGCACGCCGTGGAACCCGGCTTCGGGCCGGACACCGCGGACGGTCTGCGCAGCGGGGTGGACGGCCAGGGCTTCTTCACCTCGGTCATCCGCACCCTCGTCAACGCCTGAACCCGGGCCCGGGCCGTGCCCGGACGCGGGACTCCGGGTGCCGAGCTCCGCCCCGGTGAGTCCAGTACCCTGGGATCATGAGCGATTCTCTGCAGAGCCTCGTCAACCGGGCCATCTTCTTCTCCACCGAGATGCAGACGCGATTCGGCCTGCGGATCGCCGACGCCGAGTGGGAGGTCGACTTCTCCGAGAACCCGCGGCTTACGTTCACCGGCGAGCACCCGCTCACGCTCACCGCGCACCTCATCGGCACCGAGGCGGATTCCCCGCGCACCTGGCACTGGGGCTGGGACAACGTCAACGAGTTCCCCGAGCCCGTCGTCGCGCGCTCGCACGAGGTCCGCAGGCTCGGCGCCGCGCGGGGCATCGGTGAGCTCACCACCGACGAGTTCGACTCCGACGACGAGCTGCCGCTGCGGCTCGTCCTCGCCGCCAAGGAGCTCACCGGAATCTGGGCGCACTACCCGGCGGCCGCCGGCGGGGGCACCGTCGTGTGGATGCTCGTCGAGTCCCCGGAGCTCGCGCTCGACGCACCGGATATCAAGTCCCTCGTCCGGTCGATGGCCCAGGGCCTCACCGAGACCACGGTGACCGACCACGTCGAGGCCCTCCAGGCCTATGCGGAGCACCGCGGATTCCCGCTCGTCATGCGTCCGGACGGCACCCTGCGGGTCCTCGCCGCCGACGGCTGGGCCGACGTCACCGTCGACGAGCAGCGCCGCATCACCAACTGCCAGGTCCACTCCCCGCTCGAGGGCGAGGCCGCCGAGGAGTTCGCCGCCGCACGGTCCGCCGTCTCCGGGGAGCCCGGAGCGACCTCCGAAGGCACTGTCCCGGCACCCGCCCCGACCCCGGCCGAGGCGCCGGCCGAGACCTCCGCCCCGGTCGAGTCCCCTGTCGAGGAATCTGCCGAAGCACCGGCCGCACCCGAACCGGTCGAACCCGCTCCGGCACCCACCGCGCCCGAACCCGTCGAACCGGCACCGGACGTCGAGCAGCCGGCCGAGGACACCGCGCCCGCTCCGGAATCCCCGGCTGCGGAGACCGCCCCGGCGCCCGAGCCGTCCACCGCCGCCGAGGCGCCCGCCCCGGAGCCGCAGCCGGAACCGCGCCCGGCCCCGGTCGAGCCCTCCGCACCGGAACCCGCTCCGGAACCGGCCGACAGCGCACCCCGCCCCGCTCCCGAACCGACCGCGGATCGCCCCGCGGATGCCCCGGCCGAGGACGCGGAGCCGCGCAAGAAGGGCTTCTTCCGCAAGCTGTTCGGCCGCTGAGGCGAGCGTGTCCGCGCGGGTCGTCCAGCACTCCCGGTCGAGCGGCCCGGCCGCGCGTTGCCGCCCCGGACCGGGATCGGTATCCTGAGTCATGGAGCCCGGCACCAGGGCTCGCGGACGAGGGAGCAGTACCCGCACCACGACAAGACTGACTCATAGGAGAGTTCGTCATGGCGTGGTTCGTCCTCATCGTCTCCGGCATGCTCGAGGCCGTCTGGGCCTCCGCGCTGTCGGCCTCGCACGGCTTCAGACGCTGGAAGCCCACTCTCCTCTTCATCGTCTCCGTCATCGTGAGCCTCGCGGGCCTGTCCTGGGCGATGACCTCGCTGCCCACCGGGACCGCGTACGCGGTGTGGGTGGGGATCGGCGCCTCGCTCACGGTGCTCTGGGGATTCGTCACCGGGCAGGAGCGCGCGACCGTCGCACGCGTGCTGCTCCTCGTCCTCCTCATCGGTTCCGTCGCCGGCCTCAAGGCGGTGAGCTGAATGCCGTGGCTCGTCCTGCTCCTCAGCGCTGTCTTCGAAGCCGTCTGGGCCACCGCGCTCGGCATGTCCGACGGCTTCCGCGCACTTCTGCCCACCGTCGTGTTCGCCGTCGCCGCCGTCATCAGCATGCTCGGCCTCGGCTGGGCGGCCAAGCACATCCCGATCGGCACCGCCTACGCCGTGTGGACAGGAGTGGGCGCCGCACTCACCGTGGGCTGGGCGATGGCCACCGGCACCGAGGCGATCTCAACCGGGAAGATCGTCTTCATGTGCGGGATCATCGGCGCGGTGATCGGGCTCAAGCTCGTCCCGAGTCCCCGGGCCGCGCCCGCTCCGGGAGCGTCGGACGAGGCACCGACCGCCGACGGTCCGGCGCAGAGCGGCTGAGCCGCTGAACGCGCTGGCCGCTGCGTGACCGAGCCGCTCAGCGTGCGCCGCCCGCACCGATAGACTGTCAAGATGACTTGTCCCGAATCCTCCTGGGCCGAGGTGCAGGGACGCTGGTGGTCGACGGACGTCCTCCGCATCCTCGCGGTCCTCAGCGTGCCGCTGGCCTGGTGGTACGCCGGGGTCGCCTCGGGCGCGTGCCTGTTCCTCGTGCTCGGTGGGGTGACGCTGCTGCGCTTCCTCGTGCTGCCCCGGCTGGTCGATGCCCTGTGCCAGCTGACCTTCCTCGCCGCCGCCTGGGCCGCGGTGACCGGCCTCTACCAGAACTTCTCCTGGCTCGACATCCCGGCGCACGCCCTCGCCACCGCCGCCGCCGTGCTCATCGCGTGGCGGCTCGTCATGCTCCGCGACCCGGCCCACCGGGTGCGCCCCGATCGCTCCGGCGCGCCTGCAGAATCCGCCCCTCCGGCCGCGCATGGGCCGAGAGACGGCGCTGTCCGCCCTCCCCTGCCATGGTGGTCGCTCCTCTGGCACCTGCTCGCCCTGTCCGCGCTGCTGAGCGTGCTGTGGGAGTTCGGCGAGTGGGCTGGATTCGTCTTCATCTCCGAGGAGATCGGCGTCGGCTACCACGACACGATCGGCGACCTCGCCGCCGGGACGCTCGGCGGCGGGCTCCTCGCACTGCCCCTCGCCCTCGGGCTCGAGCGCGAGGCCGCCTCGCACGCGGGGGCCGACGAATGAGCCCGTCCGACCCGCCGCGCGGCACCGCCCCGCCGTCGCCCCGTGGCGGCGCCGCTCCGGCGCCGAGCACAGACGACTCCGGGGTCTCCGTCGTCATCCCGGTGCTCGACGACGCCGAGACGCTCGCCGGCTGCCTCGCCGCCCTCACCTCCCAGACGCGGCCGCCGCTCGAGATCATCGTCGTCGACAACTCCCCGCCCGGGCCCGCGGATCCCGCGATCTCGGCGGTGGCCCGGAGCGTCGGCGCGCGCGTGGTGCGGGAGGTCAGGCCGGGGGTCGCGGCCGCCTCGGCAGCCGGCTACGACGCTGCGCACGGGACGATCCTCGCCCGCCTCGACGCCGATTCCCGTCCTGCCCCGGACTGGGTGGCGACGGTCGTCGCGGAGATCGAGGGGCGCAACCTCCACGCGGTGACGGGCCCCGGCTGCTTCTACGACATCCCCGGGCTGCGCGGGCGGATCGCCTCGGCGGCGTACCACTCCTCGCTCCAGCTCGGGGTCGGCGCGGCGATGGGCAACGTCCCGCTGTGGGGTTCGACGATGGCGGTGCGCCGCGGGGTGTGGCTGCACGTCCGCCACCGGACCCATTCGACGGATCCCGCGGTGCACGACGACCTCGATCTCGCGTTCGCGCTCGGCCCGCTCGCGCGGATCGGCTGGAGCCGGGGCATGGCGGTCGGGGTCGAGGGCCGGACCTTCGGCTCGGCCCGGGCGCTCGCCTCGCGCGTGCGGCGGACCCTCTACACGTGCCGGCTGCACTGGGACCGGCAGAGCGCGGGCGAGCGCCTGCTCTGCGGTCTCACCCGCGGGCGCCTCTTCCGGAAGCCGGAGATCGCCCTCCTGTCATGAGTCTGCGCCCCGTGCGGTGAGTACGCCTGCCGGGGATCGAACACTGCCAGCACGCCGGACCACTCTGCCGAACCGCGGAGTATCCGATTCCGAGCGCGCAATTGCGCGCCGCCCCTCGGATACCCCGCAGTACGGCGAGGTGCGTCCGGCCGCTCAGCGCGAGGGCGCCTCGGCGCCGGTGATCGCCGATCCCGCGGCACCGGCGGGCACGCACTCTCCGCAGTGCGGGTGAAGTCCCGACTCCGTACACGCGCCGCAGCGAAGGAAGAGCTTGCGGCACTCCTCGTTCGCGCAGTTGACGAACAGCGGCGTGGGCTCCGCGCATTCGGCGCAGCGCCCCAGCGACTCCGCGCCCTCGCCGAACTCCATGTGCATGCGCTTGTCGAATACGTAGAGCGATCCGTCCCACAGGCCGGAGTTGCCGAACGATTCGCCGTAGCGGACGATCCCGCCCTCGAGCTGGTACACCTCGGAGAAGCCCCGGTTCTTCATGAGCACGCTGAGCACCTCGCACCGGATCCCGCCGGTGCAGTAGGTCACCACGGGCCGGTCCTTGAGCTCGTCGTACCGGCCGGACTCGATCTCCGCGATGAAATCGCGGGTGGTGTCCGTGTCGGGCACGATCGCACCCTTGAACCGTCCGATCTGCGCTTCCATCGCATTGCGTCCGTCGAAGAACACGACCTCGTCGCCGCGCTCCTCGATGAGACGGTGCAGCCGTCCGGGCGTCAGGTGCTCGCCGCCGCCCTGCACCCCGTCTGCGGTGACGGTGATCTCGTCCGGGGCGTGGAAGGTCACGAGCTCGGGGCGCACCTTGACGCTGAGCCGGGGGAAGTCGTCGCCGGTCCCGGTAGACCACTTGATGTCGGCGTCCCGGAAGGGTGCGTAGCTGCGGGTGGACCGCACATAGCGCTTGACGTCGTCGATCTCGCCGCCGAGCGTGGCGTTGATGCCCTGGTGGGAGACGATGACCCGCCCCTTGAGCCCGCAGCCCTCGGCGAGCGCGTGCTGCCACAGGCGGACCGCCTCCGGGTCGGACAGCGGGGTGAAGACGTAGAAGAGCACGATCTTGGTCAGCGACATAGGCACATTCTAGGGAGGGTGCGCGGATCGGATCCCCCGGCTCCCGCCTGCCCCTCAGCTCCGAGCGGCGGCCATGCGCTCCTCGGCGATCTCCTCGGCCACCTCGGTGGTGGTCCGGTCCTCCCGGTCGGCCTGCGCGAGCACCGCGCGCACCCGGTCGAAGAGCGTGAGGACGGTCTCCCGCGAGGACTCGAGCGTGGGATCGGAGTAGATCATCGTCGCCGCCGCCATCACCCCGCCGGCGTTGGCGAGGAAGTCCGGCACGACGGTGATGCCGTGCTCCCGCAGGATCCGGCCGTGCTCCGGGGCGGCGAGCTGGTTGTTCGCGATCCCGCTGACGAGCCGGGCGGAGATCTCCCCCACCGTCGCGTCGTTGATCACCGCGCCGAGCGCGCAGGGAGCGAACACGTCGACGTCCTGGGAGTGGATGACTTCCGGGTCGACCGCCATGGCGCCGTAGGCCTCGACCACGGCGGCGACGGCGTCCGGGGAGACGTCGGCGACGACGAGCTCCGCCCCGGCCTCGTAGAGCAGCCGGGAGAGCTCCCGGCCGGTGCCGCCGAGCCCCTGCACCGCGACCCGCAGCCCCACGAGGTCGGTCCGGTCCCACACGTGGGCGGCCCCGGCGCGCAGCGCGGTGAACGCCCCGAGCGCAGTGAACTGGGAGGCGGTGACGCCGGCGGGGAACTGGCTGGCCCGGGCGAAGATGTAGTCGCACTCCTCGGCGAGGACATCGGCGTCCTCCGGCCCGACACCGACGTCGATCGCGGTCCAGAAGCGCCCGCCGAGCGTCTGCACGTGCCGGGAGAAGGCGCGCAGCACCTCGGCCTTGTCGGGCCGGCGCGGGTCGGCGATGATCACGCACTTGCCGCCGCCGAGCGGGAGGCCGGCGATCGCGTTCTTGTAGCTCATCCCGCGCGACAGGCGCAGGACGTCGGTGAGCGCATCCTCCTCCGTGGCGTAGGGGTGCATCCGGCAGCCGCCGGCGGCCGGGCCGAGCGCGGTGTCGTGGATGGCGATGATCGCGCGGAGGTCGGTGGCCGGGTCGTGGCAGAACACGACCTGCTCGTGGTGGTCGAACTCGGGGTGGGTGAAGATGTTCACGGCGGCTCCTTCGCAGCGGGCGGGACGGCGGCCGGATCGACGTCCCGGGCCGCAGGCGGGCGATGCGTCCGACGTTACCGCCCACCGGCGCGTGCCACGATCCCGCGCACCGGGGTCGTCGGGCCCACGACGGCCGGGTACCGGGGCGCTCCGACGGGCGATGTCCGAGGCGCGGTCGACCGGCGCCCCCGCGCCCGGCGGCGGTACGATGGACACGGCGCTGTCTTCACGAAAGGACCACCCCAGGATCATGACGAACACGCACTCGGCACCGGCGGACAAGAAGGTCAAGGAGACGGTCGACTTCGCCGCCGCGAACCCCGATGTCGAGCAGCCGTTCGCGGAGCTCGGGCTCAAGGAGAACGAGTACGCGAGCATCAGGGAGATCCTCGGCCGGCGCCCCACCTCGGCGGAGCTCGCGATGTACTCCGTCATGTGGTCCGAGCACTGCTCCTACAAGTCCTCCAAGGTCCACCTGCGCAAGTTCGGCGACTACGTCACCGACGACATGAAGAAGAACCTGCTCGTGGGCATCGGCGAGAACGCCGGCGTCGTCGACATCGGCGACGACTGGGCGGTGACCTTCAAGGTCGAGAGCCACAACCACCCCTCCTACGTCGAGCCCTACCAGGGCGCGGCCACCGGCGTGGGCGGCATCGTGCGCGACATCATCTCCATGGGGGCGCGCCCCGTCGCGGTCATGGACCAGCTGCGCTTCGGCGCGATCGGCCACCCGGACACCGCCCGCGTGGTCCACGGCGTCGTCGCCGGGGTGGGCGGCTACGGCAACTGCCTGGGCCTGCCGAACATCGGCGGCGAGGTCGTCTTCGACTCCGTCTACCAGGGCAACCCGCTCGTCAACGCGCTCGCCGTGGGAGTGCTGCGCCACGACGACATCCGGCTGGCCAACGCCTCGGGCGTGGGCAACAAGGTCGTGCTGTTCGGGGCGCGCACCGGTGGCGACGGGATCGGCGGCGCCTCGATCCTCGCCTCGGAGTCCTTCGACGACACCAAGCCGTCCAAGCGCCCGGCAGTGCAGGTGGGCGACCCGTTCGCGGAGAAGGTCCTCATCGAGTGCTGCCTCGAGCTGTTCGCCGCCGAGGTCGTCGAGGGCATCCAGGATCTCGGCGCCGCCGGCATCTCCTGCGCCACCTCCGAGCTCGCCTCCAACGGCGAGGGCGGCATGCACATCGCGCTCGACGACGTGCTGCTGCGCGACCCCTCGCTCACGCCGGAGGAGATCCTCATGAGCGAATCCCAGGAGCGGATGATGGCGGTCGTCACCCCCGAGAAGCTCGAGGAGTTCCTCGCGATCACCGCCAAGTGGGATGTCGAGACGAGCGTGCTCGGCGAGGTCACCGACACCGGCCGGCTCGTCATCGAATGGCACGGCGACATCATCGTCGACGTGCCGCCGCGCTCCGTGGCCCACGACGGCCCGGTCTACGAGCGCCCCTACCACGAGCCCTCGTGGACGGAGGCCACCCGCGCGGACTCCGTCGCCGCCGCCGGCCTCACCCGCCCGGAGTCGGACGAGGAGCTGCGCGCCACGCTGCTGAGACTCCTCGGCTCCCCCAACCTCGCCTCGAAGTCCTGGGTGACGAACCAGTACGACCGCTATGTGCAGGGCAACACCGCACTCGCGTTCCCCGACGACGCCGGCGTCATCCGGGTCGACGAGGAGACCGGGCTCGGCGTGGCGATCGCGACCGACGCCAACGGCCGCTACTGCTACCTCGACCCCGCACGCGGGGCGCAGCTCGCGCTCGCCGAGGCACACCGCAACGTCGCCACCTCCGGCGCCCGGCCGCTCGCCGTCACCGACTGCCTCAACTTCGGCTCGCCGGAGGACCCGGAGATCATGTGGCAGTTCGCGCAGGCCGTCGAGGGTCTGGCCGCCGGCTGCCAGGAGCTCGGCATCCCCGTCACCGGCGGCAACGTGTCGCTGTACAACCAGACCGGCGGCGTCGCCATCCACCCGACCCCGGTGGTCGGCGTGCTCGGCGTGTTCGACGACGTCACCCGCGCCACCCCGGCGGGCTGGAAGGACGCCGGCCAGACGATCTACCTGCTCGGCACCACCGCCGAGGAGCTCGACGGCTCGGCGTGGGCCGATGTCGTCCACGGCCACCTCGGCGGCGTGCCCCCGGAGTTCCGGCCGGACACGGAGAAGGAGCTCGCCGACATCCTCATCAACGCCTCGCGCGACGGCATGATCGACGCCGCGCACGACCTCTCCGAGGGCGGGCTCGCACAGGCCCTGGCCGAGGCGTGCCTGCGCCGCGGCACGGGTGCGCGGGTATGGCTCGACGAGGTCGCCCAGCGCGACGGCGTCGACCTCTTCACGCTCCTGTTCTCGGAGTCGACGGCACGTGCGATCGTCGCCGTCCCCCGCTCCGAGGAAGTGCGCTTCAAGGACATGTGCACCGCACGCGCCTTCCCGTTCGCGCGGATCGGCATGACCGACGCCGGTGAGGGCAACACCGGTGCGGTGCTCGAGCTCGTCGACCGCTTCGCCATCCCGGTCACCGAGCTCCGCACCGCCCACGAGGCCACGCTGCCGCAGCACTTCGGCTGAGAGGCCGGCGCGGCTGAAGCTGCTGCTCTCGAGCTCGAAACGCCCATCGACCTGCCGCTTTTGCTCGGAACGCCCATCGACCTGTCACCTGTGCTCGAATCCGGACGTGGATATCGAGCACGAGTGACAGGTCGATGCAGGTGCAGCGTTCCTGAGCTGTGCTGCGGCTCGGCCGGGGTGGTCAGTCCTCGGCGCGGCCGTAGGTGATCTTGGCGCTGCCGGTCCGGGACGAGATCGTGCCCTCGGGCAGCCGGCGCCTCCGCCCCATGTCTTGGGCACCGCTCGCGTCCACCTCGTCGACGTAGGGGTCGGCCATGACCGGCACTTCGTCTGCGGCCTCGGGATCGACCACCGTGTCCGAGGTGTCGTGCTCGTCCTCGTCCTGCCGGCGCGCGTACTCCTCGGGCGGGAGGACCTTCTTCCAGCGCCGGGTGCGCATGGGCGGCAGCTCGCCGGCGTCCTCACGCAGCGCGCGGTACAGGGCGTACATCTGGAAGTAGCCCATGATGAAGAACGGGAGCCCGACGAGGATGATCGTCTTCTCGAGCGCCTCGAGCCCGCCGGTGCCGGAGAACACGAGCAGGGTGGCGGTGATGATGCCGATCGACAGGGCCCAGAAGATGCGCTGACCGAGCGGGTTGAAGTCCTCGTGGCCGTTGGCCATGGTGTCGGTGATGAGCGCTGCGGAGTCGACCGAGGTGACGAAGAAGACGACGACGAGCACGATCGCGACGATGGATACGAAGAACGGCAGCGGGTAGTGCTCGAGGAACGCGAACAGGGCTCCCGGGATGTCGCCGTCGGTGACCACGCGGTCGACGAGGCCGCCCTCGCCGTTGAGCTCGATGTCGAACGACGCGAAGCCGAAGATCCCGAACCAGATCACCGAGAAGCCGGCGGGCACCGCGAGCACACCGGACACGAACTGGCGGATGGTGCGGCCCTTGGAGATCCGGGCGATGAAGATCCCGACGAACGGCGACCAGGTGATGGTCCACGCCCAGTAGAAGACGGTCCAGCCGCTCTGCCAGCCGGTGTCGGCGAAGGTGTCGTTCCACAGGGCGAGCTCGGGCAGGTTGACGAGGTAGCTGCCGAACGCCTCGATCGTGCCCTTGAGGAGGAACAGGGTGGGGCCGGCGATGACGATGAAGATCAGCAGGCAGATGGCGACGATGATGTTCGCGTTCGACAGCACCTTGATGCCCTTGTCGAGACCGAGCGACACGGAGATCAGCGCGACGCCCGTGACGACGCCGATGATGATGAGCTGCCAGCCGGCGTTCTCCGGGATGCCGAACAGCTGCGACAGACCGCCGTTGATCTGCAGGGTGCCCAGGCCGATCGACACGGCGATGCCGAACACCGTGCCGACGATCGCGACGATGTCGATGGTCTTGCCGATCGGGCCGTGGATGCGCTCGCCGAGGATGGGCTGGAAGATCGAGCTCACGCGCGGCGGCAGGTTGCGCTTGTGGATGAAGTAGGCGAAGCACAGGGCCGGCAGCGTGAAGATCGTCCAGGTGTGGAGCGTGAAGTGGTAGAGCGTGAAGTTCATCGCGTCGACGGCCGCGGCCGGGGTGCCGGCCTCGATCCCGAGCGAGGCTCCGCGCGGCGGCTCCCCGAAGTGGCTGATCGGCTCGGCGACACCCCAGAACATGAGGATCGTGCCGATGCCGGCGGCGAACAGCATCGAGAACCAGGCGAGGCCGCTGTGCTCGGGCGGCTCGTCGTCGGGCCCGAGCTTGACCCGTCCGAACCGGCCGACGGCGATGAAGATCAGGAAGGCGAGGAAGATCGTGACCCCGAGGATGTAGAACCACCCGAACTGCGCGAGCAGCCAGTCGGAGGCGGAGGTGACCGCGGCGTCGAGCGGTTCGGTGAAGGCGATCGTCGCGATGACGAAGAGGACGATAACCCCCGCGGCGCCGAAGAAGATCGCCGGCGAGGTGCGCAGGCGCAGGGTGTCGTGCAGTCGGGTCAGCATCGGGCTCGTCTCCTTGAGTCTGGTGCGGGGACTGCCGAGGCGTGCTGCGACGCCCACCCCGGGGACGGCCCGGGCCCCGGACCGCGCATTCAAGGCTACTGAATGGTCACGGCGATGCAAGCGCACAAGGGCACCTGCCGAACCCAGCGGGCGGAACCCGCGCCGCGCTGCCGACCCGGTGCAGCACGGCAGTTCTCCGATGCAGCTCTTTCTGCCCAGACCCATGGATTCTCACCTGGTTCCCCTTCGTTGCGAGTGAATTCAGCTGTTGATCCGCGAAACTGCTGCATCCCGCCAGGAGGCCATCCGCAGGGCAGGGGGTGCGCCGGAGAGCCCCGGTCGATACGGAGTGCGGTTGTCATCTGCGCCGATGTCCGGGATGCACGCCCGGTCACAGGAGAGCGCACCTCGGGTCACAGGGCGCACGCACCGGGCGGCCTCGTCCACAGGACGCCGCGCGGGATTCCCGGGCAGGGGATCCGACGTCACCCTCGACCCATGACTCTCATCGCCTCCACCCGCTGGCTCCGCTCGATCGGGATCCGTGACGCCGCGCTCGGATCCGCGCGGAAGTGCTGCTTCTCGGTCGTCCTCACCGGTGTCGGAATCATCACCCGTGACTGCCCCGCTCACCCCTCGATCTCCCGGCTCCTCACCGCCGCGGACCACGAGGTGCACCGCGTCCTGCGCACCGTTCCCGCCTACGAGGTCGAAGCGCTCAAGCGCCGGATCCTCCTCGAGGCCTTCGACCTCACCGCCCACGGGCTCGCGGCCTCGGCCGCCGGAGTGCCGGTGCTGTCGCACACCTCGGCGGCGCAGGTGCTCGGCCTCGCGTTCGCGGTGCCCGCCGAGCCGGTCGTCGAAGCACAGCGGGAGGGCCGACGATTCACCAATCGGCGCCTCCGGCTCCATCCGCTCGCCGCACCGGAGCTCCATCGGGTCCGCGCACCCGCCCGTGGGCTGCTCCGCCCCGGCGCGCTCTCCGGAGCGGAGTCGGACGAACCGGATGTCCATCTGCCCGAGGGGTTCATCCCGCTTCCCGGTTCGGCTCCCGGCACCGTGCGGCCGGCGCGGTCCCGAGCGGTAACGAGCGTCCCGTGGACAGTGCTCGACGTCGCGCTCGAGCACGGACTCGACCTCGGATTCCCGATGGCCGAGGACGCGCTCCACCGTGGCCTGCTCACCCCGGCCGAGCTGCGGGAGGCGCAGGTACTGCATCCCCACGGTCACCGACGACGCGCGCTGCGCCTCCTCGTCGAGCTCGCCTCTGCAGTCTCGGAGAGCGCCGGCGAATCGCTGACGAAGCTGCGGCTCCACCAGATCGGGCACCTGGCCCGCTTCGAGCAGCAGGTCGAGGTGTACGACGAGGAGGGGTTCATCGACCGTCTCGACTTCGCCGACTCCGCGTCACGGACGGCCGTCGAGTTCGACGGACACGAGAAGTACCACCTCGCCGGGGACCCGCACGCGGCGCTGAGGCGTCAGTGGCGCAAGGAGCAGCGGCTGCGGAAGCTCCGGTGGTCGGTGCACCGCGTCGAATGGGCCGAGCTGTTCGACCTCGACCGCTTCATCGCCGCAGTCCTCTGAGCGCCGGCACCCCGCCCCGCACATTCCGCCTCGATGCAGCTCATCCTGCAAGCGACAATCGAATATCCGCCCGCAGAGGCCGGCCGGGCGGATATTCGGTCGGCTCCCGCAGAAACAATCGCATCCACCCGGAGGTCCCCGGGTGGGCCGGCGTTCGTCAGCGGGCGGCGATGTGGGCGAAGATGCGCGCCATCGCGATGATGAAGACCTCGATGGCGAGGCCGACGAGGCCCACCGCGAAGCCCACCATCGCACCGCCCCAGAGCGTGCCGGCGATCCCGCCGAGCACGACGAGCACCATGATCACCGGCATCGCGCGGACGTAGATCATCGCCGCCTGGTGTCCGAGCTGCCAGGCCTCCGGAGAGCGCAGGGTCGCCGAGGTGCGGATCCCGCCGCCGTCCTCGGGCCCGAGGCGACCGTCGGCGGCGGCCTTGATGGGCCGGTGGACCACGACGCCCAGGGCCACCACGGCAACGAACAGCACGAGGAGCCCGGCCAGCGCCCCGAGCCCGAGCCCCGGGGCCTCGGGGACACCGAGGGCGAGCGGTGCGGCTGCGGCGCTCACTGCGGACGCACTCGCGTCGGGTGGCCCGGTCACCGCTCGCCCTCTGCGCCGGTGGCGCTGTCAGTGGACGACTCGACGTGCGCGCCGTCCGTCGAGGTGCTGCCCGCACCATCACCCTCCGCGTCGCGAGCCGGGGATGCACCACCCTCCGCATTTCCGGCGGGAGCCGAACCCCCCTCGGCGAGTCCGAGCACGTCGAGTGTCCAGGCGAAGTCGAAGGCGGTCTCGCGCCACGCGTCGTAGCGGCCCGAGGCGCCGCCGTGCCCGGCGGCCATCTCCGTCTTGAGGAGGGCGTCCGCCCCGACCTCGCGCAGCCGGGCCACCCACTTGGCCGGCTCGACGTAGAGGACGCGGGTGTCGTTGAGCGAGGTGATCGCGAGGATCCGCGGGTACTTCTGCTCGGTGACGTTCTCGTACGGCGAGTAGTCCCGCATGTACGCGTAGACCTCCGGATCGTGGAGCGGGTCGCCCCATTCGTCCCACTCGATGACGGTGAGCGGCAGCTCCGGCATGAGGATCGAGGTCAGCGCGTCGACGAAGGGGACGTGCGCGCTGATCCCGGCGAACCGCTCCGGGGCCATGTTCGCGACCGCACCCATGAGCAGCCCGCCGGCGGAGCCGCCCATCGCGACCATCCGCTCCGGCACCGCACGGCCGGCGGCGATGAGGTGGTCGGCGGCGGCGATGAAGTCGGTGAAGGTGTTCGTCTTCGTCAGCGTCCGCCCCTCCTCGTACCAGTGGCGACCCATCTCGCCACCGCCGCGCACGTGGGCGATCGCGTAGACGACGCCCCGGTCGAGCAGCGAGAGCCGGGCGACGGAGAAGTACGGGTCCATGCTCGCCTCGTAGGAGCCGTAGCCGTAGAGCAGGGTCGGTGCGGGCCCTTCGGCCGGAACTGCATCGGTGCGCCACACCAGCGACACCGGGATCTCCGTGCCGTCGGCGGCGCGCGCCCACACGAGGTCCTGCTCGTAGTCGGCGACATCGACGCCGCCGAGCACCGGCTGCCGCTTGAGGACTGTGCGCTCCCCGCTCGCGACGTCGTACTCGAACACCACCGAGGGCGTCACCATCGAGGTGTAGCCCAGGCGCAGGCGCGGCTGCGTCCATTCCGGGTTCGCGCCGACACCCATGGTGCCGATCGGTTCGTCCGCGGCCACCTCGACCATCTCCGAGTACGGGGAGTGCGGCAGGCCCTCGAGCGAGCGCCCGGTGTGAGCGTCCGGCACGGGCTCGGATTCCGGGCGCGGCGGGACCGGGCTCCCTGCGGCGAGCGCGACGCCCGCGGCAGAGCCGTCCCGCGCCGGCCCGGCATCCGTCGCCGAGGCACCCCGCGCCTCGGCTCCGGCCGCGTCGGCACGCCGCCCGGCATCCGCCTCGGCCCCGGTCTGCTCGTCCCCGCGCTGGGACTCGGTACCGAGCCCCGAGTCCCCGCGGTCGGCGACGAGCTCCTCCGGGCTCTCGTCGCGCACAGCGATGACCCCGACGCGGGCGAACCCGCCCTCCCGGTAGGACACGGCGAGGAACGAGCGGAACGCGTCGATCTCCTCGATCCTCCTGCCCTCGATCTCCGTGAGCACGGCGCGGCCCTCGGACTCGGGGTCGCTGACGGGGACGTCGGTGATCTCGAAGTCCGCCCGGTCGCGGTTGTGGACGATGAGGAACCGGTCCTCGCCGCTGATGATCGCGTGCTCGACGGAGTACTCGACACCTTCCCGGCGCGGCCACACCGGGCGCGGGGTGCCGGCGGGGTCGAGTGCGTCGAGGTACCAGTACCCGGTGGTGATCTTCGAGGCGGTGACGAAGAAGAGGTAGCGCTCCGAACGGCTCACGCCCATCCCGACGAAGTACTTCTCGTCCTCCTCGGCGAACACGCAGACGTCGTCAGCGGCAGGCGAGCCCACGCGGTGGCGCCACACCCGGTCCGGGCGCCAGGCGTCGTCGACGGTGGTGTAGAAGACGTACTCGCCGCTGACGTCGAAGCATGCCCCGGCGAAGGTGTTCGGGATCTCGTCGGGCAGGTCCTCCCCGGTGGTGAGGTCGCGGATGCGCAGGGTGTAGCGCTCGTCGCCGGCGGTGTCCGCCGCCCAGGCCAGGCGGGTGCCGTCCGGGGACACCGAGTAGGAGCCGAGGGAGAAGAAGTCGCAGCCGTCGGCTTCGACATTCGAGTCGAGCACGACCTGCTCACCGGGCAGCTCCCCGCCCCCGCTGATGTCCGGCGGGGTCCAGTCGTCGGGACCGGACACCGGGACCCGGCAGCGCGCCGCGTAGTCCTTGCCCGCGGTGGTCCGGGAGAAGTACCACCAGTCGCCGCGGCGCACGGGCACGGAGAGGTCGCTCTCCTTCACCCGGGCGCGGATCTCTTCGAAGATGTCCTCGCGCAGACCGGCGAGGTGGTCGGTGCGGGCCGCGGTGTAGGCGTTCTCCGCCTCGAGGTGGGCGATGACCTGCGCGGACTCCTTCTCCCGCAGCCATTCGTAGTGGTCGACGAAGGTGTCGCCGTGGTGCGTGCGCTCGTGCGGCACGCGCGCGGCGACCGGCGGTGCGGGGACGGAGGCGGCAGGGGACGGGGAGTGCTGCGGTGCTGTCATACCCTCACCCTATCGAGCACCGCGGACAGCACCCGAGTTCAGACAACTCACATTGTGGCGTGGAAGAGTCGTTGGCCCGACGACGAAAGGTGAGTGCCATGGGAATCCTCAGCCGCATCCTCAACGGAGCCACGAACACCCGCGGAGGCCGCCGAGGCGGTCGCCCGATGGGCCGCAGCGGAGGGACCAGCGGCGGTCTGCTCGGCATGCTGCGCCGTGGCGCCTCCGACCCGAACACCCGCCGCAAGGCGAAGCAGGCCGTGCGCGGGCTCCGCAACCGCCGCCGCTGAGTCGCAGCGCTCCAGCGCACGCCCAGCGCCCCCCGCGCCGGGGCCGGACACCGACCGGTCCCGGCGCGTTCGCGTTCGCGTTCGCGTTCGCATCAGCAGGATCGTGCTTCCGGGCGAGCGGCCACGGCTCGTTCCCCGCTGACGGCACGCCGGCACCGGCTCAGAGACTCTCCCGCACCCGCTGCTCGAAGCTGCGGACGTGCTCGGCGGCGATCCGCGCGGCGGCCTCCTCGTCGCCGGCCGCGATCGCCCGAAGCAGGTCCTCGTGCTCGTGGACGTGGCCGGCGAGGTGCGGCAGCCGGTCGAGCACGAGGCTCCAGATCCGGGTCGCCAGGTTGTCGAGCCGCACGAGGACGTCGGCGAGGTGGGCGCTGCCGGAGGCCCGGTACACGAAGCGGTGGATGTCGAGGTCGGCGGCGAGGAGCTCGCGCCGTGTGCTGTCTGCGCCGAGCGAATCCAGCCGCTCGAGCAGGTGCTCGGCGCCTGCGCGCACCTCGGCGGTGGTGTTCCGCGCAGCCCGCCGGGCGGCGACCGGTTCGAGGTGGATGCGCACCTCGGCGATCTCTGCGAGGTCGGTGATGTCGACACCGGTGGCGAAGGTGCCGCGACGCGGATAGCTCACGACGAGGTGCTCGGCCTCGAGCCGCTTGAGCGCCTCGCGCACGGGGGTCCGGCCGATGCCGAGCTCCTCGGCGAGCGCCGCCTCGTTCACCGGGTCGCCGGGCCGGATGTCGAGCATGATGAGCCGATCGCGCAGCACCGCGTAGCTGTGCTCGGCGAGCGAGCGATGGCCGTGCGCCTCCGCTGCCGTCATCCCACTTCACTTCCTTTCCTCCCGGGCCCTCCACCAGGAACCTTCCCGGGAACCGTTGACACCCACCTGATCCCGATCCTATGCTGATCGCACTCTGATATATCAGTAGTCGACGCTACCTCAGCCGATCGGAGCCTGCAATGGCCGACGCTCTCCCCCAGCATCCCGATTTCCTGTGGCGCAATCCCGAACCGCGCGCCTCCTACGACGCGGTGATCGTCGGCGGCGGCGGACACGGTCTCGCCACCGCCTACTACCTCGCGGTGAATCACGGCATCACGAACACCGCGGTGCTCGAGAAGGGGTGGCTGGCCGGGGGCAACATGGCCCGCAACACCGCGATCATCCGCTCGAACTACCTGTGGGACGAATCCGCCGCGATCTACGAGCACTCGCTCAAGCTCTGGGAGGAGCTGCCGGCCGCCCTCGACTACGACTTCCTCTTCTCCCAGCGCGGCGTGATGAACCTCGCGCACACCCTGGGCGACGTCCGCGAGGGCACCCGCCGGGTGGGCGCCAACGTCCTCAACGGCGTCGACGCCGAATGGCTCGACCCGCAGCAGGTCAAAGAGCTGTGCCCGATCATCAACATCGCCGACGACCTCCGCTACCCCGTCATGGGGGCGACCTACCAGCCGCGCGGCGGCATCGCCAAGCACGACCACGTCGCCTGGGCGCTCGCCCGGCAGTGCGATGCGATGGGCGTCGACATCATCCAGAACTGCGAGGTCGAGGGGTTCCTCACCGCAGGAGACCGCGTCACCGGGGTGGAGACGAACCGCGGGCGGATCGCCACCGGCACCGTCGGCATGGCCGTCGCCGGGGACAGCTGGGACCTCGCACAGAGCGCGGGCATCCGCCTGCCGATCCAGTCCCACCCGCTCCAGGCGCTCGTGTCCGAGCTCTTCGAACCCGTCCACCCCACGGTCGTCATGTCCAACCACGTGCACGTCTACGTCTCGCAGGCGCACAAGGGGGAGCTCGTCATGGGCGCCGGGGTGGACGGCTACACCGGGTTCGGGCGTCGCGGGAGCTTCCACATCATCGAGGAGCAGCTCGCCGCGGCCGTCGAGCTGTTCCCGATCTTCGCCCGCGCGCACGTGCTCCGCACCTGGGGTGGGATTGTCGACGTCACCCTCGACGCCTCGCCGATCATCAGCCCCACCCCGCTCGAGGGGTTCTACGTCAACGCCGGCTGGGGCACCGGCGGGTTCAAGGGCACCCCGGCCTCCGGGTACACCTTCGCCCACACCATCGCCACCGGCAGCCCGCACCCGCTCAACGCGCCCTTCACGCTCGACCGCTTCGAGACCGGGCACCTCATCGACGAGCACGGCGCCGCCGGCGTCGCGCACTGACCCCACCGCCGCCCCGACCACCGGAGATCCCATGCTGCTCATCGAATGCCCGTACTGCGGGCCGCGCGACGAGACCGAGTACCGCCACGGCGGGCAGGCCCACGTCCCCTACCCCGCCGACCCGGAGGCGCTGAGCGACCGGGAGTGGGCGGAGTACCTCTTCTACCGCGACAACCCGCGCGGCATGCTCGCCGAGCGCTGGCTCCACACCGCCGGCTGCCGCCGTTGGTTCAACACCATCCGCGACACCGAGACCTACGAGATCTCCGCCGTCTACCCGATCGGCGCCCCGCGCCCGGACACCGCGGCCGAGGCGCCACCCGGGTCCGCGGCCGCACTCTCCCCGGCGCACCACGCCAAGGGCGACCCCGCGGCCCGCGCGATCGCCTCCTCCGGCTCCCACGCCCGGACCGCCACCGCCCACACGGCTCCCGCCTCAGCGGGCTCGCCGGCCGGCGGGTCCGCCGCGGGAGACCCGGCCGCGCCCGGGGGATCCCCCGCATCCCACCCGACCTCCGAGGGAGACGAGCGATGACCCCCGCACCCGCGAACAGCCCCGCCCGCGGCCCGCACCGGCTCCCGGCCGCCGCCGTCCCGCACGCCCGGATCGACCGGGACACCGCGTTGACCTTCGAGCTCGCCGGCCGCACGCTCACCGGCCACCCCGGGGACACGCTCGCCTCCGCAGCACTCGGCGCCGGCCTCATCCGCTGCGGCGACTCCCTCTACCGGAACCGCCCGCGCGGCATCATGGCCGCCGGGGTCGAGGAACCCAACGCCCTCTTCACCGTGGCCGCCCGCCGCCCCGGCGAGGTCGACGAGTCGATGCTCACCGCCACCACGGTCGAGCTCATCGAGGGCCTACGGGCCGACTGGGTCTCCGGACAGGGCGTGCTCGACCCACGGACGGACGAGGCGGAGTACGACCACGTGCACATCCATACCGACGTCCTCGTCGTCGGCGCCGGGCCCGCCGGGCTGGCCGCGGCCCTGGCGGCCGCCCGCACCGGGGCGCGCGTCGTCCTCGCAGACGACCAGCCCGAGCCCGGTGGCGCACTGCTGTCCACCCGGGAGGAGCGGGTCGCGGGACGGCCGGCGGCGGACTGGATCTCCGCGACCGTCGACGAGTTCGACGCCGCCCCGGAATCGACCCGCCTGCAGCGCACCTCCGCCGTCGGCAGCTACGACTCGAACCATGTCGTCGCCGTGGAGAGGCGCACCGACCACCTCGCGGGCCCGGTGCCCGCCGGCGTCTCCCGCGAGCGCGTGCATCACATCCGCGCCCGGCAGGTGGTGCTCGCCACCGGTGCGCACGAGCGGCCGATCGTGTTCCGCGGCAACGACCGGCCGGGCATCGTGCTCGCCGGTGCCGCCCGCGCCTATCTCAACCGCTGGGGCGTTGCCGTCGGGCACCGCGTCGTCGTCGCGACGACGAACGACTCCGCCTACGCGGCCGCCGCGGACCTCCACGCCGCCGGGGTCGAGGTCGTCGCGCTCGTCGACTCCCGGCCCACCGCGGGCCCCGCCGCCGCCCGGGTGAGCGCCGCGCTCGGCCTCCCGGTGCACCTCGGCTCCGCGGTGACGGAGACGGCAGGCGACGCCGACGGCCACCTGTCCGGCGTCATCGTCCATGCGCTCGACGACGCGGGCGACCTGGTGGGTGAGCCGCTCGGGTTCGACGCCGATGCGCTCGCGGTGTCCGGCGGGTGGAGCCCGGCCGTGCACCTCCACAGCCAGCGCGGCCCGGTCGTGTGGGACCCGAGGCTCGCGGCGTTCGTCCCGAGCACGCCGGTCCGCGACCAGCACCTCGCCGGGGCGCTCCGCGGCACCCTCGACACCGAAGCGGCGGTGGCCGAGGGGGCGAAGGCGGGTGCTCGCGCGGCCGCAGCTGCCGGATTCGCCGCCGAGGCGACGGTGGGCAGCGACGTCGGTGCGCCGGAGTACGTTGCCACCGGCAAGCCGGACCCGGACACCGCAGCCGCAGCAGACGCGCCGGAGTCCGATGCAACCGGCACACCGGACCAGGACACCGCCCCCGTCCGCCCGCTGTGGCTCGTCCCCGCCGGGCCGGCGAACCCCGCCGGGCCGTTCAATCCCACCGCCGGCGGTGACTTCGACCCGGCGGACCTCGACGAGCACTTCGTCGATCTCCAGCGCGACCAGACCGTCGCGGACATCCTGCGCGCCACCGGGGCCGGCATGCGCAGCGTCGAGCACATCAAGCGCTACACCTCGATCGGCACCGCGCACGACCAGGGCCGTACGAGCGGCCTCGCCGCGATCGGCGTCATCGCGCAGATCATCGGGGTGGACGGCCCGGGAGAGATCGGCACCACCCGGTTCCGGGCCCCGGCCACCCCGGTGTCCTTCGCCGCGCTCGCCGGCCGGCGCCGCGGCGAGCTGTTCGAACCCGCCCGGGTCACCTCGATCCACCCCTGGCACGTGGCCCACGGCGCGGAGTTCGAGGACGTCGGCCAGTGGAAGCGCCCCCGGTACTTCCCGCGCCCCGGGGAGGACATGGATGCCGCGGTGCTGCGCGAGTGCGCCGCCGTCCGGGAGTCCGTGGGCTTCATGGACGCCTCGACGCTCGGCACGATCGACGTGCGCGGGACCGACGCCGCGGAGTTCCTCAACCGGATCTACACGAACGGCTACACGAAGCTCGGCATCGGCAGGGCCCGCTACGGGGTGATGTGCACCCCGGACGGGATGATCTTCGACGACGGCACGGTGTTCCGGATCGCCGCTGACCACTTCGTCCTCACCACGACCACCGGCGGGGCCGCTGCCGTCCTCGACTGGCTCGAGGAATGGCTGCAGACCGAATGGCCGGACCTCGACGTCGTGTGCACCTCGGTGACCGAACAGCTCGCCACCGTCGCGGTCGTCGGCCCGCAGTCGCGAGCGGTCGTCGGCGCACTGGCTCCGGATCTCGACGTGTCCCGGGAGGCGTTCCGCTTCATGGACATCCGCGACACGGTGCTCGCCGGCGGCATTCCGGCGCGGGTGTGTCGGATCTCGTTCTCCGGCGAGCTGGCCTTCGAGCTCAATGTCGAGGCGTGGCACGGCCTGGCCCTGTGGGATGCCGTCGCCCAGGCGGGCGCCGAGTTCGACATCACCCCCTACGGCACGGAGACCATGCACGTGCTCCGCGCGGAGAAGGGCTTCATCATCGTCGGGCAGGACACCGACGGCACGGTCACTCCGCAGGACGCCGGGATGGAGTGGATCGTGTCCACGAAGAAGGACTTCATCGGCAAGCGCTCGTACTCCCGCGCCGACAATCTGCGCGAGGACCGCAAGCAGCTGGTCGCCGTGCTTCCGGTGGACCGGTCCCTGGAACTGACCGAGGGCGCGCAGCTGATCACAGCGGGCAGGGAGATTCCACCAGGGGTGCGCTCAGGGGCTGGGACGGTGTCCCCGGAAGCCCACCCGGTGCCGATGGAGGGTCACGTCACCTCCGCCTACCGCAGCGCAGCACTCGAGCGCACCTTCGGTCTGGCGCTGGTGAAGAACGGCCGGGCGCGAATCGGCGAGACGCTGCAGGCCTACCACGACGGTCGGCTCGCCGAGGTGGTCGTCGCCGAACCCGTGCTCTACGACCCTGCGGGCAGCCGGCGCGATGGGGAGGAGCAGCCGGGGAGCGGCCGGAGTGACCGGCGCGACAGTGTCCTCGACCTGGACCGGCGTCCCCGCAACGTGCGCCGGAGTCCGCTCGCCCACCTCGCCGACGTGCTCGCGCAGACCGAAGCGGCGGCCGGAGGCGCGGCCGGCGTGCGGCTCCGCGAGGTGCCGTTCCTGACGATGGTCGGGATCCGAGTGCGCCCGGGATCAGCCGGGGCACGCGCCATCGAAACGGCCGCGGGCCTCCCCCTTCCCGCGACGGTCGGTCGGGTGACCGGCACCGCTCCCGAGGCGGCGGGCGTCTCACTCACGTCCGGCACGTCAGGGGCCGGTTCCGCTCCCGAGGCGGCGGGCGTCTCACTCACCTCCGGCACGTCAGAGGCCGGTTCCATTCCCGAGGCGGCGGGCGCCGTGGCGGGTTCCGGTCCGGCCGGAACGGCGCGGGGCGCAGAGCACTGGGCTCGCGCCTCGGGAATGGCGATGATCTGGCTGGCGCCCGACGAGTTCCTCGCGGTCGCCGGCCCGGACCAGCCGGTGGCCGAGGTGCTGCGCACCGCGCTCGGCGAAGCGCCTGGCTCGGTGGTCGAGCTGTCGGCCAATCGCACGGTCATCGAGCTGGTGGGGCCGCAGGCGCTGCAGGTGCTGCAGAAGGGCTGTCACGTCGACCTGCATCCGCGGGCCTTCCCCGTGGGCGCGGCGGTGTCGACGCTGCTGGGACCGGTCCAGCTCATCGTGTGGCGGACGGGCGAGGACAGGTACTGGCTGATGCCGCGGTCGTCCTTCGCGGACTATCTGGCGGGCTGGCTCCTCGACGCCGTGCGAGAATTCAATCCGACGCCGGAAGGAGCTTGACCATGTCGGACCACACTGAGCACATTCTGACCTTCGCCTGCCCGGAGAAGCTGGGCGTCGTCCACTCGATCACCGAGGTGCTCGTCCAGCAGCGCCAGGAGATCATCGACCTCAAGCAGTTCGGCGACCGGAATTCCCAGCGCTTCTTCCTGCGCGTGCACTTCGCCTGCGAGGGTGGTTCGGCGGTGTCGACACAGGCGCTGCGGGAGGCATTCGCGCCCCTGGCGGAGCAGTACCGGGCGGAGCTCACGGTGGAGCCGAAGGGCCGGAAGCGGCGCGTGCTGCTCATGGTGTCGAAGTCCGAGCACTGCCTCAATGACCTGATGTTCCGCGCCCGCGTGGGCGAGCTGCCGATCGAGGTCGTGGCCGTGGTGTCCAATCACGACGATCACCGCGACCTCGTCGAATGGCATGGGATCCCCTACCACCACATCCCCGTCACTCCGGCCACCAAGCCGCAGGCCGAGGCGGAGCTGCTGAAGCTGCGGGAGCGGTACGACGTGGAGCTCGTGGTGCTGGCCCGGTACATGCAGGTGCTCAGCAGCCGGCTCGTCGAGGACATGGCGGGCGAGGTCATCAACATCCATCACTCGTTCCTGCCGAGCTTCAAGGGCGCCCGTCCCTACCACCAGGCGTACGAGAAGGGTGTGAAGACCGTCGGCGCCACCGCCCACTACGTCAACGCCGAGCTCGACGAGGGCCCGATCATCGCTCAGCAGGTGGTGGAGGTCGACCACACCTTCGACGCCGCCGACCTCGCCGCCGCCGGCCGCGACACCGAGCGCAAGGCGCTGGCGAACGCGGTCAAATGGCACTGCGAGGGGCGTGTCTTCCTCAACGGCAACCGGACTGTGGTGCTGAAGCAGGCCCGGCGCTCAGCACCCGGTCGTGCTGAGCGCCCGAATCAGGCGTCGATGACGACGGCAGTGATCAGCGGCGCCCTACGGTAGGCGCGCTCCAGGTGGCGGCTCACGGTGTCGACGATGAGCTTCTCGAGCTCGTCGATGTCGTCGATCTTCGACGCGTCAGGCGAGGCGAGGGCCTTCTTGACCTTCTCCGCGGCGCCCTTGAAGATCTGCGGGTCCTGGATGAAGCCCTTGGTCATGAACTCGAGCGGTTCGGTGAGCGTGTTCGTGTCGGGATCGACGATCGCCACGATCGTCACCGCGCCGCCCTCCTGGAGCAGCCTGCGCTCGACGAGCGTCTCCTCGGTGACCTTGCCGACCATGTGGCCGTCCACGTAGACCAGCCCGGCCTCGACCTTGCCCGAGACCTTGGCCTGGCCCTTGACGAGATCGACGGTGGTGCCGTCGCCGACGACGAGCACGCGCTCACGCGGCGCCCCGGTCCTCGCGGCGAGCTCGGCGTTGGCGTGGAGGTGCTTCGACTCCCCGTGCACCGGCATCACATGCGTGGGTCGCACGATGTTGTAGCAGTAGACGAGCTCTCCGGCCGAGGCATGACCGGACACGTGGACCTGGGCGTTGCCCTTGTGCACGACCTTGACTCCGAGGTCGGTGAACTTGTTGATGATTCCGTAGATGGCGTTCTCATTGCCGGGGACCATCGAGCTGGCCATCAGGACGGTGTCGTCCCGATCGAGCTTGATCTGGTGGGTCCCGGACGCCATGCGCGACAGCGCCGCCATCGGCTCACCCTGCGAGCCGGTGCACACCAGCGCGATCTTGTTGTCGGGCATCGACTGCAGCTTCTTGAAGTTCACGATCAGGCCGCGCGGGATCTTCAGATATCCCAGCTCACGGGCGATGCCCATGTTCCTGACCATCGAGCGGCCCACGAACGCGACCTTCCGACCACTGGCATGGGCGGCGTCGAGGACCTGCTGGATCCGGTGGACGTGGCTGGCGAAGCTGGAGACGATGATCCGCTTGGGAGCGGTGGCGAACACCTTCTCGATCGCGGGGTTGAGCTCGCGCTCGGAGACGGTGAAGCCGGGCACCTCGGCGTTGGTGGAGTCGGTGAGGAAGAGGTCGACACCCTCCTCGCCCAACCGAGCGAAATGCCGCAGGTCGGTGATCCGGTTGTCCAGCGGGAACTGGTCCATCTTGAAGTCGCCGGTGTGCAGCACGAGCCCGGCACGAGTGCGGATGGCCACAGCAAGGCTGTCCGGAATCGAGTGGTTGACCGCGACGAATTCCAGCTCGAAGGGTCCGACCTTGTGGGTGTCCTCGGCCTCGACGTGGACGGTGGAGGGAGTGATCCGGTGCTCGGTGAGCTTGGCCGTGATGAAGGCCAGGGTCAGCTGCGAGCCGATCAGCGGGATGTCCGGCCGCTCCTTGAGCAGGTACGGCACTCCGCCGATGTGGTCCTCATGGCCGTGCGTGAGCACGATGCCCACCACATCCTGGAGCCGGTGGCGGATGGAGGTGAAGTCGGGCAGGATCACGTCGATGCCGGGCTGGTGCTCTTCGGGGAACAGCACCCCGCAGTCGACGATGAGGAGCTTGCCCTCGTGTTCGAAGACGGTCATGTTGCGCCCGATCTCACCCAGGCCACCCAGCGGGGTGATCCTCAGGCCCCCTGGTGTGAGGGCGGGCGGGGACGTCTGATTGCGGGAGGAACGAGCCAAAGAATCACGCTTTCATCATCGGTGGGGAAACAGTGGGGTGGTGCAATGTCTTGGGACCCGCGGCCGGCCGAAGAGTGAGCGCCGAGCGGGAAGTCTGCATCGATCGTACCTGCGACCGCCGGTCGAGAGTTCAGGAGTGGTGATTCTGCAGACCTCGCTCCCGCATGCCTGTTCCGAGTCGCTCCATTGCGGGGTGTGTCGTCGTGTGAAATCGGGCGTCAGCATGTGACGGCCTTCGCGTCGGAGCACCGCGTTTCGTGCTGATCTGGTCCTACCCACGAAAAACCTAGCCGGGTAACCGGGTTGAAGGAGACAGACATGTCCGCAGAAATTCGCACTTCGCACGCCGGGTCGCTGCCGCGCACCCCCAAGCTCATCGATGCCAACGCCGCCAAGGCTGACGCAGCGGTGTCGGACGCAGAGTTCGGCGACCTCCTCGAAGCCAGCGTCGTCGACATCGTGCAGAAGCAGAAGGATCTCGGCATCACCGAGCCGAACGACGGCGAGTTCGGCCACGACATGGCCGCGCAGTTCGACTACGGCGCGTGGTGGCACTACTCCTTCAACCGCACCGGCGGCCTGAAGATCTCAGGCCAGGGCCTGTGGGAGTCGCCCGCCCCGCGGAGCGAGCCGGGCAACGTGCGCCTGACCAGCTTCCAGGACCGTCGCGACCGGAACCTCTTCCCCGCCGCCTACAGCGATCCGACCGCCGGCACCGACACCGGCACACTACCGGGGTTCCCGCAGGCCGTCGGTCCGATCTCCTACATCGGCCACGAACAGGTCAAGCGCGACATCGCCAACGTCAAGAAGGGCCTGGAAGCCGCCGGGTACGACCCTGCCCGCGGGTTCCTCAACTCGCTGTCGCCCGCCTCGGCGGCGCGGATCGAGAACAAGCACTATGAGAGCTATGAGGACTTCGTGTGGGCCTGGGCCGACGTTCTCCGCGAGGAGTACCTGGCGATCACCGAGGCGGGCCTCATCGTGCAGATCGACGACCCCTCACTGGCGGAGAACTTCGACCAGATCAACCCCGAGCCTTCGATCGCGGACTACCGCACGTTCACGCAGCTGAGCATCGACGCCCTCAACCACGCCCTGCGCGGCATCGACCCGCAGCAGGTCCGAATTCACACCTGCTGGGGATCCTGGCATGGACCGCACGTCACCGATCTGCCGTTCTCGGCGATCGTCGATCAGGTCCTGACCATCAACGCTGCCGGGATCACCTTCGAGGCGGCGAACGTACGTCACGAGCACGAGTGGAAGATCTGGCAGGAGACGACTCTTCCGGATGGCAAGTACATCATCCCCGGCATCGTGTCCCATTCGACGAACGTCGTCGAACACCCCGAGCTCGTCGCCGATCGGATCACCCGATTCGCAGAGCTCGTCGGGCCCGAGAATGTCGTCGCCTCCACCGACTGCGGTCTGGGTGGACGCGTCCACCCGGAGATCGCACTGGCCAAGCTCGAGTCGCTGACGCAGGGCGCGGAGATCGCCACGCAGCGTCTGCGCCAGCGGGCTGTGGTCTGACGGGCAGCCGCTGTCGCGGGTCTGAATCCCACGGCAGCGGCGCAGCGCCTGAGGCGGCGGCCGGAGTTCTTCTCCGGCCGCCGCCTCAGGCGTTGCGGGTGGTGTCAGCTCTTCCGGGGTTCGGTCGCGACCCCGGCACGCTGGGTCGAGACTGAAGTCCCGAAATCCAAGAATCGATCTCGGGACTTCAGTCTCGACTGAGGACAGGGCCGGTAGCCTCAGGAACGCAGCCCAGCGGATGCGGTCCTGGCACTGCTGTCGACACTGGCGCGGCTGCCGGCACCAGCACTGCTGCCGACGATGGCACTGCCCGGGTTGCTGCTGTCAGCAGCGACGCCGTTGCCGGCACCGCAGCCCACGCTGAGCCGCGCCACGATTCCCGCCCGCAGATGTGGAATCAGGTGCTCGCCCCAATCCTGGACGTCCCCGAGCTGATCGAATCCGCGGATCAGGAAGTTCTGCACTCCCAGATGCCAGTACTCGAGCAGCGAGTCGGCCACCTGCTGGCCCGTTCCCACATGACCACTCGAGTTGCCCTGCGGCCCCATGAGCTTCGTGATGCCGAACCACAGTCGCTCGTCGTGGACGTCGCGCTGGTGGGCCAGACGCTGCAGTCGATCGGCCGACTCCGCTGTTCGCTCGTCGGAGGCCTTGTGCCGCAGCCGCAGCGGATTGTCCTCGGCGCCGGCGGCCTTGTTGTGCGCCGCCTGCTCAAGGTAGGCCTCGGCTTTGGCCCATGCCTCATCCTCCGTCACCCCGACGACCGGACGGGTCGACAACGAGAACGACAGCCCGTGGTTGCCGGTGCGCTCCGCGACGGCGCGGATCGCAGCAATGCGATCAGCGACCTGTGCTTTCGGCTCACCGAACAGGGCATAGACATCGGCGTGCTCGCCGCCGACTCGCACCGCATCCTCCGACAGCCCGCCGAACCACAGCGGGATGCCGCCAGGGTGGACGGGGTGCACCGCGCTGTTGGCGTCGGCGACTCGGTAGAAGTCTCCGGCGTAGTCGAAGGGCTCGGACGAGTTGAGGGCCTTCCGCAGCACCTGCATGAATTCGGCTGTTCGGGAATAGCGCTCGGGCTTGGTCGAATAGTCGCCGTCGCGGGCCTGCTCGGCATCGGAGCCGCCGGAGATGTGGTGGACCGCGACCCTGCCGCCACCACTGAGGTGGTCGAGCGTGGCGAGCTTCCGTCCGAGGACGGTGGGTGCCACGAAACCGGGCCGGTGGGCGATGAGCACGCCGAGGCGTTCGGTCGCCTGCAGCACCGCCGAGGCGATCGCGAACCCGTCGGGGGACGCTGAGGAGTATCCGATGAGGACCCGGTCGAAGCCGGCTTCCTCGTGGGCACGTGCGAAGTCCCGAATCCATCCGGGATCGACGGCCGGACCGGTGACCGGGTCGGTCTCCGAGCCTCGCTGGGACGAGATCATTCCGAGGATTTCTGCCATTGTCGTCTCCTTCAGAGTGGGGTTGCGGTTGCGCCGCTGATCGTCGGGATCGCGGCGATGAGCTTGCGCGTGTATGGATGCTGAGGCGCGCCGAGAACCTCCGCCGCGGGGCCGGACTCCACGATCGTGCCGTCATTGAGCACGAGCACCCGGTCGGCGATCGACCCCAGCGAGGACAGGTCGTGGGAGATCAGGAGCATTCCAGTGCCCGCGTCGGCGGTGGCGCGCAGCGTGTCGACGACTACGCTCCGGCTCGAGGCGTCGAGGGCCGACACCGGCTCATCGCACACGAGGAGTCGCGGCTGGACGGCGAGCGCCCGCGCTATCGCGACTCTTTGCCGCTGGCCGCCCGACAGCGCGCCGGGCCGTCTCCCCCACAGCTGCGCGGGAAGGCCGACGGCGTGAAGCGCCCGGTGGGCGGGCGCCTCGGCGGAGTTCTTGCCGAAGGTCTCGGTCGCACCTTCGAGCACGGAGCGCAGGACCGTGAAGCGGGCATCGAGGCTGCGCAGCGGATCCTGGAACACGTACTGCGCGTGGCCCTCGCGGCGGAACCGACGCCACTGCCGGTGCGTGAGGCCCTCGACCCGCTGGCCGTCCACCTCGAGCGTGCCCCCGGAGATCGACACCGCGCCGAGCACGGCTCGGCCCAGCGTCGTCTTGCCCGAGCCGGACTCGCCGATCAGTCCGACGATCTCGCCGGGGGCGACCTCGAAGGAGATCCCGTGCAGCACCTCAAGGGGGCCGAATCGGACGCTCAGGTCTTCGACGGCCAGGACGGGGGTGCAATGCGAGGGAGTCGCGTCGAGTCTGGCTCTCGTTCCTTCTCGGTTCGGGCTGGGGCTCGCGGTCTGGATCGGGCTCGGGGTCCCCGCCGAGTTCTGGTCCGGCAGCGGAGTCTGCGTGGTGGTCGGGTTCTGCGAAATGGTCGGAGTCTGCGTCATGGTCGGATTGTCCCCTGGTCGTTGCGGTGCGGGTCGGAGTCTGGAAACTGGTCCGTCGCGACTGCCTCGATGCCGAACCGGCTGTGGTCGGCGAGCAGCGTCTGCGTGTACGGGTGGCGAGGGGTGGTGAGGAGCTGTCCGGTCGGCCCGTGCTCGACGACCTCACCGTCACGGAAGACGTAGAGGTATTCGCAGCTGTGCGCGAGCACCGCGAGGTCGTGGGAGATCATCAGCACCGTGAGGTCGTGGGATTCGCGCAGTCGCCGGATCAGGGCGAGCACCTCGGCCTGCACGGTGACGTCGAGGGCCGTGGTGGCCTCGTCAGCAACGAGCAGGTCGGGTTCGCCGCTCACGGCGATCGCCAGCAGGATCCGCTGCAGCATTCCGCCGGACAGTTCGTGCACGTACTGGCCCGCCACCCGTTCGGGGTCCTGCAGCCCGACGTGGGAGAAGAGCTCGGCACGGCGGGCAGCTGCGGCCTTCCGACTGAGCCCGAGAGCACTGCGCAGCGCCTCGTCGACCTGCGAGCCGACAGTCAAGTGCGGGCTGAACCAGGTGGCCGGGTCCTGGAACACCGCGCCGATCCGCTTGCCGTGAAGGTCCTGCCACTGGTTCTTCGCCGAGGCGCCGGCCCGGTTGACAAGGTCCGTGCCGTCGAAGGAGATCCTGCCCTCCGTCATAGCCACTCCATCGGGCAGCACGCCGAGCAGCGCCTTGCAGGTCATCGACTTGCCGGAACCTGACTCGCCGAGGATGCCCACGCTCGTGCACTTCGGCACCCGCAGGCTGATCCCGCGGACCAGCTCGGCACCGGACGGAGCCTGCACGTGGAGATTCTCGATGTTGACCAGGTCCTGGCCGGAGCGCGATGGGCCCGGCCCTGCATGAGAGAGCTCCTGGCCGGAGAGCGAGGCGCGGACGGGTGCATCGTCCGGTGCACCGCCTGCCACTCGCCGGTCGATCACCTCGGCGTCGGCCCCCCGCCCGTCCACGGGCGCATCATCGGTACTGCCCTCGCCGGCCGGCTCGTCTTCGGCACCCCGCGCAGGAAGGTCCCGGATGTGATCGGCGAGGATCCCGAGCGCGGCGACGGAGAGCATGATCGCCAGCGCGGGCGCGACCGGATTGAACGGGCGGATCGCGAGATAGGAAAGGTCGGCCGAGAGCATTCCGCCCCAGGTCGGAGTCGGCGGCTGCACTCCGACGCCGAGGAACGTCAGGCTGGCCACCACGAGCAGGCTCCCGGCCAGCACGCTCGCCGAGGTCACCAGCAGCACCGGCACGATCCGCGGCACCACGTGGGCCAGTACGAGCTTGGGAATCGGAACGCTGAACAGTCGCGCGGCATCCACGTACTGGGTATGCGCGATCTCGATGACGACAGCCCGGACCACCCGGAAGAAGGTCGGGGAGGCGAGGATGCCCACGGCGACCATCGCCGCGTGGATGCTGTTGCCCAGCAGCGCGCCGATCGCGACGGCGAAGGTGATGAAGGGCAGCGCCATGAACGAGTCGAACACCCGCTCGAGCACCCAGCGGATCCCGCGTGGGGCGAACACCGATGCCACGGCGGAAACCGTGCCGAGCAGCAGCGCGATGACGACCGCCTCGAGCGCGGCGAGCACCGACAGCCGTGTGCCGGCCAGCAGTCGGGAGAGGATGTCGCGGCCGAGGTAGTCGGTGCCCAGCCAGTGCGCCGCTGAGGGCGCCGCCAGGACCTGCGAGGTGTCCTGGGCGAGCGGATCGGAGGGAGCGAGCACGGAGCCCAACGCGGTGACCACGGCCACGAGGATCAGCACCGCGAGCGCGACGGCCGCGGTGGGGCGGCTCAGCAGAGTTCGGACGGCGATCACAGGGAGCTCCTCTCGGTGGCGGGGGTGGTCCGGGCCGGGGTTGCCTGAGCCGGGGTGGTCCGGGCCGGGGTGGTCCGGGCCGCGGGATTCAGCGCGAGGATGAGCAGGTCGACGATGAGCGTGCTGATGAGCACCACGACGACGGTCACCATGACCGCGCCGAGCACCACGGGCTGGTCCCCCTGCATCGCGCCGTCGTACGCCATCAGGCCGAGTCCCGGCAGGGAGAAGATCTGCTCGGCGATGATCGCTCCGCCGATCAGCCGCGGCACCTGGATCCCCAGTGCTGCCAGCGCAGGTCCGGAGGCGTGGGGCAGCGCGTGCCGGAACAGGATCCGAGCCGGGGACAGCCCGCGCAGGCGGGCGCCGATCACGAGGTTCTCCTCGTACGTCCGCACGAGCGCGGTGCGCAGCTGACGTGCGATGTCGGCGGCCGCCTCGAGCGACAGGGCGATCGCCGGCAGGATGATCGACGCCAGCCAGCCGCCCGGGCTCCGCTCGAAGGGCACATAGCCGCCGGTGGGAAGGAAGGGCAGCGCCACCCCGAACAACAGGATCAGGCCGATCGACACCACGAACGGCGGCAGCGTGGCCAGCGTGGATGCTGCCAGCGTCACCAGGCGGTCGACCCAGCTGTCGCGCAGCAGGGCTGCCGCGATCCCCGCCGAGGCGCCCAGCACCACGGCGATCACCAGGGCCAGTCCCGCGATGGACAGGCTCACCGGCATCCGGTCCGTGATCGTCGTCAGCACCGGGATGCCGGTGAACCAACTGGTGCCGAGGTCGCCCTGCACCGCCTGGGCGATCCAGGATCCGAACTGGACGAGGAGGGGGCGGTCGCGACCGAGCTCGTGGTTGAGCTCCGCGACGGCTTCGGGGGTGGCGGCCTCGCCGAGGAGGATATCGGCCGGCTCCTGCTTGGCGAACGCGCTCAGCAGGAAGGTGATCCCCGCAGTGGCGAACAGCACCGGCACGGCGCGGCCCAGGCCGTGCAGCACCCAGATTGCAGCGCTCATGAGCGGACCCCCACTCCTTCGAATCGCTGGGTGTGGATGCAGTGCGTGAAGCCCGTGACGCGGTCGTTCAGCGCGTGCGCGCGGTTCCAGTTGACGAGCCACGCGTGCGGTGAGGCCCCGCTGACGGCAGCGCGGGTGGCTGCCTGCAGATGCGGCAGGTAGTCGGGTGACTCTAGCGGGGTGCGGCGCACCCGCTCGAGTGCAGTTGTGAACTCCTCGGGGGCCTGCTGGGAGATGTTCATCCAGCCGCCCTCGCTGTAGAGCACCTCGAGCGCCTGCACCGGAGACTCCCGGCCGGAGAACGAGTACATGTAGAGCGTGTACGAGTGGGCGGCCTTCTGGCCGGCGCCCGGCGGAGCGATCTCCAGGCGTAGGTCGAAGCCGGCTTCGGTCACCTGGGCCTGGACCGCCTCGGCGATCTTCCGGCTGGTGTCGTTGCCGGCATCCCCGATGACGTGGAACGTGACGGAGATGCCGTCGGGGTGGCCCGCCTCGGCGAGCAGGCGGTGGGCCTCCTCCGGGTTGTGGTCCCAGCGCCGGTGGAGTTCGGGGTCGTAGCCCTGCACGCCGCGGGAGAAGGGCTGCCAGTCCGGCTCCCCGTGGCCGAACAGCGGACCTTCGATGATCCCCTCCCGGTCGATGGCGCGGTTGAAGGCCTCGACGACGCGGGGATCGTCGAAGGGAGCGTGCCGATTGTTGACCTCGATGGTGTGGACGTTGAAGCAGGTGCCGCCAATCACGGAGAACCCGGACTGCTCGAGGGGAAGGATCTGGGAGTCGTCGACGTGGGCGAGGTCGTATTGGCCGGAGCGGAGCCCGGCGTAGGCAACCGCTTCAGCGGGGCGGGGCACCACCTGCAGCTCGTCGAGGAGGATCTCCGCGGCGTTCCAGTGATTCGGGTTGCGGCGCAGTGTGGCGTGCGAGCCCGGCACGTACTCGGCGAGCACGAATGGGCCGGCACCCACCGGCGCGATGTTGAGCTCAGCCCCTGATTCGATCGCGGCCGGGGACACGAGATGGCCGATGAGTCCTGCGAGCAGCAGGGGCAGCTGATAGCTGACCTCGGCCAGGTGGAGCGTGACATCGGTGGCGGAGTCCGCGGTGATGTCCTGGATGATCGCCAGGGATTGCCCGCTCGTCGCACCGGGCAGGTCCCGGCTGCGTTCGAGGCCGGCCTTGACGGCTGCGGCGTCGACCGGGGTGCCGTCGCTGTAGGTCAGGTTCGGGCGCAGATGGAAGGTGACAGCGTCGCCGGTGCCGTTGTAGGTCCAGGACTCGGCGAGGTCCGGCTGCAGCGCACCGTCCGGACCCAACCGGGTCAGCCCGGAGTAGACCAGCGACAGGACATGCACGTCGTAGCCGATCCCCTTCGCGGAATCCCACGTGGTCGGCAGCCGCCAGCCCCAGGTGAGCCGGCCCAGCTGCCCGTCCCCCGCCTCGCCGGCCGCGCTCACCTGCTGCCGGGGCGGAGCACACCCGGCACCGAGCAGGGCGGTGCCGATCACCGCCGCGGACAGGCGGGCGAAGGCGCTGCGGGATATCAGCTGCTGGGACATGGACCCTCCTCGTGGTGATCGTGATCGCGGAAGCACGGCGGGTTCTGCTCGGCCCTGGAATCCAATGTGCTGAATCCGGGAGTGCGGGCGTCGTGCTGAATCCGGGCGTCGTTCGGAGCTGGATTTGATGGTCACGGTGGCACGTCCGCCCGCCGGAGACCGTGCCGCCGGTCACACTGCATCGCGCACGTTCACGGGCTGACGCGGAAGTTCACAATCCGCAACGACGATTCGACCCCGCGGCTGAGCGTGCCCGACTATGACTGCAGACACACGAGAGGACGCACCATGTCAGCCATCGCCCGAGCAGGGTCAGAAAACACGCCGGCCGGCGCCGGGCTCGCTCCGGCGACCCGGCAGATCCACGTCGGCTATACCCCGGGGACACCCCAGAACACGGTCGCCGTGCCGATCTACCAGTCAGCCGCATATGAGTTCGAGAGCTTTGCCGCCGCCCGCGACACCTTCGCGCTGCGCCGCCCCGGCAACATCTACAGCCGCAACGGCAACCCCACCAACGCCGTCCTCGAGCGGCGGGTGGCGGATCTCGAAGGGGGCGCGGGAGCAGTCGCCCTGGGCTCCGGGCAGGCGGCCGTGGCCGTCGCGCTCCTCACCCTGGTCGCCGCCGCCGGGCCGGGCTCGGCGCGCGGGCCGGGCATGCCTCACCACATCGTGGCGTCGAACAAGCTGTACGGCGGTACCAGCGACCTGCTGGGTGACACCTTCGCGGACCTCGGCATCGAGGTGACGTTCGTCGACCCGCTCGACCTCGCGGCGTGGGAGGCCGCGCTGCGCGAAACCACCCGCGCAGTCTTCCTCGAGTCGATCGGCAACCCGATCCTCACGGTGCCCGACATCGCCGCGATCGCGGATCTCGCCCACTCCCGAGGCGTGCCAGTGGTCATCGACAACACGATGGCCACCCCCGTCCTGCTCCGGCCCATCGAGCTGGGCGCCGACATCGTGGTCCATTCGGCGACCAAATATCTCGGCGGGCACGGCACCTCGATCGCAGGCGTGATCGTCGACGCGGGCACCTTCGACTTCACCGCCGAGGCGCCCCGCTGGCCCCGGCTCACCCGGCCCTACCACCGGTTCGGCGACATCGTGTTCACCGAGGAGTTCGACGGCAGCGGCGGCCGCACGCCGTTCCTCGTGCTGGCACGCGCCAAGGCCGTCCATGACCTCGGTCCGACGCTGTCACCGTTCAACGCCGCACAGATCATCCAGGGCATCGAGACCCTGGAGCTGCGGATCCGGCGTCAGACGCAGACGGCATTCGAGCTTGCGGAGTTCCTCGTCGAGCAGCCGCAGGTCGCACGAGTCCATCATCCGGGGCTGCCCGGCCACCCCGAGCACGCGCTGGCCGGCCGGCTGCTGCCCGAAGGCCTCGGCAGCGTCTTCGCCTTCGACCTCGCCGTCGACCCGGTTCAGGTGGAGACCTTCGTCGATGCGCTCGAGCTGTTCGCGCTCGTGGCCAACATCGGCGACACCCACTCGCTAGTCGTCCACCCCGCGACCATGACGCACTCGCGCCTCGACGAGGCGGGCCGGGCTGGGGCCGGAATCGATCTCACCACTGTCCGCCTGTCGATCGGGCTCGAGGATCCGGCGGATCTGCGCCGTGACCTCGCCGCCGCATTGGCGGCCCTCACTCCGGCTGCGGCCGCCTCGGCCACCGACCACTCCCCCGCCCTGGCTCACTGAAGCCCCACTGAAGGAGAACTATGCGATTCGGCTACTGGACCCCCGTCTACGGCGGCTTTCTGCGCAACGTCGGCGACGAGGGGATGCCCGCGACCTGGGACTACATCCGCACCATCAGCACCCAGGCCGACCGGCTGGGCTTCGAGCTCACCCTCGTCCCGGAGCTCTACCTCAATGACCGCAAGGGCGTGAATGAGCCCAGCCTGGAGGCATGGTCGCTGGCGACCGCGATCGCCGCGGTCACGGAGAAGCTGGAGATCCTCACCGCGATCCGCCCCGGCTACCACAACCCGCAGGTGACGGCGAAGCGACTGTCCACCCTGGCCGACGTCTCGAACGACCGGTTCTCGCTCAACGTCGTCGCGGCGTGGTGGGAGGAAGAGGCCAAGCAGTTCGGCGGAGTCTTCCCCTCCCACGACGACCGGTACGTCCACTGCACCGAGTTCGTCGACGCCCTCCGCGGGCTGTGGACCCAGAACCCGTACAGCCAGCACGGGCGGTACTTCAGCTTCGAGGACACCGTGGTCGAGCCGAAGCCGGCGAAGACCCCGAAGATCTACGCCGGCGGAGAATCGGAGGGCGGCCGCGAGGCGATCGCCGGCTTCGCCGACTCCTACGTCACCCATGGCGGCACCGTCGAGGAGCTGCGGGAGAAGGCCGCCGACGTGAATGCGCGCCGCTTCCGCCTGCAGGGCGCGCCGTTCGAGACCATCGGGATGAGCGCCTACGTCATCGTCCGCGACACGGAGGCCGAGGCGCGGGCTGAGCTCGAGCGCATCACCACCGTCGACCCGAACTCGCCCGGCTACGCCTCGTTCGAGGAGTTCGTGGCCCACTCGAAGCTCGATGTCGAAGTCTCCAAGCGGGAGTATTCGGTGGGTACCCGCGCGCTGCGCCCGGAGCTGGTCGGCACGCCCGAACAGGTCGCGGAGGAGATCGCCGCGTACCGCGCCGCCGGAGTCAATCTGCTGCTGATCCAGGCGTCGCCGCTCCATGAGGAGCTCGAGCGGATCGCCTCGGACCTCATCCCGCTCGTGCGCGAGATCGAGGCGGGTGCGGAGTCCCAGACGTCGGTCGGGGCAGGAGCGAAGCCGGCCGGCGCGGAAGCCGATCGCGCTGCCACACGAGTCTGATCCGCACGTCCTCCGCAACCGTCCGCACATTCTGAAAGGAACCCCCATGACAGTCACCTCATCGACGAGCACCGTCACCACCACCGCCATCGAGATCAAGCCCGGAGCCAACCCTCGCGGCACGGTCACCATGATCGCCGGCCGTGGCGAGGCCGCCTCCGTCTACGACAGGTTCGCCGGCCGCATCGCCTATGACGCCTACCCGGTCCGCGTCGTGACCGGGGCGGCTGCGGACCCCCAGGCAGCGGCCGAGGCGGTCCACGCCGTTCTCAACGATCCCGAGCTGCCCACTCCGCACTTCCTTGTCGGCTCGGATGCCGGCGGGGTCCTCGCCCTCGACCTCGCAGCCGATGAAGCGCCAGTCGCCGGCGTGGTCATCGCGGGCCTTCCGGTGGCGCCGTCACCGGCCGCGACTGACGGGACTACCGCCTCGGACGCGGGTTCCACGCCGGCTGCTGATGCCAGTGGGACTGTGCTGGATCCCGAGGCGCAGATCGGCCGGCGCTCCACCTGCCCGGTGCACCAGTCAGTGCTCAGGCAGCCGGAGAACCTGGACCCTGCGGCACTGTCGACGCCGCTGCCGGCCAGCCTGTCCCTGCCGGCGCCGGAGTCGGTGAAGGTTCCGGTCCTCGGCGTCTACGGTGAGTCCGATGACGTGGTCGACGTGAACGCAGGCACCGCATGGCTGACTCGCGTGCCGGGTGCGGCTGTCGTCCGGACTGCCGACGGCGCCCATGACGCGCTCAACGACCGCTCGCATCGCAGCGTCGCTGCTCGGATCGTCCAGTTCCTCGAGGACATCAAGAACGACGGCAGTCCGATTCTGCGGTGAACGCGTCGAATCATTCACCGTCGAACGGGGCGCCGATCGCTGGCTGAGCGGCCGGCGCCCTTCTGCTGAACGGCGAGCAGGCGAGAAAGTCCCAGGGTCTGAGATCAGAACCCTGGGACTTCTGGTTCCAGCGAGCAGCACTCGTGCCGCCGCAGCCGGCAGCCGACACTCAGTCCAGCAGGTCGTGGCGGACGATCGACTGCTCGCGGTCCGGGCCGACGCCGATCACCGAGATCCGGCAGCCGGACATCGCTTCGAGCGCGAGGACGTACTTCTGCGCGTTCTCCGGCAGGTCCTCGAAGGTGCGGGCGCCGGTGATGTCCTCGGTCCAGCCATCGAAGTGCTCGAAGATCGGGGTGGCGTGGTGGAAGTCTGACTGGCTCATGGGCATCTGGTCGTGGCGGACGCCGTCGACGTCGTAGGCCACGCATACCGGGATCTGCTCGATGCCGGTGAGGACGTCGAGCTTGGTGAGCACGTAGTCGGTGAAGCCGTTGACGCGGCTGGCGTAGCGCGCGATGACGGCGTCGTACCAGCCGCAGCGCCGGGCCCGGCCGGTGTTGACGCCGAACTCCCCGCCGGTCTTCTGCAGGTGGACGCCCATGTCGTCGAACAGCTCGGTGGGGAACGGGCCGGAGCCCACGCGGGTGGTGTAGGCCTTGATGATGCCCACGACCCGCGAAACCCGGGTGGGACCGATGCCGGAGCCCACGACCGCACCGCCGGCGGTCGGGTTCGAGGAGGTGACGAAGGGGTAGGTGCCGTGGTCGACGTCGAGCATGGTCGCCTGGCCGCCCTCCATGACGACGACCTCGCCGGCGTCGAGCGCCTCGTTGAGCAGGAGCGAGGTGTCGGCGACCATCGGCCGCAGGCGGTCGACGTACTGGAGGAAGTGCTCGACGATCTCCTCGGTCTCGACAGCGCGGCGGTTGTAGACCTTGAGGAGGAGCTCATTCTTCTGCCGCAGTGCTCCCTCGACCTTCTGCCGCAGGATCGACTCGTCGAAGATGTCCTGGACCCGGATGCCCAGGCGCCCCACCTTGTCCTGGTAGGTCGGCCCGATGCCGCGGCCGGTGGTGCCGATCGCGCGCTTGCCGAGGAAGCGCTCGGTGACCTTGTCGAGCACCTGGTGGTACGGGGCGACGAGGTGGGCGTCGGCGGAGATCCGCAGCTTCGAGGTGTCCGCGCCGCGGGACTCGAGCATCTCGATCTCCTCGAACAGCGCCTCAAGGTTGACGACGACGCCGTTGCCGATCACCGGGGTCACCGAGGGCGAGAGGATGCCGGCCGGCAGGAGCTTGAGCTCGTACTTCTCCCCGCCGACGACGACAGTGTGCCCGGCGTTGTTGCCGCCGTTGGGTTTGACCACGTAGTCGACACGGGTGCCGAGGATATCGGTGGTCTTGCCCTTGCCTTCATCGCCCCATTGGGCGCCGACGACCACGAGTGCTGGCATGTGTTCTCATCACCTTGATTTGTCCGGACAGCCTGCTCCCAGGCCTGACCCGGCCAGTCTACCGGCGGTCCGGGGCGCCTCCGCCACCGGCGGGCTGCGCACTGTCGGCCGGCGCCGCGCCCCTGCGGTCGTGCGGGAGCAGGGCGCGCAGGCCGCGGGCGCAGAGGTACACCCAGAGCGGGCAGCCGAGGACGAGGATCCAGATGAGGGGGGAGACCGAAGCGTCGCCCCGGCCGAACACGAGCACCTGCCCGAACGCCGCCCAGCTCTGCAGGGCGTGGGCGATCATGGCGGCGGTCATCGACCCGGTGAGCACGTACACGATGCCGAACGCGGCGCCGGTGATGAGGTAGGAGATCGCCTCGACCCCGGTGAGGGACCCGCCGAGGTGCGGGAAGGCGAACATCAGCGCGCTGACGAGGATGCCGAGCACCGCGCCCAGCCCGGCCCGGCCGCCGCGGGCGAGGTGGTCGTGGATCGGCCGCAGCACGGCACCGCGGTAGAGGATCTCCTCGCAGACGGGGGCGCCGATCACGCTCGCGATGACGACCATCGCGGCCGGCAGGAGAGGGCCGTCGAGCTTCATCTCCGCGAAGATCTCCGTGGGACTGTCGGTGTCCTGCCCGGGCACCAGGGAGAAGAGCCAGAACAGCAGGTGGGTGACGGCGAAGACGACGAAGACGATGATCGCGTCGCGGCCGCTCAGCCCGCGCCGCAGCCCGAGGTCCTCGACCGTGGGCAGCTTGAGCGCGACGAGGGCGATGGCCCCCAGGGCGAGCGCGGCGATGGCGATGAACTGCACCGGCATGAGCAGCGCGCCCAGCGTCTCCCGGGCCCCCTGGCTCTCGGCCAGCCCGCTGAGGACCGCGACGGTCGAGCCGATGATGAGCGCAGGCATGACGACGACCGCACACCAGGCCTTCCAGGTCGTCAGGTGCGCACGAAGTCCGTTCTGCAGGGGGACAGAGTACGTTACCGAGGAGTAACTCGCCGAGTCCGCAGCCGGCGTAACGCTCCGCTCAGCGGAGGTCGGCGGCGATGCGGTCGATCGCCTCGGGGTCGGACTCGCGGAGGAACTTCTCCACCCGCGCGGCCTCCTCGGCCTCGCCGATCGATGCGGCCGCCCGGCCGAGTGCGTAGAGCGCGCGGAGGAATCCGCGGTTGACCTCGTGGGCGTAGGGGATCGGGCCGGCGCCGCGCCAGCCCGCCTGCCGGAGCGCATCGAGGCCGCGGTGGTAGCCCACCCGGGCGTAGGCGTAGGAATCGACCTTGCGACCCTCGTCGAACGCCTCGTCTGCGAGCAGCGCCCAGGCGAGTGAGCTCGCGGGCAGGTCGTGGGCGACGTCGAGGGGCTCCTCGCCGGCGTCGATCCGGCTCTTCGCCTCGACGTCGGGGTGGTCCTCGGGCAGGTGCGTGGGCTGCGGGCCGAGCTGCGAGGCGTCGAGGTTGCCGATGCTCACGGGGCTGCCGATGGGTTGTGACATGGTGTCGTTCTCCTCCGATGGGTGGTTCCCGCAGGTCGCGGGTGTCAGCGGGCGTGCGGTCCGCGCACGCGGCTCGTCTCAGTCAGTCTCCACGTTCGAGGGCTGGATGGCGAACGGATTCGCGCTCAGCGCACCGAAGGCCCCGCGCTCGGCGAGGTCGGCGAGCGCGCCCTCCGATTCCACTCCGGTCGCCCACATCTTCACCTCGGAGCCGAGCCAGGTGTCGAGCTCGTCAGAATCGGCGGGCACCGCGGCCATGCCGACACCGGCTTCGAGCAGCGCGTCCGGCGTCACCGCGGTGACGTCCCCGGAGTAGAGAGCAGCGATGTCGCGGTCGACAGCGGTCCGCAGCACCTCGAGGTCGGACGAGCGGATGATCACACCCTCCGGCCGGCCGCCGGCCTCGATCGCCTCGAGCACGGGGCCCATGACCTGGGCGGAGGCGACCTCGGGCATGAACACCGTCGCGTCGCCGTACTCCATGAGCGCCTGCTCCCAGGTGATCGGGGTGCCGTCGCGGGTGGTCTCCGCCTCCTCGGCCTCCCCCTCGGGGTCGGCCGACAGCGGGGCCGGAGCGATGCGCGCGGCGGTGAAGGCCGCCGCGTCCGTCTGCTCGAGCGGCTTCTCCAGCCCCAGGTCCTCCTGGCCGGTCTCCGGGTCGGCGAGCGCCACGGTGCCGTCGGACAGCAGGGCGGTGGCGACTGCCGGCAGGTACCCGAACTTGACGTTCTCCTCGATCGCCTCGGCGGAGTTCGCCGGGTAGATGTCCTCACCTGCACCGAGCGCACCCACCGCAGGGCTCTGCAGGGCGTCGACGGTGAGCGCCTCGGGCTGGCGCACGGCATTGGCGATGACGAGGGCGATGACCGCGGCCAGCACGATCGCCCCGGCGATGAGCGGGGCGTAGAACCGGCGCGGCTGCTGCGCGGCGTCGCTCTGCTCGGCATCGCTCATGGGCGCAGCTCGGCGGGCACGGCCGATTCCACGATGGCGGACAGGCCGCGGGAGGCCCGCCAGCCGAGCTCGCGTTCGATCGCGGAGACGTCGGCGACGAGCTGGGGCGGGTCGCCGGGCCGTCGCGGCGCGATCTCCGGGGTGAGCTCGCGGCCGAGCGCGGACGACATCGCATCGATGACCTCGAGGACCGAGGCGCCCCGCCCGGTGCCGACGTTGAACACGGACTCCGCGATGCCCCCGGCTGCGATGTGGTCGAGGGCGGCGATGTGGGCGTCGGCGAGGTCGGCGACGTGGACGTAGTCGCGGATGCACGTGCCGTCCGGAGTGGGGTAGTCGTCGCCGAACACCACCGGTGCGCGGCCCATGGCGACGCGGTCGAGGATGATCGGGATGAGGTTCATCACCGCGGTGTCGGCGAGCTCCGGCCACCCGGTGCCGGCGACGTTGAAGTAGCGCAGCTTGATCGCACGCAGGCCGTGGCGGGCGGCGTTGTCGATCATCCACTCCCCCACGAGCTTCGTCTGCCCGTACGGGTTGATCGGGCGGCAGTCGATCTTCTCCGGCACGATCCCGATGTCGGGTATGCCGTAGACCGCGGCCGAGGAGGAGAACACCATCGTGGTGACGTCCGCGGACTCCATCGCGGCGAGCAGGTTCGCCAGCCCCTCGACGTTGTTGCGGTAGTACCAGAGCGGGCGCTCCACCGACTCCCCCACCTGCTTCTTCGCCGCGAAGTGGATGACCGCGGTGACCGCGTGCTCCTCCATTACCGCCCGCAGCCGGGATTCGGCGTCGGCGGCCGACAGGTCGAGCTCGACCAACGTGGCGTTCGGCACGCGGGCGGGGATGCCGTTGGAGAGGTCGTCGACGACGACGACCTGCTCGCCGCGCTGCTCGAGGAGGCGGACGACGTGGGAGCCGATGTACCCGGCCCCGCCGGTGACCAATGTGCTCATGAGCGCCTGACGCCTTTCGTCGGGTGTGATTCGGGGACGTGCCGGTGCCGGGAGCATCGACGATTCCCTCTCGAGGATAGCCGGGGTGCCGGCGCGGAACTCAGCGGGAGCGGTCAGCCGCCGTGCCGGCGCCGGTGAGCAGGCCGCGGAGGAAACCGGCGCCCCAGCTCAGGTGCATGGTGGGGAGCACGAGAGCGAACCACGCTCGCTCCCGCCTGCCGCAGTCCCGCGCCTGCCCGGCTGCGGCGACGATACCGGCGACGTAGGCGAGGCTCGGCACGTGGACGAGTGCGGTGAAGTGGCGGAGGAACCGCGGCCAGGTGTGGGTGGCCCCGGAGAGCTGGAGGAGCGTTTCGATGAGGGAGGCCGCCACGCCGAGCACCAAGAGCGGCGGAGCGAAGTAGCGCCAGGAGTTCTTGGTGCCGTGGCGGCGGATGAGTTCGGCGCGCCAGATCCCGGTGGCGTGGAACTGCTGGACGATCTTCCTCCACGTGGTGCGCGGCCAGTAGGTGACCTCGAGACGGGGGTCGAACCATATCCGTCCGCCGGCCTCGCGGATGCGGAGGTTGAGCTCCCAGTCCTGACCGCGGCGCAAGGTGGAATCGAAGCCGCCGAGCACGTCGAACACCTCGCGGCGGTAGATGCCCAGGTAGGCCGACTCGGATTCCTGCGGCTCGTCCCCGGTGTGATAGGCGGGACCGCCCAGACCCACGCGGGACATGTAGGCCCGGGCGACGGCCTTCTGGAACGGGGTCCGACCGCGGGCGAGCATGAGCCCGCCGCAGTTGGCGGCCCCGGTGTCGCGCAGCACTGCGATCGCAGTGTCGGTGTAGTCGCCGGTGAGCTCGGAGTGAGCGTCGACGCGGACGATCACCGGGTGCGAGGTGGCGGCGATGGCGAGGTTGAGGCTCGTCGGGGTGTCACCGGCCGGGTTGTGGACTATGTGGATGCGCGGTTCGCCCGCGGCGAGCGTGGTGACGATCGACGTCGTCTCATCGGTCGACGGGCCGAGTGCGAGCACGATCTCCTTCTCGCCGGCGTATTCCTGGTCGAGGATCGTGGTGATCGCGGCAGAAATGTGCTCGGCCTCGTTGAGGACCGGCATGATGTAGGAGACTCCGGGCCGGGCGGGCAGCGGCGGCAGGGCATCCGCGGTGAGCCGCTGGGATCGTTTCAACACGGATCAATACTCCCACAGCGCAGATGAGCGGCATCTGAGACGAATCTCAGATGCCGCTCATGCGGTCACCGGCCGATCAGCTCTCGCGGCGCTTGGCGAACATCACTGCCCCCGCTCCGGCGAGGACGAGCAGCGCGCCGATCCCGGCGATGCCGAGTCCCTGTGCGCCGGTGCGCGGGAGGCTTCCGGCGGAGCCGTCGGAGCCCGAACCTCCACCCGGGCGGTCGCTCGGTGCAGGGCCCGCGCCGTCAGCGCCCGATCCGCCCGGCTGCGGCGCCTCGGTGGACGGGCCGGCTGTCGGGGTCGCAGTCGCCGTGTCCGTCGGGGTCGCAGTCACCGTGTCCGTCGGGGTCGGGGTCGGGGTCGCCGTATCCGTCGGGGTCGGGGTCGCAGTCTCACCGCAGTCCATGGCCTTGAGCGCCTCGGGCGTGTACTCACCCTTGTAGGTGGCGTCAATGCGGTAGCTCGTGTTCTTTACATCGGTTTCCTCGCCGGGGGTGCCGGTGAGCACGAACATCGCATGGCTGTCGGCGGGCATCGCCGGCAGCGTGATCGTCAGCGTGCCCTCGTCCCACTTGAAGTCCGGCTCGCCGTCGGGAACGTTCTGATAGCCCTCTTCCCCGGTGAAGGTGTTGAAGAAGAACGGCCCCAGCCCTGCGCGGGTGTCGTCGCGCCCGGTCAGGTCCTCGATCTGCTGGGTCTCGTCCCAGGTCCAGTTGTCGCCGCGGCTCACAGTGATCTGACTGCCTGCCTCGATCGCATGGCGGGTGGCCACCGGGATGCGCCAGTAGAGTCGGTCACCCCCGCCCATCCAATGGTGGGTCTTGAAGTAGCCGTATTCGTCGCCGACAGCGGAGACGTATCCTTGGTTCGGGTAGTCGTCGAGGCGGCGGTCGATGACTGCCGCGGCCTTCCAGTCGACGGCGCACTCGCCGAGGTTACCGTCAGCGATCCCGTCTTCGCACATCTTGTGCGTGGTGTGCTTGGCGGTGAAGGTCAAAGTCACCGTAATTTCTTTGACTTTTTTCTCATCCATCTCCGCGGGATTGCCGAGCTTGCCGGCAACGGTGAACTGCGCGGACGAGCCCTCTGCCCGCTTCGGGTCCGCGTTGGGGACCGCCGTCATCTTGCCGTTCTCGGTGATCCCCCACTCGATGAGTGACCCGGATTTCTTGACCGGCTCCTTGAGATTCTCGAGGGGGATCTTCCGGTATTGCTCCGGAGTGGCAGCGCGCGCAGGGCTGACCAACTCACCGGGCTCGGCGAACGTGACGTCGTCAGAATCGAGCGTCACCTCGGCCTCGACGTCGTACAGCGGCTCGACAGTGCCGACGATGACGCGGAAGTTTGGCGTGCCCGCCTCCTCCCAGGTGTCGACGCCCGCCTCGCCCTTGCCGGCGATGGGAGAGTGGTTCTGCCACCAGCCGTCGATGGCGACGTCTCCGTTGAGCGTGGCGACCTTCGGTTCGTGCACGGCGTTGCTACCGGGGGCGATCTTCGACTTGGCCGTCCACTTAACCTCCTCGACGACCTCGCAGACGTCGCTGGGGTTGCTGGTCTCGGCGTTCGACGGGATGGCGGTGCCGAGCGCCAGCAGGGTAGCACCTGCCGATGCCGCCACGAATGCCTTCAACCGTGTTCTGATACGTTTCACAGGGTGCTCCTTCGGTCTCACCGCGCCCCCCGGTATCCGTGGTCTTCCACTGAGGCGTCGGCCCGATACGCTGGTATCGCGCATCCCAGTTGTTCTCTTCCGAGAACGGTGACAACTGAATGGTATCTGCCGATATAGCATTCAAGTATTTGTGATCATTGTGTTCATACAGCAATACGACCGCGCACTTGAAACGCGGTCACCGTCATCACCACGGGGCGCGGGGCTGGTCGCGGAATGGGGCACCCCGGCGCGGTTGCCAGCACGGATCGTGCCGGGGCCGGCGGGCCCGATCCGCAGCATTGACCGGCCCGGCCGGCGGACTGCTCACACCTCGGCCGGCGCGCCGCCTCACCGGTGCTGCTCGTACTCCTTGACCACCGCATCGGTGTCGCCGTCGGCGCGGAGCTCACCCTTCTCGATCCAGATGGTGCGGTTGCACGTGTCGCGGATCGAGCGCATCGAGTGGGAGACGAGGAACACGGTGCCGGCACGCTCGCGGATGTCGCGGATGCGCTTCTCGCTCTTCTTCTGGAAGTCGCGGTCGCCCACGCTCAGCGCCTCGTCGACGATGAGGATCTCGTGCTCCTTGGCTGTGGCGATCGCGAACTTGAGTCGGGCGGACATGCCGGAGGAATACGTGCGCATGGGCATGTCGATGAAGTCCTCGAGCCCGGTGAACTCGACGATCTCGTCGTACTGCGCCTCGATCTCGGACCGCTCCATGCCCATCGCGAGGCCGCCGAGGATGATGTTGTTGCCGCCGGACAGATCCGGGATGAGGGCAGCACCCACGCCCAGCAGGTTGGGCCGTGACTTCGCGTAGACCGCACCGCGGGTGGCCGGGGTGAGCCCGGTGATCGTGCGCATGAGGGTGGACTTGCCCGAGCCGTTCGTACCGATGATGCCGATCGACTCGTTGGCGCGCGCCACGAAGGTCACTCCCTTGAGCGCGTGCACCGTGCGCAGGGACCGGCCGCGCTGGAGCAGGCCGCTGCTCATGCTGGGCTTGATCGGCTTCCCGGTGGCCAGGGTGCGGAACTCGACGTGGACGTCGTCGCAGATGACGACGGGCTGGCCCTCGGCGGGCTTCTCAGTTCTCTCGGCCATAGCGCTCCTCCGCCTTCCAGAAGAACACAGCGCCGACCACCGGGACGACGACCGCCCAGATCGCGAGCTTCCACCAGTAGTCCCACGGGATCGAGTACTCGTCGAGCAGGATGCCGCGCGCGATCGAGAGCACCTCGTTGAGCGGGTGCCAGGCGTAGACCGCCTGCAGGGTGGGGTAGGGCTCGAGCACGGTCCGCGGGTCGAAGAACACTCCCGAGGTGTAGAAGATCAGGCGGGAGATGAACGGCACGAACTGGCTGAGGTCGCGCACGTGCACGGTGAGCCGCGCGAAGATCAGCGCCACACCCTGGTTGAACAGGTAGAACAACGCGATGAGTGGGATGAAGAGGAACCAGTACAGGCTCGGCCGGGCGCCCCAGAGCATGGTGAGGACGAACATCAGCAGCAGCGTCGGCATGAAGTTGAGGAGGTTCTGGAGCACCGTGGCGATCGGCAGCACCATCCGGGGGAACGGCAGCGACTGCACGAGCGCGGTGTTGCTGATGATCGACTTCGCTCCGCCGTTCATCGAGGTGTTGAAGAACTCGAGGAAGAACACGCCGATGATGAGGAAGGGGACGAAGTTCTCCGGCCTCTGCCCGGCGAGGATGAGGCCGAACACGAGCCCGTAGACCATCGCGGAGAGGATCGGCCGCAGCACGACCCAGAGCATGCCCAGCCGGTTCCGCTCGTTCTCGCTCTGGATGCGGTACTTCGCCAGGGAGTATGTGAAGTCCCGGCGCCGCCACACCTCGGTGACGTAATCGGTGAACGACGGCCGGGCGCCGACGCGCTCGAGCGAGTTCGCGGCGGCCAGTTCGGACATGCTCATAGACAGCGGGACACTCTCCGATCGGGACTCTGACCCGCCAAGTCTACGCCCTCACGTGTCCGGAGCCTGCCAGGCGCGAGGCGACGACGAGGTCGAAATCCGGGGCGCTCACCTGCGCTCGGGTGGGCACCGTGCCCGAGGCGAGCAGCCGACGGGCTGCGAGGTGCGGCTTGGGCGGGCCCAGGGTCTCGACGCCGACGAGCGGGGCGTCGTCCGCCGCCGAGGCGAACAGCGCCACCTGCCCGCTCCCCGTCGCCAGGTCACCGAGGACCACGGGCTCGCCCTGAGATGCGGCGGCGGACATGCCGGCGGTGAAGACGCGCACGGGGCCCTGGAAGCTCCAGTGCCACGGGAGGTCGCTCCAGGCGGCGGTCGGCGCGGAGTGGCCCGGCTCCACGTGTTCGGAGGGGTCGGGCTCGGCGGGACCCGGTGATTCGGCGTGGTTCGATGCGGCACCCAGGCACCGACCGAGCCACTCCCCCTGCGAGGCGGCCACCGGTTCGGATTCCTGGGGGCCGTAGGCCGCCATCGGGCCGTGCGCCACCTGCCCGCAGTCGCCGATCGCGTAGACCGCCTCCAGCGGGGCGCCGCCCGCAGCGAGGACCCGGAGGTGGGCGTCGGTGAGGAGCGCGCCCGCGCTCGTGCGCTGGACGTCCTGGCCGGCGAAATCCGTGGCGGCCTGCGCTCCGACGGCCGTGATCCAGAAGTCGCGGGCGACGTAGTCGACCGGTGTGGAGTGCGGGACGAAGCGGACGCCGGCGGATTCATGGAGCGCCATGACGGCGTCACTCAGCGGTGCGCTGAGCCGGGGCAGCGGGTGCGGCCCGTTGAGGTGCACGGTCGCCGTATGGCCGGCGTCCACCGCACCGCGGGCGAGCTCGAGCGCGAGGAAGCCGGAGCCGATGATGCCGATATCGACCGGGGTGTCCTGGGCGGAACCGGAGCGGAGCGCCGCGAGGTGCTCGCGGATCGCCTGTGCGTCGGCGGCGGAGTGCAGAGTGAAGGCCGGGCCGCCGGGCAGCTCGATGTCGAGGATCCGGGCGGCGGATCCGGTGGCGATGACGATGGCGGAGCCGTGGACCCACTCCCCGGTGTCGAGCCGGACAGAGCGGGTGTCGAGGTCGAGCTCGACGGCTGCGCCCTGAAGAAGTGCGACGCTCGAGCCGCTGGACACGGCATGTCCCGGACCGGAGTCTGCGGCGGCCGGGTCCACACTGTGCGCGGTGAGCGTCAACGATTCCGCGAAGAGCTTCTTCGACAGCGGCGGCAGTTCGACGCCGGGCGAACCGTCGGGGGAGAGAACGACGACCGGTGCGCCCCTGCTGGCAAGTGCACCGGCCACACGCGAACCGGCCTCGCCTGCGCCGACGACGAGCACCGCACCGCCGACGGAGTCAGGGTGCAGGCCCGGAGCGGCGGCGGAGCGGGATTCATCGCACATGGCACACCGACACTACCTGAGATCGCCTCGCCGGCCATGACCGCGGCGCCTCTGCCTGTTCGTCGCGACCCGACGCCGACCTCGTTGCGACGACTGCTCAGATCACGCGCTCGTCGCGGGCGCGTTCGATCGCCTGGGTCCGATTGTCCGCTCCGAGCTTGTCGAAGATGTGCACGAGGTGGGTCTTGACTGTCGCCTCGGAGATGAACAGCCGGCGCGCCAGCTGGCGGTTGGTGGCACCGCCGGAGAGGAGTTCGAGGATCTCGATCTCGCGCGGGGTCAGGGCTGTCGCCGGGGAGGCGATCCGCTTCATCATCTGTGCGATGACGGACGGAGAGAGCACCGATCTCCCGGCCGCCGCGTCCTCCACGGCACGCGCGATCTCATCGGCCGGGCAGCCCTTGAGCAGGTAACCGATGGCGCCGACCTCCAGCGCCGCCACGACGTCGGCCTGGGTGTCGAACGCCGTCATGATCAGCACCGGTATATCGCAACGCTCCCGGATCAGTCGAGTCGCCTCGATCCCCGACACTCCCGCGCCCATCCGCAGATCCATCATGATGACATCGATCTGCGCGCCGAATTCCTCGAGGCGCAGCAGCGCCTCCTCGCCCGTGCCGGCCTCGACCGCCACCGTCATGGTCTCGCGCCCGTCCACCAGGGCGCACAGACCTGCGCGCACGACGGGATGGTCATCGACGATCATCACCTGTACCCGCGGCACTGTGCCTCCCACCGGTGGATCGTGCGACGACGACGCACGACGACCGATCTCCGCAGGGCCTGTCGCCCGTCTCTTCCGCGCGTCCGCACCCACCGGACCCGACGCGCCGAGCCGCCGATCCGCCGGCTCACCGCGGATGATACCTGCTGCCGCTCCGGATGAAGTCAACCGATCGGATGATCTCCGCGTCGTCCGGATGATCCCTGCGGTTCAACCGGTGGGGCGATCCGCGCCCGCGCCCCCTCCACCATGATGGATGGACACCCGACATTCCTACCGACCTCGGAGAGCAGACATGTACCTGGCCTTCCGCGATATCGTCTTCGCGAAGGGGCGCTTCGCCCTGATCGGCGGCGTGGTCGCACTCATCACCCTGCTGCTCGTGCTGCTCACCGGTCTGACCGACGGACTGGGCCGGCAGAACACCTCGGCCCTGGAGAACCTCGGCGCGTCGCATATCGTCTTCGCCGCCCCGGACGACGACGGCGACGAGCCGTCGTTCACTGAGTCGGTCATCACAGCCGATGAGCTGCGGGCATGGAATAACGCAGTGAGCGGTCCGCGGGCTGAGCGCCTCGGTGTCACCCAGACCCGGGCCGAGGCCGCCGGCACCGGGGGCGGCTCGAACGGGCCGGCCGCTTCCGTCGCGGTGATGGGCCTGGAGACCGGCACCGCTCTGGCTCCCTCCCTGGAATCCATCGATGGCCGGACCCACCCGCTTGCAGGACAGGCCGTACTCAGCGAGGAAGCCGCGGCGGATCTCGCTGTTTCGCTCGGTGACACCATTCACCTGTCCTCGACAGAGCTCGATGTGGTCGGGATCGTCGGGGACGAGTACTACAGTCACCTTCCGGTGGCGTGGACATCGATCGACGACTTCGCCGGCATCGCACATCTGGGCGATGGGCTCGAGGCGACAGCCCTCGCGATCCCGGCCGACCGCATCGCCGACTCGGCGGGTCCGCCCACCGAGGACACTCTCGCGTCGGCCGACGCGGCCGCCGGGACAGTGTCGAAGGACACCCGCACGGCCTTCTCCGCGCTGCCCGCCTACCAGTCCGAGCGCGGTTCGCTCCTCATGATGCAGGCATTCCTCTACGGCATCTCCGCCCTCGTCGTGGTGTCCTTCCTCACCGTGTGGACCATCCAGCGCACCCGGGATCTCGCCGTCCTTCGCGCATTGGGGTCCTCCCGCGGTTACCTCGTACGGGACTCCATGACCCAGGCCGCCTTCGTCGTGCTCCTCGGAGCTGCGGCCGGAGGCGCAGCCGGCGCCGCCGGAGGAGCGGCGGTCGGCTCCGCAGTGCCGTTCGCGCTGACGCCGATGACCATCCTCACGCCGGTGCTCGGCGTATTCGTCCTCGGTCTGATCGGGGCTGCACTGGCCACCCGGCGCGTGACCCGGATCGATCCCCTGCTCGCTCTCGGAGGGAACTGACCATGCACTCATCGACGCCTCAGCCCCTGCCCTCCCCCGCACCCCACCGATCCGCTCCCGCGCTCCGGCTCGAGAACGTCAGCCTCGTCTACCCCGATGGCGTGGACGAGAACGGCGCACCCCGCACCATCCGCGCCCTGGCCGCCGTCGATCTCTCCGCCGAGTCGGGAACCGTCACTGCTCTCGTGGGACCGTCGGGATCCGGCAAGTCCTCGCTCCTGGCCGTCGCGTCGACCCTCATCGGTCCGAGTTCGGGATCGGTGCGCCTGGCAGGTCGCGAGCTCACCGGACTGCCGGAGAAGGACCGCGCGATGCTGCGGAGAACGCAGCTCGGCACGATCTTCCAGCAGCCCAACCTGCTCCCGTTGCTCACCGCGCACGACCAGCTCGTGCTCACTGAGCATCTGCGCGGGGCCCGGGGCCGGCAGCTGGCCCGTGCCGGCCAGCGGGCGCACGAGCTGCTCGAGGTCGTCGGTCTGGCCGCCGCCGCCGACCGGCGACCGCATCAGCTGTCCGGTGGTCAACGGCAACGGGTGAACGTCGCGCGAGCTCTCATGGGACGACCGAAGGTCATGCTGGTCGACGAACCCACGTCCGCGCTCGATCACGACCGCTCGAGAGCCATCATCGACCTCATCGTGGCGACGACCCGGCAGTTCGACACCGCAACGGTCGTCGTCACCCACGATACCGAGTTCGTGCCCCTGGCCGACACAGCCTTGACGATCCGCGGCGGCCGCCTGGACTGACCTGCTCCCGGACCCGTGATCCGAGAGCTGCCGGTCGGGTCGAATCCCGCCCGGTGCGCAGAACCGATCACCGCGCGGAACAAATCTCACGAAGTCCCGCATCCGGTCGAGGTTCGGCGAATTGGCACGATAGTTGGGGCGGCAGTGATGAGTGGAAGCGGAATCCCGCGCAGGCAACCGCACCTCCGCCGGGAATACGCGCGACGGGGTTGGGCCGCCTCGATGACCGGCGGCAGGACGCGCGCCGACAGCGTTCGACCGGGTGCCCGTCTGATCGACGTTCACGATCACCGTCGAGCCCGAGGGCGGGTCGGCGGCGCCGACCACGGATCCGATCGTGGCCATCCCGACCGGCTGATCCGCCGAATCGCCGCAGTGCACCGGCGGCATCGTCCGGCCGGCGCTCATTGCCGAACCGGCGTCCGCGTAATAGGTTGCTTCTACCCGAGGTGCAGGGCGGCCGCTCGGCGAGGGCCGCTGCGACTCGCATCGGCGCCTCGGCCCTTCGACGACGAGGCGGTCGGCCATGACGACATTCGGAATCGAGGAGGAGTACCTCCTCATCGATCGGGACACCGGACTGCCGGCCTCCCCCTCCCCCGAGCAGACGCGCACGCTCCACGCGCTCGAGGTCGCCGGCGGGAGCGCGACCGCCGAATGGTTCACCTGCCAGCTCGAGTACAACTCCCCCGTGCACACCGAGACCGGCACGGCACTGTCCAAACTGCTCGGTTTCCGCCGCGCACTCGCCGCGACCGCGGACCGCATTGGGTTCGCGGTCGCGGCCCTGGGGACCGCACCGGACCACCCGCGCTCACCCTCCGAGGTGAGTCCCGGGGCTCATTACTCGACCCTCGCCGAGCTCGCCCCGCGCTTCACCGTCGACCATCATGTCAACGGCCTGCACGTCCACGTGGGTCTGGCCGACCTCGCCACCGGCGTCCGGGCCCTCAACGGGCTGCGCCCCTGGCTGCCGGTGCTGGTCGCGCTCGGAGCGAACTCGCCCGTGTGGCAGGGCGCGGACACCGGGTTCGCGAGCTGGCGGACCATCTACTACTGGCGCTGGCTGGTCAACGGCATACCGCCGCGCTTCCACGACCTCGCCGACTACGAATCCCGCGTCGCCACCCTCCCGGAGGCATGCGCGATCAGCGGTGGGCGGTCCAGAGGAGTCGGATGCGGCATGCTCACTGGAAGGCAGACCTGTGCGGTGTGCGGCCAGTGAGAGAGGCTCCGCGAAGACCGTCTTCGACAACGGCGGCAACTCGGCACTCGGTCGCCTTCCTGGGGCGACGATGGTGACTGCCGCGCCGGCGGTTGCGAGAACTGCGGCACACCGGATGCCCGCCGCACCCCCTCCGATGACGGGCACCGGAGCAGTCCCTGAGCGTGGGTGACGGCCCGCACTGGGGTTAGCGGTGTGATCGTTCATGACGCTCCGACCATAGCGCAGGGATCTCCCCGCGCGGGCTTCGATTCTGGGCGCCCTGCTTGCGCTCCACGCCGCTGTCGGGAGAACCGGAACTGAGACGAATCACTCCCTTCCGAGCCACCTCGGACTTTCGGTTACACAAAGTACAGAAATGGCGGATGCGCACAGCTGCGCTACACTGTGGCTCTGGAGATACCTTATCTAGGCAGTGAATAGCAGGCGCAGTCCGACTGCGCCTGCGCTCATCCCCAGCGGATGCGGGCCTCATTGCACGACAATGTCCGGGGCCCCCGGCAATCGCCACTTCACCGCCATCCGCTCAGTATGGAGAACCGTCTTGACCACTTCAGTCAGAAGAGCGTGGGGTTTCGCACTCGCGCTGTTTGTCGCCCTGGCGTCGATCGCCATGACGACACCCGCTTCAGCAGCGTCCCCGGACGTCACTTACCCCGATGCAATCACCAACATCACCCTGAAGAAATCAGATGGGTCCGATGGTCCGACCAGGCAGTGGGACAAGCTGCGGATCGATGCTCAGTGGACTGTGCCCAACGACGCACAGGGCGGAGACACCTTCGGCATGACTCTGCCGCCCGAGTTCCAGCGGGAGAGCCCCAGCTTCGATCTCAAGAACCCAGACGGCGAAACCGTCGCGAAATGCACGGTCAGTGAAGAGAGGCCGTCTCAGGTCATCTGCACGCTGACCGATTTCGTCAACGACAAGGAGTCGATCGGCGGAAACCTCTGGCTCGAGGTCCAGGCCACACGGGCCACGCAGGAAACCGCGGTCGAGTTCGAGGTCGGCAACGCGATCGTGCCGGTGACGGTGCCGGGCGGACAGGGCATCCTGCCGAACAATCCGGCTCCGACGCAGCCGCGAAAGCAGTCCTCCGGCCTCAACGAGCGCGGTCAGATCCAGTGGACCATCCAGATCCCGTCGAGTGTCACGGACAACGGCACCATCACGGTCAACGACTCCCTGCAGCGCGGTACCACGGAGGTGGAGAACCACACGCTCGTCGGAACTGACGAGGGAGGTTTCATCAGGGTGCAGGTTCAGGCGATCGACGAGGCCGGCCAGTACACGGGCGGATGGAAGCCCGTTTCTGCGGACGATCTTGTCATCGACTTTCCGGCAGCGAACGGCGAGCGTGAGTTCTCGGTCGATATCAAGAACGTGCCTTCCGATCGGAAGGTCGTCTACATGATTCAGTACTTGACCGTAGCCGACGGTGAGGTGTTCGTCGGGGACAAGTTCGGCAATGACTACACCGTGCAGGGCACCCAGAGGGATTACGTCTACGAGTACAGGCAGTCCGGCGGCGGCGACGGAGACGGTTCGGCCTTCACCCGCTTCTCGATCGCGAAGTCGGTGACCGGTGTTGATCCGTCGGAGATTCCCGAGGGCACCGAATTCACCGTCGAGTACACGGTCGGCGAGGAAACGCGGACAATGGAGGTTCTCCTCGGCGAGGGGAACCGCGCTCAGTCAGTCCGGTTCCCACTCGGTTCGACGTTTGTCATCTCCGAGATCGCTCTGCCTGCGGTCGACGGTCTCGAATGGGACGGTTACACGATCACCGGTGACGGTGTCACCGACAATGGAGACGGCACCTTCTCCGTGACGCCCGAGTCGAACGCTGCGGTTGCGCTGACCCTGGAGAACTCCGCCAAGACGATCGTCCCGACTCCGGAGCCGACCACGGAGCCCACCACGGAACCGACCACGGAACCCACCACGGAACCGACCACGGAGCCCACCACGGAGCCCACCACGGAACCGACCACGGAGCCCACCACGGAACCGACCACGGAGCCCACCACGGAACCGACCACGGAGCCCACCACGGAACCGACCACGGAGCCCACCACGGAACCGACTCAGGGCCCTGGCCCCAATCCGGGCTCGGAGGATGACCAGCCGGGTGACGATTCCGATAACAGCGGCCCGGACACCGATGACAACGGTTCGCTTCCGCGCACGGGAACCTCTGCAATGATGACGCTGGCAACCGCTGGTGTCCTCATCGCCCTGGGCCTGACCGCGCTGACCTACGTCCGCCGGACCTCGCGCAAGTAACTGAGCGCGACTGAGCTCGCCTCGTCACAATAGTGGTGTGCACTCCCGTGACGGGAGTGCACACCACTGTCGTCTCTGCCTCCCTGACCACTCACCGCAGCACCACCCGAATCTCACGCGTCACGCCGGAGCGAGACTGACCACACCTCGTGCTCACTACACCGCTCCCACCCCGTCCGATCAGACACGGTGAACCCGGCGTCACGGAGCTCGTCGACGATCAGCCGGCGCCCGAACTCCGGGTCGTCGGCGTGCGCGTCGATGATCGCGTTGACCAGGTGCGCCTGGTCCCACTCGGCCTGCGTGACCGGTTCGGCCAGCCACCGGTAGAACGGCTGGCGAGCGATCTTCAGCACCCGGCACGTCACCGCGACGGGGACCCCGTCAGCGGCCAGCTCGCGAACGAGCAGGTACATCATTTTCCCGGCAGATTCGCCTGCGACAGATACGCCGCCGCGCACCGCAGCACCTCGTTCTCCTGCTCCAACAGCCGGTTCCGCTTGCGCAGCTCCCGCAGCTCGGCCGACTTGAACCGCCCCGGGTTCTCTGCCGCTACTTTGCGGGTTCGGGCTCTCGGTTGAGGGCCTCGTAGTGGAGCGTCTCGAACTCTATCGGGGTGAGCATCCCGAGGGAGCCGTGGAGGCGCCGATTGTTG